>NZ_NRQV01000044.1:0-27882 GCF_004119505.1 Flavobacterium sp. YO64 | reverse complement strand
CTTAAGTTGTTTCTCAAAGCGGGTGCAAAACTAAAAATTTATTTTGTTTCTCGCAAGAAAAATTTAAAAAATTTTGAAACTTTTTTTTTCGTCCCCTTTTTCTCATTTCTCCTACCAATCTCTCAAATAACTTTCCGCATTTTGCGGGGTGCAAATGTAATATCCGTTTTCCATTCTCACAAGCTTTTTCTAATCTTTTTTTGAAAATTTCTTTTCTCTTTAATTAAAATCCCTGTCAGTATTTCGGTGAACGTTTATCGCTGTTGCGGGTGCAAAAGTACCACCTTTATCCACTTAAACAAGACTTTTTGCAAAGTTTTTTTAATCTTTTTTTACTTTATTTCTTAACATTCTCATAACTCGTGTTTTACAATTCTTCTTTTTTAAACCCATTGTGCGGTTTTTCTTCTTTTCACTGTGTTTTCTTTATTTTTCAGCCTTTTTACAACTCCTTTTTTGAAGAGTTCTTAGCTCTTTTGGCGGTTCTTTAATGAAAAACCAAGATTTAAACCCCCCTTTTTAAAGCATATTTGATCTTTAAAAGAACTTAATCCTTCTTTTCTCCCTGTTATTTCCTTTAATAACTCATACCCCAGCCCTGATAAAAGGGAAAATCCTTTTATTTTAGGGCAAAATAAAAGATTAAAACCCATAGAAGGAAAAAGCCGCTTATAAATACTAACACCAAAACTATTTCAACTCCCCAAAAATAAAACAAACCTTTACTCTTATATATTATAGTAGAATTTTACATTTACATAATACAACACCACATCCTTCTTATTATATAATAGCAATCTTATACATATATATATTGTATGTATTTTTGTAATCACTTATATTTGCATTCACAAAATTATAAACAATGATCAAGATTACTTTACCCGATGGGTCAATTAGAGAGTTCGCTCAAGGCGTAACTCCAATGGAGGTCGCTAAAAACATTAGCGAAGGTTTTGCACGAAATGTTATTTCTGCATCTTTTAATGGTACAACTATTGAAACCGAAACTCCATTAACGACCGATGGTAATCTTATATTATATACTTGGAATGATGCTGAGGGTAAAAAAGCTTTCTGGCATTCGACTTCGCACGTAATGGCACAGGCTCTTGAAGAATTGTACCCAGGAATTAAATTAACTCTTGGACCAGCAATTGCTAATGGTTTTTATTATGATGTTGATTTTGAAGACCAAAAGATTTCTGAGGCTGACTTTAAAAAGATCGAAGATCGTGTTCTTGAAATTTCAAGAGGAAAACATGAATTCAAAATGCGTCCGGTTAGTAAAGCTGATGCATTAGAGATGTACAAAGACAACGTTTACAAGACTGAATTGATTTCTAATCTTGAAGACGGTACTATAACTTTTTGTGATCACTCTACTTTTACTGATTTATGTCGTGGAGGCCACATTCCGAATACCGGAATTATCAAAGCCATGAAAGTGATGAGTGTTGCTGGTGCTTATTGGAGAGGTGATGAGAAGAACAAACAGTTAACTCGTGTTTACGGAACTTCTTTCCCTAAACAAAAAGATTTAACTGAATATCTGGAACTTCTTGAAGAAGCAAAACGTCGCGATCACCGTAAATTAGGAAAAGAACTTGAATTGTTTGCTTTCTCTCAAAAAGTGGGTCAAGGCTTACCTTTATGGCTACCTAAGGGCGCGGCACTTAGAGAACGTTTAGAGCAATTTTTAAAGAAAGCTCAAAAGAAAGCAGGTTACGAACAAGTTGTGAGCCCGCATATTGGACAAAAAGAACTATATGTTACTTCTGGTCACTATGCTAAATATGGTGCAGATAGTTTTCAGCCAATACATACTCCTGCCGAAGGTGAAGAGTTTTTGCTAAAACCAATGAACTGCCCTCACCACTGTGAAATTTACAATGTAAGACCTTGGTCATATAAAGATCTACCTAAGCGTTATGCTGAATTTGGTACTGTATATAGATACGAGCAGTCTGGTGAATTACACGGTTTAACTCGTGTACGTGGTTTTACTCAAGATGATGCACATATTTTTTGTACTCCAGAGCAATTAGATGAGGAATTCAAAAAGGTAATAGACTTAGTATTATATGTATTTGGTTCATTAGGTTTTGAAAACTTTACTGCTCAAATCTCATTACGAGACCAAGAAGACAGAGAAAAATATATTGGTACTGATGAAAACTGGGAGAAAGCTGAAAACGCTATCATCAATGCAGCTGCTGATAAAGGCTTAAATACTGTTGTTGAATATGGCGAAGCTGCGTTCTACGGACCTAAACTTGACTTTATGGTTAAAGACGCCTTAGGAAGACAATGGCAATTAGGAACTATTCAGGTAGATTACAACTTACCTGAGCGTTTTGATTTGACATACAAAGGCGCTGATAATGAATTACATCGTCCAGTTATGATCCACAGAGCTCCTTTTGGATCTATGGAACGTTTTATAGCAATTTTACTAGAACACACTGCAGGAAATTTCCCGCTTTGGCTTATGCCAGAACAGGCTATTATCTTGTCTTTGAGCGAGAAATACGAAAATTATGCTAAAAAAGTTTTAGATTTGCTAGAAAATCACGAAATTCGCGCCCTAATTGACAACCGAAACGAAACTATCGGTAAGAAAATTAGAGATGCCGAAATGCAAAAAATCCCGTTTATGTTGATTGTGGGCGAGGAAGAAGAGAAAAACGGCACAATTTCTATACGCCGCCATGGACAGGAAGGAAAAGGCAATATCACAGTTTCTATCGAAGAATTTGCTTCGATTGTAGACGAAGAAATAAAAAAGACATTAAAAGTATTTACAGTTTAACTTAAATTAGAAAGTCATAGCAATAAAAAGTAACAGAGGTTTTCAACCTCGAGTAGAAAAAAAAGATGCACACAGAATAAACAACAATATTCGTGGTGTACAAGAAGTGAGGTTAGTAGGCGAGAACATCGAACCAGGTGTATTTAAGCTTGCAGAAGCTTTGCGTCTAGCAGATCAGTTTGAATTAGACTTGGTTGAAATTTCACCAAATGCTGAGCCGCCGGTTTGTAAAATCATGGATTACAAGAAATTTGTTTACGAACAAAAGAAACGTGATAAAGCATTAAAAGCTAAGTCTTCACAAGTTGTTGTAAAAGAGATTCGTTTTGGTCCTCAAACAGATGAGCATGATTATGAATTTAAAAGAAAAAATGCTGAGAAATTCTTAAAAGAAGGTTCTAAATTAAAAGCATTTGTTTTCTTTAAAGGACGTTCAATCATCTATAAAGATCAAGGACAAATTTTATTGTTGCGTTTGGCTACAGATCTAGAAGAACATGGTAAAGTTGAAGCGATGCCTGTTCTTGAAGGAAAGAGAATGATTATGTTCATTGCTCCTAAGAAAAAGAAATAAGTCTTAAAGCTTAAAGTCTTAAAGTCGAAAGTCATAAACTGACTTTTGACTTTTGACTTTTGAACTTTCTGACTCAAGATATAAGTAAGTAAGAATAAATTAAAACACTAGGAAAAATGCCTAAAATGAAAACTAAATCTAGCGCTAAGAAACGTTTTAAAGTTACTGGTTCTGGAAAGATTAAAAGAAAGCATGCTTTTAAAAGTCACATCTTGACTAAAAAATCTAAAAAACGTAAATTAGCTTTGACTCACTCAGCGCTAGTTCACTCAACAGATATGAAAAGCATCAAACAACAATTAAGAATTATCTAATAATTCTTTAGGTTAAAAAATTATTTATATAACCTTGGAGTATGGCTTTTAAGTTCCTTTGATTTAATTCAGGACGCCTGCTACAAAAACACATTAAAATTATGCCAAGATCGGTAAATTCAGTTGCTAAAAGAGCAAGAAGAAAAAAAATAATGAAGCAAGCCAAAGGTTTCTTTGGTAGACGTAAAAACGTTTGGACAGTTGCTAAGAATGCAGTAGAGAAAGCAATGTGCTACGCTTACCGCGATAGAAAACAAAACAAAAGAAATTTCCGTGCTTTATGGATTCAACGTATCAACGCTGGAGCTAGATTAGAAGGAATGTCTTATTCTCAATTCATGGGGAAAGTAAAAGCTAACGGAATCGAATTGAACCGTAAAGTTCTTGCAGATTTAGCTATGAACCACCCTGAAGCTTTCAAAGCAATACTTAATAAAGTAAAATAAACGTTTATAAACTCAATTTAGATTACTTACTTATCATAAAAAAACCATTCGTTAATTCGGATGGTTTTTTGTTTTTACAACAATCTGCTTTACCTTTAAGACTCTTTAAAAAAACAACTACAAAATGTTTACTCCTCTTTTTGATCACATCCAGAAATTTGTAACACTTGAGCCCTCAGAAATTGACACACTTGAATCATGTTTAAAACTCTCGAAAATAAAAAAGAAAGAACATCTATTGCAAGAAGGACAAGTTTGTAATACATTATATTTTATTATAAAAGGCTGTGCAAGGCAATATATAATTAACTCAAAAGGAACAGAACAAACTTTGCAATTTGCGATTGAAAATTGGTGGATTACTGATTATTTAAGTTATCACAATACTACTCCATCACATTTCTACATTCAGACAGTTGAAAACAGTGAACTAATTGCTATCGAAAAAAAAACTCTAGAATCTCTATTAATTGAGATTCCGAAGTTAGAACGATACTTCCGAATCGTTTCTCAAAAATCATTTGGAGCCGCTCAAATGAGAATTAAATTTCTATTTACAATGTCGGCAGAAGAGCGATATCATCATTTCAACAATCTAAACTCCGATTTTGTACAACGCGTTCCTCAGTATATGCTTGCTTCTTACTTAGATTTTTCAGCTGAATTTATGAGTAAAATCAGGGCTGGAAAAGTATAAGCTACATTTCTTGAAGTAGTTCAAGTTTTTTATAGCAGTCATTACTGACCTTTGTATTGAACTTTTAAAACATATAAAAATGAAATCAAGAATCGTTATCCCAGAAGTTGCCCCGCAAGCATATCAAGCATTAATGAATTTAGAAAAATACATCTCAACAACTTCATTAACATCAACTCATAAAGAACTAATTAAAATTCGTGCTTCACAAATAAATGGTTGTGCCTTTTGTATTAATATGCATACCGCAGATGCTAGAAAACAAGGCGAAACAGAGCAACGCATTTATTTAACCAGCGCTTGGCGCGAAGCTAATGTTTATACTGAAGAAGAAAAAGCAATTTTAGCTTTAACTGAAGCTGTTACCTTAATTGGAAATCATGTTTCTGATGAAGTTTATCAAAATGCGGCAAACTTATTTGATGAAAAATATTTAGCAGAAATCATCCTTGCAATCATCACAATTAACTCTTGGAATAGATTAGCAATTACAACAGGACTGAGAGCTGTTTAATTTTTTATAAAGATAAATTTTACAAGCTTACAAAATACAGAAGCCCTCTATCTAGAGGGCTTTGTCGTATCTGATTGTAAATGAGAAATAGAAAAAACAGTTTTATTCTCAGTTTTAAAAATACCGTATATATACTCTTTCAAGGGGATTTATTTTTTTACTTTTGGCGCATGAAACAAAAACACAAGATAATATCCCTATACATAATTCTAATATTTATTATTTTGTTTTCATGTCAAAAAGAGGAATCTTCTAAAGTCGCTGCAACTGACACAAAAGAAAAAGCAGAAAAACTGATCGCAATAGGAGATCGCTTTTATGATGATCAAAATTTTGACAGTGCTTTTTTTTACTACAACAAGGCAAAATTTATTTGCAACCCAAAAACAGAAACAGAAAGTTTTGTCAGCACATTAAATGCGATGGCTGAAATCCAAAGATATCAAGGAGATTATACTGGCAGTGAATCAACTCTTACGGAAGCTTTGCCTCATCTTAAACACATAAAAAATCCTAAACATATTTGGAACACTTATATAGAATTGGGCAACAACTACCTCTATACTTATGATTACAACAATGCATTATCCTACTATAAAAAAGCATTAAGTTTAAATACAAGTGAATGGAGAAAACTAAATACGACAAACAATATTGCGGTCGTTTTATTGGAACAGGGCAAATACAATGAAGCTTTAGACATTTTTACTTCTTTGATTGAGAAAAAAGAAATCCTTGAAAACCCAGAAAGCTATGTCAAAGTACTAGACAATATAGGTTTTTGCTATTTTAAAATTAAGGATCCGCGAGCACTTTCATACTTTAAAAAAGCATTAAAAGCAGCAGCCGAAATAAAAGATTATCTTTCGACTTCTAAAATTTATCTGCATTTAGCTGAATTTTACCAACCAAAAAATCCTTCTCTATCAAAAAAATATGCGCAGCTTAGTTATGAAAACGCAGCTCTCCTAAACTACTCCGAAGGCAGAATGTCTGCTCTAAAGTTATTAATAAACTGCTCGGTAAGCAGTGAGCTAAAAAAATACTCTCTCATATATATTAAACTTAATGACAGTCTAACCGAAATACGACAGAAAGCAAAAAATCAATTTGCTCGAATTAAGTATGACTCAAAAAAAGAGAGAAACGAAAACCTAAAACTGAAAACCGATAAAATTGAAAACGAACTTCAATTAGAAAGACAAAAAAATCGAAATATAATTTCTTATATAATTATTATATTAAGTTTAAGCTTAATATTAGCGTTGTACTTTCATTTAACATCTAAAGCTAACAAAGAAAAAATTGAAGCAACCTACAAAAGCGAAACACGAATTGCTAAAAAACTGCATGATGAATTAGCAAATGACATTTACCATACGATGGCTTTTGCCGAGAATAAAAACCTTTCTGTATCTGAAAACAAAGAACAATTAATAAAAAATCTAGATGTAATATATTCTCGAACTAGAGATATATCAAAAGAAAACAGTCCAATTATAACATCTGAAAAATACATCTTATTTTTAAAAGAAATGATTGCAGGATTCAATACTCCCGATATTAATCTTCTACTAAATGGTATTGAAAACATCCCTTGGAATGAAGTTGAAAAAAACAAAAAAATAACCACTTACAGGGTGTTACAGGAATTACTTGTAAATATGAAAAAACATAGTAACGCTACACTAGTTGGTATTAATTTTAAAAAAAGCAATAAAAACATTACGGTCACTTATACGGACAATGGAAAAGGCATCAATTTAAACTCTATGACTTTTAAAAATGGTCTTTACAATGTAGAGAACAGAATTAACTCAGTAAAAGGAGAAATTAAATTTGATTCCACTCCTAGTAATGGGTTTAAGGTTATCTTTAAATCTCAATTTGATTACAAAAGCAATGAAGTTTATTAAGAATAGATTTATCTTAAAGTACTTTTTAATATTCTTAACAATATTAATAGTTGGGGCAATATTTCTATTACAATTTCAGAGAAATAAAAACGCAATAATACAGCAAAAGGCTAAGGATAACTCTATCGAAATTAAAAGATTAATAGATAAAGCAGATCTGTACTTTGACGATGACAATAGAGAACTGGCAATTCTAACCTATAATAAGGCTATAAAACTTTGTGATCCAGAAATCAATACAACAGATTATGTATATTCACTGTATTGTATCGCAGATCTATACTACTCAAGCTCTGATTATATTTCCAGCGAAATTGCAGCTACAAAAGCATTACCGTATTTAAAGTTAATTAAGAACCCCAGATATTCTTGGCTTATTTACAATGTACAAGGACAAAATTACTTAAGTACTTATGACTTTACTAACGCGGAACTTTATTTTAAAAAGGCGCTAAAACTAAAAACAAGTTTGTGGAGAAAACGTGTTGCTTTAAATAATATTGCGGCTACTTATAAAAACAAAAATGAATATGACAAAGCAATAGAGATTTATCAAATCCTTGCTTCTAATGTTCACGCTTCTAAGCATAAACATTTAGACGATAGCAATTATGCTTTTGTACTAGACAATATGGGATATTGCTATTATCAAAAAGGAAATTATGATGAAGCTTTAAAATGCTATTACAAAGCTCTAGAAATTCGTCTGCAGCCACAAAGAAGCGAAGGTTTAGTAAACAGTTACCGCCATCTTTCTACATATTTTCAAAAAAGCGATCCTAGATTAGCAAAAAAATATGGAGCTGAAGCACTAAAAACAGCTGAAAAATTGAAATCTGTAACAGAAATTATTCTCAGCCTTTATGTAGTTATAGAATCTAGTGAAGGAAATGAACTTAAAAAACATACTGAAAGGTACATTCATCTTACAGACAGTATTGCGAAAGCAGGAAAAATGAATAAGAATCAATTTTCTACAATGCGATACGAGTCTAAGGTAGATAAAGAGCAAAATTTACAGCTCAAGGCAGAAAAGACAGAAAATGAACTGCAACTAGAACGACATAAAAATCGAAATATCATTTCATATATTATAATCGTTTTCATAATTGGATTTTTTATAATTCTATTATTTTACTTATCTCTAAAGGGGAGAAAAGAAAAAAAAGAAGCTGTATTTGAAAGTGAAAAAAGAATTTCAGGAAAACTACATAATAAACTTACTCTTCAAGTATACAATACTTTGTCTTTTGTTAAAAGAAACGATCTAGAAACTGTCGAAAATAAAACTGAACTATTAAATAATCTTGAAAAAATTTATTTCCAAACACGTACTATTTCGAGAGAAAACAGCAGTATTGACACAAATGAAAGGTACGAATCTGGTCTTAAAGAAATGATTTCAGGTTTTAAAACAGCACAAATAAGTATTCTAACAAACGGCCTGAATGATATTCATTGGAATAAAATAGATAAAATAAAAAAATAACTGTCTATCGAGTGCTGCAAGAATTATTTCAAATTATGAAAAATGCCAGCAACGCTTCTCTTGTAATAGTTTCTTTCAAAATAATTCAAAAAAATATCACTGTCACCTATAGTGATAACAGGGTTGGAACTGAAAATAAAAAAACATTTTTAAAAAATACGATGCAAAATGTGGAAAACCGTATTAAAACAATAAATGGAACTATTAATTTTGACCATAATTCAGAAAAAGGTTTCAAGATAAATTTCACTTTCCCTTTATAAAGTAAAGTATTATGTTTAAAAAAGTTTTAGTAGCAGAAGATCTAGATAGTATAAGCATAGCGGTTATTCAAGCGCTTGAGGATTTACAAATACCTATAATTCATCATGTAAAATACTGTGATGACGGATTATTAAAAATAAAAAAAGGTTTAAAAGATAAAGAACCATATGATTTACTTATTACGGATTTATCTTTTAAAATAGATCATCGCGAAACTATTCTAGAAAGCGGAGATGATTTGATAGAGGCAATTAATACAATACAACCGACCATAAAAAAGATTGTATTCTCAATAGAAGACAAACCTTATCGAATTAAAACGCTTTTTAATGATTTAGGAATTAATGCTTATGTTTCGAAAGGTAGAAATAGTATTCATGAATTAAGAAATGCAATTGAGAAGACCTATAACGAAGAGGAAAAAATACTATCGTCAGATTTAAATTTTAGTTTTAATGATAAATCGCTGATAGAAATTGAGTCTTATGACATTTCAATTCTAAAACTTCTAGCTCAAGGTCATATATTAGAAAGTATCTCAAGTGAGTTCAAAGTAAATGCAATAACTCCTAATGGAACGAGCAGTATAGAAAAACGAATAAATAAATTAAAAATCTACTTCAAAGCGAACAACAATGTGCATTTAATTGCTATTGCAAAGGATTTTGGACTGGTTTAATTTTTCTATTCTTTTACGGATTCCCGTAAGGAAATGCACATTTATAGACATAAGTTTGCTATAACCTACGAATCTACCTAATGAAATTAAAATACAAATTCAATTTATTTGCAAAAATAAATACAACCAATAATAAAATTATTATGAAAACTATGCTTTTGTGCCTATTTCTTTCCCTGACTTTTGCTCTAGTTTCTGAGAAAACGGGATGGCTTGAAGTTGATTGGAAAATTGTTTTTATTCCTGCTCTTCTTGTTTTACAAATTATTATTATTGGAACAGCATTGAAAAACAGATATAAAAAACACTAAGCCGATTAGAAAAAAATAATATCTAGAATGAATTTATAAAAAGAAGGAGAAAAAACCAATTGCTTATCTTTGATTTTTTTATAAGCAGATGAAAAACATTATAATTTACGTTCTCTTACTATTTACAGCTCATTCATTTTCGCAAACCAAATTTCTTTCTTGGAATTTGGAAAATTTTGGTAAATCAAAAACTCAATCCAGCTTAAATTTTATCGCTGCTACCGTTCAAGATTACGATATTGTCGCGATTCAAGAAATTGTAGCAGGATATGGCGGTGCACAAACTGTTGCAAAACTTTCACAATTATTAAATGAAAAAGGATCAAAATGGGATTATACCATTAGTGAACCAACCAGCGGCACAAGCTACAAAACAGAACGTTATGCTTTTCTTTGGAAAACCAGCAAAGCTAAACTAAAAGGAAATCCTTGGCTTGAAAAAAAATATTCGTTAGAAATTGACCGAGAACCTTATTTTGCAACATTTGAAATTGATAAAAAAACGGTAACACTAGTTAATTTTCACGCTATTACAAAAAAGAAACAGCCTGAAACCGAAATTAAGTATTTTAAATTTCTTCCTCAAGAATATCCAAATTTAAATTTAGTTTTTGCAGGTGATTTTAATTGTCCAGAATCACATACCGTTTTCAATCCGCTAAAAAAAGTTGGATATACATCAATTCTACAAAAGCAAAAAACTACTTTAAAACAAAAATGCAAATATGACGAATGTTTAGCGTCTGAATTTGACAATATTTTCTACAATCCTGCTAAGTTTAAAAATACTCGATCTGGAGTAATTTTATTTTACAAAAAATTTGATTCTCTTCAAGAAGCTAGAAAAATATCAGATCATATTCCGATTTGGTTTGAATTTTCACTCAATTAAGTTTTCAGTTTTTTCTTTTTTGCAGCAGGAAATAAAACATTATTTAAAATTAAACGATAACCCGGAGAATTTGGATGTAAATCTAAAACAGTAGGCGGATCACCAACTTGATGCTGATAATCTTCTGGATCATGGCCTCCAAAAAAAGTAAACATTCCTTTTCCTTTTTCACCATGAATATACCTGGCTTCACCATTTATTTCACAAGTTCCCATTACAAGAACATTTGATTTTACCAAAGTTTCATTAAACGAGGTTGTCTGTCCCATAAATCCTTTTACCAATTGAGTATGATTCTGACATAACATACTTGGAATTGGATCCCACTTTGCAGAAAATTCCATTAAAGTAAAATAATCTTTATCCATAGGAACTCGACGTACGGAGGTCATATCAATATCTGAAAACTCATAAACTTCTGGTCTTCGTTCTAAAATAAAGTTTTTAAACGCAAATGAATTTCCATAATTCAATTTTGATTGATAATTAGATTCACTTGGATCTCCATCAAACATAGTTTCACAAATATCAACGCCGTCAGCGGCAAGAGCAATATCAAAGCTATCAGTAGCTGAACACATTGCAAACATAAAACCTCCGCCAACTACAAAATCTCTAATTTTTTTGGCAACTGCTCCTTTCTCGATTGAAACTTTAGGATAGCCCAATTTTGCGGCTAAAGCTTCGGCATCTTTCTTTTGTTCAATATACCATGGCGTATTTTTATAAGCGGTATAAAATTTTCCATATTGCCCAGTAAAATCTTCATGATGTAAATGAAGCCAATCATAAAGCAATAATTGATCACTTAAAACTTCCTCGTCATAAATTGGTGTAAATGGAATTTCGGCATAAGTCAAAACCAGCGTCACAGCATCATCCCATGGTTGTTTTCCTTTTGGAGTATAAACTGCAATTTTTGGTGCTTTTTCAAGAATAACAGATTCCATATTTTGAGACGGACTGGAAATATCATTTAATAAAGAAGCTTCTTCACTATCAGAAAGTATCTCAAAACTTACTCCTCTAATTTTACATTCTTTGCGAATTTCCTCAGCATCAGGTAGTAAAAATGAACCGCCGCGATAATTAAGCAGCCAGCTTGCTTTATAATCTTTACTTAAACACCAATATGTTATCCCGTATGCCTTTAAGTGATTCTGCTGAGTGGTCTCATCCATTGGAAGCAGTATAAACGAAGCTTTAGCTTGAAATGACAGCAACACAATAAATATATATAGGAAGTTTTTTTTCATCAGAAAATTATTTTAGTAAAGATATAAGGATACCTGCAAAAACACAAAAGATATAAATGTTTTATAATTAAATAAAACGTTAAAAGTCAATATACATAAATGAATCACGGTAATAGAAAAACACGTATAAACACGTACTCTTTAAATGAAAAAACTACTTACATTTGAAATCCCAAATCATCAAACTAATCAATGTAAAACCATAGCCATGAAGTTTAATGATAGTAACAACCAACCAAAAGGTCTTAATGTAATACAAAAAATAGGTCTTTGTTTACTTGTATTTACGATAATACTATACTATGTATTATCTATTCATTTTTTAACCAGCTAAATTTATAGAGTCAAAACTGCAATTTCGTTTTGAATAGCGTATACTACTAAACCAGCAATATTTCTAGATTCTGTTTTTAGCAATAAATTATTGCGATGCCCTTCGACCGTTCTCGGACTCAAAAAAAGATGCTCTGCAATTTCTGTAGTTGTTTTTTGCTGACAAATAAGTTGAAGAATTTCAATTTCACGAGGCGAAAGAAAACTAGTTTCTAAACTTCCTTTAGAGTTTTTCGAAGAAACAATTGTTTCTTGAATTGTTTTTAGAACACTTTCGTTATAATAAAATCCTTTTGTGTAAACTTCATTAATGGTTTTAATTAAATCTTTTGGAGTTGTATTTTTAATTAAATAAGCAACAGCTCCAACCTGAATCATATTTGCAATAAATGATTTAGAATCGTAACTAGTAAGTGCAATAATTTTTATTTGAGGGAAAGATTTTCGAATAATTTTTGTTGCTTCAACACCATTTAAAACAGGCATTTTCAAATCCATGATAATAATATCTGGTATATTATCATTTTCTTGCAGCTTTGAAACTAATTCTTCGCCATTTGAGGATTCAAAAACAATTTCAATATTAGCTTCTCTTTGCAATAAAAAAGCTATTCCTTTTCGAAACAATACTTCGTCATCGACTAAAGCAATTTTTATAACGGGATTCATTTTTTCTGTTTTTGGTCATTTGGTTTCCCGAAATTACGAAATTTGAACCAAAAAAACCTCGAAACTCCTGTTAAATTGGTTAAAATCTAGTTTTTAAACACTATACTCTGCTAAAAAGTAAAAACAACAGCAAGTCCTTTGCCTATTTCAGACTTTAACTTAATTGTTCCATTCAAGAAAGATATTCGAGAATCAATATTTTTCCAACCAAGTCCTTTTTGATTTTCGGCATTTTTGCTGTCAAACCCTACTCCATTATCTTCATAATAACAAGTTGGAATTTGATCTACCAACTTAAAACTGATCCAAATTTCAGCAGCTTTTCCGTGGCGAACAGAATTGTTCATCAACTCTTGAAGAATTCTAAAAACATGCAAATGACGATCAATATCATTCTCGTCAAAATCAAGCTCATTTTCATAATGTGTCTGCACTGATTTTCCACTTTCAAATTCTTCACATAACTCTTCAATTCCCGCATTAAGTCCAAATTTTTCAAAAACTGGCGGCAACAAATTATGTGCAATTTTTCTTGAATTCTCAAGCGCTTTTGCAGTAAGTGAAATAATATTTTCGGTTATTTCGCTTATTTCCTGTTCAGTTAAATTAGGAGAAGTAAGCAAATGACTATTTAGTGAAACTATATTCAGTTTAGAACTAATATCGTCATGTAAATCCTGAGCAATTCGTTTTCGCTCTTCTTCTTGGGTAACAATTATAGCATGAAGCTGATCTTTTTGATGTTGAATTTCAAGATTTTTATTCTCGATTTCCTTTTGAATTATTTTCTTTCTAGAGAAATAAAAGAATATTATTAAAACAACTGCTACAACTATAAAGAAAAGTGAAATATATAAAATTATGGCAACAAGTTCTTTTTCAGGAATTGAGTTCGTTCTCATATTAAGTTAATCTTTATCGCAAGTTTTTCAGTTAAACTAATGAACCTTTTTTAGGATTGCTTTTAATCCAATCGTATAAAATAAAAAGCTGATAAACCACGATTAAAAAAGCATTCAACATCCACGTTATGTATTTTAGATCAGCACTTAATTCGGGCGAAAGATTACCTACCAAAAACAGCACTGTACTGGTTAGCAAATAAAAAACAATACCAATGCTGATATAATAATATTCTTTATTTTCGGTAAGCATATTATAGAAATGAATTAGAGCAAAAACAACAATCAGCAAGGATGTTAATGTAATTTCAAATAAATTAAATTTAAAAAATTGATTGGGATCCATAATAAATTGCATTCCTAAGACCATTAAAGCAATTATCAAACTAGTTTTTACAAATAACTTTTGGTTTTTTATGTGCATCAATGAATTATAGAACAACCCTAATAATATCATTTGTCCTACAAAGAATATATTAATAGCCAGCAAATTATTCCCTCTTAGGAAATAAATAATCTCCATATAGATTTGCAGTAAAAATGAAAAAGCTAAATAAGAAACAAAAAAAACATTAGCTTTTTCCTTTCGGAAAAAGCTATATGAATATAATATAAGATTTAATAATAAAATCAAATAAGCTGAATAAATTAAAAAATCATCCACTTTGTATTTTTTTTTAAATCAATATGGAGGACAAGGACGAGCACCATCATAAGCATCTTCATCTTCACCTGGATCTGCATCTTCAGCATTTTTTGGCTGAACAGGCGGCCCATAAACATCTACATAAGTATCTGTTTCTTTATCATATCTTGCTCCAACAAAAATTAACGTCCTTTCGTTTTGATCATTAATTCCAATATGCGCACGAACAGCAACAGTATTAAGCTTTAATACCATTTCTAAACTTTCTCTTGGTATTAAAAAAGCTTTTACTTTTTTAGTACTGTCTTCAATTGTGGTATCTTTTTGATATTTTTCCTCCCATTTTTCAGCAGTCGCTTTTGTAATTTTAATAGGTCCTGGAAAGTCTTCTTCTTTCATGGTTTTTTGATTTAAATTGGTTAATAGTATTTAATTTGTTAATTGGATTTGCTAAACTACCGAATTAATTTTATATAAGAAATATTATTACGCAAAATTGCAGATCGTTAAGGAACTGCTGAATAAAAAAAAATCTTCGTAAGTATTTAACTTACAAAGATTTATTTATTTTATTATCTCTTTTTTCAATTAAAAAGGAACATCACTATCATCATCATCGTCATTCAAATTACTGCCAAAAGCTTCATTTGCCGAAGGTAGATTCTTCGTAATAAACGGATTATCATCATGGTTCATTTTTGATGGTAAATCATCATAACCACCTGAAAAATCATCAAGATTATCAAATTTTCCTAAGTGTCCTATAAATTTCAATCGAATGTTTTCAATACCACCATTACGGTGTTTCGCGATCATAATTTCGGCCTGACCTGCTGTTGGCGAAGCTTCATCATCATCCCACTCTTCGATTTTATAATATTCTGGTCGGTATAAAAACGAAACAATATCAGCATCCTGCTCAATAGCTCCAGATTCACGAAGATCCGATAGTAACGGACGCTTACTTGATCCACGCGTTTCAACAGCACGCGACAACTGCGAAAGTGCAATTACTGGAACATTTAACTCTTTTGCTAAGGCTTTTAAGTTTCGGGAAATTGTCGAAATTTCCTGCTCACGATTTCCTCCTCCTTTATTATTTCCTCCAGCAGTCATCAACTGCAAATAATCAATGATTATAATTTTGATACTATGCTGTGAAACTAAACGACGGCATTTTGCACGTAAATCGAATATCGAAAGTGATGGTGTATCATCAATAAACAATGGGGCTTTTTCTAAATCTTTTACTTTAGTACTCAGCTGCTCCCATTCGTGTTTTTCTAATTTTCCTGTTCTTAATTTTTCAGAAGACAATCCTGTTTCAGAAGAAATAAGCCTCGTAATCAACTGAACTGATGCCATCTCCAAAGAGAACAAAGCTACCCCATGTCCATATTGAATCGCAATATTTCTTGCCATCGAAAGTACAAAGGCTGTTTTTCCCATCGCAGGTCTCGCTGCAATAATAATTAAATCGCTGGGCTGCCATCCAGAAGTTAATTTATCTAGATTATGAAAACCTGTTTCAACACCACTCAAACCTTCTTTACCAGCAATTTCCTCAATTTTTTTCTTTGCTTGTAAAACTAAACTCTGAGCAGTTTCAGAACTACGTTTAATATTTCCTTGTGTAACTTCGTATAATTTTGACTCGGCTTTATCCAGCAAATCAAATACGTCTGTACTTTCATCATATGATTCTTCGATAATCTCAGATGAAATTCGAATCAAACTTCTTTGAATGAATTTTTGAAGAATAATACGAGAGTGAAATTCGATATGGGCAGAAGACGCAATCTTTTGAGTAAGCTGAATTAAATAAAAATCTCCGCCTGCTATTTCTAATTTTCCATTTTTCTTTAATTGACTTGAAACCGTCAACAAATCTATTGGCTGCGTTTCTGTAAAAAGCTGTAAAATTGCTTCAAAAATATGCTTGTGCGATTCTTTGTAAAAAGCATCAGGCTGCAAAATATCAATTACATCATCAACCCCTTTTTTATCGATCATCATTGCCCCAAGAACAGCCTCTTCCATCTCTATTACCTGTGGAGGTAATTTACCTTTCTCCAGATTAATAATAGTGGTTTTATCGACTTTTATAGGGTTTACGTTTTTGAAATTTTCCATATAGCGAAAGTAACAAAATTTAAAAAAAAATTGTTATCGAGTTATAACTATTGTGTGTTTATAAATAAGTTTTTTTTGTTGATAACCAAAAAAAAATCCGAAACCGCAGGGCTTCGGATTTAAAATAATATTTTATGAATTTACTCTTTAAACTCGCCCATATTGCTGTATTTGTCCATTCTTTGGGCAATTAGCTCAGCTGTTGATAAGTCTTTCAATTCGTTATATCCTTTAGTAATATATTCCGCAACTGTTTTAAAAGTAGTTTCTCTGTCGTAGTGTGCGCCGCCAAGTGGTTCAGGAATAACATCATCAACTAATTTTTGTTTTTTCATATCAGATGAAGTCAATTTCAAAGCTTCAGCAGCACGTTCTTTGTACTCCCAGCTTTTCCATAAAATAGAAGAACATGATTCTGGTGAAATTACAGAATACCACGTATTTTCTAACATATAAACTTTGTCTCCAACACCAATTCCTAAAGCACCTCCAGAAGCACCTTCACCAACAATAATTGTGATAATTGGCACTTGTAAACGAACCATTTCGAAAATGTTTCTAGCGATAGCTTCTCCTTGCCCGCGTTCTTCAGCTTCAAGTCCTGGATAAGCACCCGGAGTATCTACTAAAGTTACAACTGGAATCCCAAATTTCTCTGCCATTTTCATTAAACGCAAAGCTTTACGGTATCCTTCAGGATTTGCCATACCAAAATTACGATACTGACGTGTTTTAGTATTTGTTCCTTTTTGCTGACCAATGATCATATACGACTGTCCGTTTATTTTACCAAGACCGCCAACCATTGCTTTATCATCTTTAAAGTTTCTGTCTCCATGAAGCTCTAAAAAAGTATCACCGCAAATTGCTCTGATATAATCTAAAGTATAAGGCCTATTTGGATGTCTTGACAATTGTACACGCTGCCAAGCCGTAAGGTTTTTGTATATTTCTTTCTTAGTCTCTACTAATTTCTTGTTGATTTCTTTACAAGTAGGCGTAACATCAACATCAGATTCTTTTCCAATTATAACGCACTTTTCTAACTGTTCTTCAAGTTCTTTTATTGGAAGCTCAAAATCTAAATATTCCATGGATTTTTGAATTTTGTTTTTAAATCGAACCGCAAATATAAAAATATTATATCATTGGCGTAGTTAATTGTTATTAAAGTATCAAATTGTAATTTAAAAATAAGTAAAACTCTACAGTTTTTTCTTGTTTTGGTAATGTTTAAAAACGCCGTTTAAAATAACTGTAATTACAATTATCAAAGCGCCAATATAAAATTCTGTACTCATTTTTTCTTTTCCGCCAAGAATAAAATAAGCCAGCATAATTCCGTAAACAGGTTCTAAATTAGTCGTTAACATTACTGTATAAGGCGTTAGTCGCTGCATCACTTTCACCGAAGCTGTAAATGCATAAGCCGTGCAAACAGAAGCTAAAACCAACAACAAAACCCAATTGTTTAATGACATCACAAAAAAATCGGCGTTGAATTTTCCTAAAACCAAAAAATAAATTGTGATAAAAAAAACTCCAGCTCCAAATTCATAAAATGTAATTAAAGATGGTTCATGATCTGATATAAGTTTGCCATTCATCAAAGTGAATAAAACTCCTAGAATTATTGATATTAAAGCATAATAAACTCCCGTTAGATACTTTATTTCTACTTGAAGTATCAAGGCTAAACCTGCGATAATAACTAATCCAAAGAAAACCTCGTACCACAGAATTTTACGCCCATAAAAAAGCGGCTCTAATAAAGAAGCAAAAAAAGCTCCGAGCGAAAAAATAGACAAGGTTATTGAAACATTAGAGACATGAATCGCTTTGAAGAAAAAAATCCAGTGAAGCGCTATCAATAATCCAACAAAAATGAGTTTAGCAAAAGATTGCGCAGATATAGCAAAAGACTGTTTTTTGTAGACAATAAATCCACCCAGAAAAATTCCCGCTATCAACATTCTGAACCAAACTAAATTTTCGGCATCAATAGTTATTAAAGCACCCAAAATAGCCGTAAAACCCCAGATAAAAACAATTAAGTGAAGATTTAAGTAACTTTTTAAATTATCGTTTCGCATTACGTAATAAGTACACTGCTAAAATTCCAAAAACAATATTTGGAAACCAAACAGCTAAAAATGGTGAGAAAGTAGATTTTTCGGCAAGAGTACCAAATATTTTATCAAAAAACACAAATGAAAAAGCAATCGCAATACCAATCGCTAAATTTGTTCCCATACCACCTCGACGTTTCATAGAAGAAACCGCAACCGCAATAATGGTTAAGATAAAAGCCGAAACCGGCACACTGTATTTTTTATAAAGAACTACTAAATAGGTATTAATATTACCTGAACCTCTCTTTTTCTCTTTATCGATAAAGTCGATTAACTTGCCCAAAGTAAGCGTTTCCGCTATGTATACAACAGGAGTTAAATCAGCAAGTTCAAATTTAAACTTGACATTCTTTTCGGGAACCTTTTCAATTACATCATTCAATTCGCCTAAAGTTCTTTTTGTATAATCATACAAAATATACGTTTTCAGTTTTGGATCCCACTTAATACGACTTGCAGTAATTTTATAGGTTAACTTCTCTTTTTCAAAGTGTTCTAATGTAAAATTAAATGCTGTTTTTGTTTCCTCATTAAAACTATTTACAAAAATAAAATCATGATCATTTATCTGTCTGTAAACATTTGTGTTTTCACCCCGCATAAGTTCTTTTCCATTTCCTTTAAGATAAGTATATCTAAAATTATTATAGCCTTCACTCGCCGCTGGAACAATGAAAAACCCCATTAATAAAACAAAAATAGAAACAATTGTAGCACCAATAATATAAGGACGCAAGAATCTCGTATACGAAATACCCGAACTTAAAATCGCAATAATTTCTGTATTATTTGCCAGTTTTGATGTAAACCAAATTACTGACAAAAACAGAAATATCGGAAATAAGGAATTTATAAAATAAATAGTAAAATTGTAATAATAGAGCGCAATATCCATAAATGGAATCTTGTTTTCCAGCATCTTATTAACTTTCTCAGATACATCAATTACGATTCCGATTGGCGCAAACAAAAGCAGCATCACAGAAAAAGTTCCAAGGTATCTTTTTAAGATGTATTTATCTATTATTGTTAACATAGTAAGATTTAATCGTTTATCTGTTTAATCGTTTAACCGAATAAACGATTAAACAAATAAACATATTTTAAAGTCTTTGACTCATATTTTTAACCATCATTTCTTTCCATGGTCTAAAATCGCCAGCTAAGATATGTTTTCTAGCTTCACGAACCAACCACATATAAAAACCAAGATTATGAATCGTTGCAATTTGTTTTCCTAAATACTCGTTGGCTGCAAATAAGTGACGTAAATATGCTTTTGAGTATTCTGTATCTACAAAAGTATGTCCCATTTCGTCGATAGGAGAAAAATCAGCCTCCCACTTTTTGTTTTTAATATTGATTGTTCCATTTGCAGTAAACAACATTCCGTTTCTTGCATTACGCGTAGGCATAACACAATCGAACATATCAATTCCTAACGCAATATTTTCTAATATATTTATAGGAGTCCCAACACCCATTAAATAACGAGGTTTATCTTCTGGAAGAATTTCGCAAACCACTTCAGTCATTGCGTACATTTCCTCAGCAGGTTCTCCAACTGACAATCCGCCAATTGCATTTCCTTGCTGTCCTGCGTTTGCAATATATTCAGCTGACTGACGACGTAAATCTTTATATGTACTTCCTTGAACAATAGGAAAAAACGTTTGTTCGTAACCGTATTTGTATGGAACTTTTTCTAAATGATTGATACAACGATCTAACCAACGGTGCGTCATGTGCATAGAACGCTGTGCATATCTGTAATCACAAGGATATGGTGTACACTCGTCAAAAGCCATAATAATATCGGCTCCAATTGTACGCTGAATTTCCATTACATTTTCTGGCGTAAAAAAGTGATATGAACCATCTATATGCGATTTGAACTTTACTCCTTCTTCCTTAATTTTTCTATTTGAAGAAAGAGAATACACTTGATATCCTCCAGAATCCGTTAAAATATTACGATCCCAATTCATGAATTTATGCAATCCACCAGCTTTTTCAAGAATTTCTGTCTGCGGACGCAAATACAAATGATATGTATTTCCAAGGATAATATCTGGATTAATATCATCTTTCAATTCACGCTGATGTACTCCTTTTACAGAAGCCACCGTTCCAACAGGCATAAAAATAGGCGTTTCTATTACGCCGTGATCAGTAGTTATACTTCCCGCTCTTGCTTTAGACTGCGGATCTTTTTGTAATAAATCGAACTTCATTTGTTTCTTTTTTCAGTCGGCAAAGATAAGCTAATTTCAGGGAAATTTAATTAATTCGATAATTTGTCAATTATAAAATTGAGTTAATTCCAAAACAATATAAAACCTAAACTCTAGAAATTTTTAAATTTGAATAAAATCAATAAAATGAACTTAGCTCAAAAACTTGGATATCCTGAAAACACCAAACTATTAATTATTCACGCCGATGATGCCGGATTATCACATTCAGAAAATCAAGCAACGATAAAAGCTCTCCAAAACGGATCTGTAAACTCTTACAGCATAATGGTTCCTTGTCCGTGGTTTTTTGAAATGGCAGCTTTCGCTAAAGAAAATCCAAATTACGACTGCGGAATTCATTTGACTTTAACTTGCGAATGGGAAAATTACAAATTCGGCCCAGTTCTTCCTGTATCAGAAGTTCCAAGCTTAGTCAATCAAAACGGTTATTTCTACAAAACAAGAAAAGATTTCAAGAACAATGCAAAACCTTCTGAAATTAAAAAGGAACTTACCGCCCAAATTGAAAGAGCTTTGCAATTTGGTATTCAACCAACGCATCTCGATTCACATATGTGCAGTATTGGTGTAACTCCAGAAATTTTAGAAATTTATAAAGAGCTGGGAAAAACATATAATTTACCAGTTTTCATTAATAAAGGTTTTGTCGAATCCATTAGCCTGTCTGATAAAAAATATGATTTCACAAATACCCTTTTAGCCGATAATCTTCTAATTGGATATTACAGTGATTTCGAAAAAGGAGAACTTAAAAAATCATATGAAAAAGCTTTAGACAATGTAATTCCAGGATTCAATGTTTTCTTGCTTCACCCGGCTTTTGATAATTTTGAAATGCAGGGCATTACAATTAATCATCCCAATTTTGGATCAGAATGGCGCCAAATTGACTTTGATTTTTTTACCAGCGATGAATGTAAATTAAAACTCAAAGAAAACAATATTCAATTAGTCACATGGAAAGAGATTAGTAAAACTGTGTAGTTTATCAACTTTTACTTACTATAAAAACATTTCAATCTGCATTGATAATTTGATGCAATATCTGCAGGAATTTTCTATTTCATACAATATCTGGAGAAAAGCGGCATAATTTAACAATTGCGACAAACTAAAGCAAAAAATCATTTGTCAGCCCGCAAAATAAAAATTACTTTTGCTCCAGTTTAACTTTTACATATAAAATGAAGCCTAACACACAACAATTAAGCGATTTAACGATCCAAGTAAGAAGAGACATTCTTAGAATGGTACATGCTGTCAACTCAGGTCACCCAGGTGGTTCATTAGGTTGTACTGAATTTTTGGTAACTCTATACCAAAACATTATGGATCGTAAAGAAGGTTTTGACATGGATGGAATTGGAGAAGACATCTTCTTTTTATCAAACGGTCACATTTCGCCAGTATTTTACAGCGTTTTAGCTCGAAGCGGTTATTTCCCTGTTTCAGAACTTGCTACTTTCAGATTATTAAACTCTCGTTTACAAGGACACCCAACAACTCACGAAGGATTACCTGGAGTTCGTATGGCTTCTGGATCATTAGGACAAGGTTTATCTGTAGCTCTTGGTGCTGCTCAGGCTAAAAAATTAAATAACGACAATCATTTAATCTATACTCTTCACGGAGACGGAGAATTACAAGAAGGTCAAAACTGGGAAGCTATCATGTATGCTTCTGCTAAAAAAGTAGACAACCTTATTGCAACAATCGACGTTAACGGAAAACAAATTGACGGAACAACTGATGAAGTTCTAGCAATGGGAAGTCTTCGTGCTAAATTCGAAGCTTTTGACTGGGACGTTCTTGAAATCAAAGAAGGAAACAATATTGACGCAATTATCGCTGGTTTGACTGATGCTAAATCTAGAACAGGAAAAGGAAAACCAGTTTGTATTTTATTACATACAGAAATGGGTAACGGGGTTGACTTTATGATGCACACACATGCATGGCATGGAAAAGCACCAAACAATGATCAATTGGCAAGTGCTTTAGCTCAAAACATTTCAACTTTAGCAGACTATTAAAAAGAAGCTTTAAGCAGTAAGTATTAAGCCATAAGTCTAATACATTACAGCCTATTGCATATAGCAAAAAACAAAAATGAAAAAATACGAAAATACAGGAAGTAAAGATACTCGTTCTGGTTTTGGAGCGGGAATGACTGAATTAGGTCAGAAAAACGAGAACGTTGTGGCATTATGTGCCGATTTAATTGGATCATTAAAATTTGATGATTTCAAGAAAAATCACCCTGAGCGTTTTTTCCAAATTGGAATCGCAGAAGCTAACATGATCGGAATCGCTGCTGGTTTAACAATTGGAGGCAAAATTCCATTTACAGGAACTTTCGCTAACTTCTCAACAGGAAGAGTTTACGATCAAATTCGTCAATCTGTTGCTTACTCTGATAAAAATGTAAAAATCTGTGCATCTCATGCTGGTTTAACATTAGGAGAAGACGGTGCAACTCACCAAATCTTAGAAGACATTGGATTAATGAAAATGCTGCCAGGAATGACTGTAATCAATACTTGCGATTACAACCAAACTAAAGCTGCTACTATTGCATTAGCAGATCACCACGGCCCAGCTTACTTACGTTTCGGCCGTCCGGTTGTAGCTAACTTTACTCCTGCTGACGAACCATTTGTAATTGGAAAAGCAATTTTATTAAACGAAGGAACTGATGTAACAATTGTTGCAACAGGACACTTAGTTTGGGAAGCTCTTATTGCTGCTGAAGCTCTAGAAGCAAAAGGAATCTCTGCAGAAGTAATCAACATTCACACAATCAAACCTCTTGACGAAGAAGCTATCCTTAAATCGGTTGCTAAAACAAAATGTATAGTTACTGCCGAAGAGCACAACTACCTTGGAGGTCTTGGAGAAAGCATTTCAGGAGTATTAGCTTTAAACAATCCTACTCCGCAAGAATTCGTAGCGGTACAAGATAGTTTTGGTGAATCTGGAACTCCAGAACAATTAATGGAAAAATACAAACTAAACAATCAAGCAATTGTTGAAGCTGTAGAAAGAGTTATCAAAAGAAAATAATTTTCAATTTTCTTACTTTATAAAAAAACCTCGAAATTTACATTTCGAGGTTTTTTATATACTTGTTACAGATTCAATCCTCATTACATTATACATTTTTATCTAAACAAATTCTCACTCTTAGATTCAGATTGATATTATAAATTATCTTTAATAAATTTTCTAAGATTATTAACTAACAAAAACATATCTCAACTACGTTTTAACATAAAAAAAACCTCGAAATTCATATTTCGAGGTTTTTTTTTTTTGCATTGTAACAAATCTAATTCTTTTGATAAGGATACGTTTTATCTAAATAAATTCTTAATCTTGGATTTGCTTTATAATCGTCTTCAATAAACTTTCTCGGATTATTAATTGATTCCGGTTTCGAAGGATCAGTAAGCGCTCCGGTTGGTCTCCTAGGAATACCATAAGTCTCCGTCTCATCTATATTTGGAGTAGCAGGATTATCCCCAATTGGATTCCAAGGATAATACTTACTTATACCTGTATTAGGAGCATCAGCCGGTTTTGTAACTTCAAATCTAGTACTAAAACCATCTCCATCATCATCAAGATCTAAGAAGTCTGCAATTCCATCACCATCTGTATCATTAGCAAAATTAGCTGGAGGATTTGGATATCTTACCTTATCTCTTAAATCATAAAGATAACCATCCCCTTTAAGATCTTCTAAATAATCAGGAACTCCATCACCTACAGTAACTGTTGTACCATTTGTTAAAGATGTATATTCATGATCTAATCTCTGAAGATCATACAATTTAAAACTAAAAACTAAAGGAGCATATGTTGGTATTGTCCCCGAAGTTGGCGGACTAGCATAATAGCCAAGTCCCGAAGGCAAAAACATAACCCCTGCCCCATAATTTTCGTAAGTAACAACTCCTTGATCAGAAGTTTTTGAAGTTCCAGTTTTAAACTGAGGAAAAATTTCGCCCCAACCATCTATAACAGGCTGCGTCTTATACACATACAATTCAAAATCTCTTGCAAGCCCGTACGAATTATCAAAAACAGTCCCATTTAACAAACTACCTCTATAAGCTGCAGAAATTTTATCAGTATTACATGGTGATTCACCAGTTCCTTTTCTTAAAGTTAAATAATAAACAGTGTAGTTAACATCACGATTATAAACTGGCCTAGTCTGTAACGGGTAGTCTTTCTGATCCCAAATAGAAGTTTGTGTTCCTCCCGCCGGAATCTTCTTGATTGTAATATCCAAATCAGGCGTTACATTTTCAATATAATTAGTCTTTAAATATTTAATAATAGAATCATTATCCGCTTTATACTGCTCAGCATAATCCCTTACCGGCACCACCACCACATCCTCATCATCATCCTTTTTAGAACAGGAAACCAAAGAAATACCTGCAAGCAATAAAATAAAATAATATTTAAATTTGTTCATTATTGTCATTTTTTTAGGTGCGCAAGATACAATATTGATTTATTTTTGTAAAGAATTTAACTTTGATTTTAGAAAAATTATGCGAATAGATAAATACCTGTGGTGTGTTCGGTATTACAAAACCAGAAATATGGTAACCGAAGCCTGCAAAAAGAACCATATTACTGTAAATGGGCAGGTTGCAAAGCCTTCTAAAGAGGTTTTCCCTACTGACCGAATTACCTTTAGAAAGGATCAAATTACTCAAATTATAACCGTACTTGATATTCCCGAAAATCGTGTTGGAGCAAAACTAGTCGATATATATCGCAAAAACGAAACTCCACCCGAAGCTTATGCTCATCTTGAATTATTAAAGCTTTCGAAAGAGCATTATCGAAAAAGCGGCACAGGAAGACCAACCAAAAAAGACCGAAGAGATATTGACGAATATGGAAATGACATTATTGATGAAGACGATGAAAATTAAATTCTAAATCATCAAAAAATCAAAACCTCAACATTGGAATTTAAAATTTGTAATTTAGCCAAAAAATTAAATCATGAGCAACAACATCATCTTAACCAATCAGGAAATCGAACACAAAATAAAACGTATCGCTTATCAAATCTACGAGACATTTGTTGATGAGAACGAAGTTGTTATTGCCGGCATCGCATCAAACGGATCTATTTTTGCTCAAAAAATTGCTTCAGCTTTAAGTGAAATTTCAACACTAAAAGTTTCTCTTTGCGAAGTTAAGATCAACAAACAAAATCCGCAATTACCTATTCATACGTCTTTACCAAAAGAAGATTATGAAAACAAAGGACTGGTATTAGTTGATGACGTTTTAAATTCGGGCACAACTTTAATCTATGCTGTTCGCCACTTTTTAGACGTTCCATTAAAAAAATTCAAAACAGCGGTCCTAGTTGATCGTAATCATAAAAAGTATCCTGTAAAAGCAGACTTCAAAGGTATATCACTATCTACTTCTTTATTAGAGCACGTTCAGGTTGTTTTTGACGAAAGCAATGGTGATTCAGCCTTTTTAAGCTAGAATCTTCAAAATATCCTCAACAGTTTCTTCGACAGTTTTATCATCAACCACAACCTTAAATTGCGCGTGGTTGTAGTAAAAACTTCTGTCGAACAAATGTTTTGCGATAAATTCTTTCATTTCCTCTTCATTCATATCAGCTATCAAAGGGCGTTTACTCTTATTATGTACTAATCTATTATATAAAGTATCAATCGATGCCTTTAAATAAACTGAAACAAGATCCTGATTTTGCAATAATAAATGATTATTAGCATAACAAGGAGTCCCTCCACCCAAACCTATAATATAATTTTCTGGAGATTGCAGCAATTCTAAGAACATTTCATGCTCTAATTTTCGAAAATAAATTTCTCCATGCTGCTCAAAAATGTCTTTTATAGACAAATTTGCTTTTTTTTCGATGCAAACATCTAAATCTAAAAACGGAATTTCAGTAATTTTTGATAAGTTTTGGGCAATTGTTGACTTTCCGCAACCCATATATCCTAATAATACAATCTTTTTCATTTTAATAATAACCTATAAATTAAGGCGTTGTAAATTTTGATTAAAAAAAGACAAATTTATAATAAAAATGCTTGCAAATAATAAAATAAACTCCTTATATTTGCACCCGCATTCAAGGAAAGAATATGACTCGATAGCTCAGTCGGTAGAGCACATCACTTTTAATGATGGGGTCCTGGGTTCGAGCCCCAGTCGGGTCACAAATTTTGTGATTTAACAAACACTTTCCTTGATAGCAATGACTCGATAGCTCAGTCGGTAGAGCACATCACTTTTAATGATGGGGTCCTGGGTTCGAGCCCCAGTCGGGTCACAAAAAAGGTCGAGTATTAATTTACTCGACCTTTTTTTATTTTAGGCCATGTGGAGAAACGGTAGACTCGCCATCTTGAGGGGGTGGTGCTCGCAAGGGCGTGAGGGTTCAAATCCCTCCATGGTCACAAAAAAGGAAAGAGCATAATTTTACACATTTTTCCTTATTTTTTTGTTTACACAGCCTGCTTTAATTATTTATTAAATTTACTTACGAAAAGGTATTGCTATATCAAAAATAACTTACTTTATATTTGTCACCCGCGTTCAAGGAATGCAATGACTCGATAGCTC
>NZ_NRQV01000043.1:0-28402 GCF_004119505.1 Flavobacterium sp. YO64 | reverse complement strand
GCAGAAAGTGGTCCAGCAACAGTAATTAATCTTGTTGATATGGTAGGAGATGCAGAAACGCTGACAACCTTAAATAAAAATGCAGCCAACGACGGAAAATATGTTTATAAGAGTGAAAATGATACAGAAACTACAATAGACGTTGTAGCCGATGTAATCAACAATGCAAGCACAATTATCAACGATTCTAAGTTCGCAACAGAACTTACACAATTTGTAGGTTCAAACGAAACCTTAACATCACTTGCTTATGATGCTGCAGGTAAAAAATTAAGCTACCAAGGAGAAAGTGGTCCAGCAACAGTAATTAATCTTGTTGATATGGTAGGAGATGCACAAACGTTGACGTCACTTGCGGTAAATGGTACAACAGGGACATTAGATTATAAAGATGAAAATAATTTTGTAACATCAATTAATTTGAGTGCTGCCGTAAAAGAACCTTGGTTTAGCTCAACAACAAAAGCAGGAGCAACTACAAATACGGAGAATATTTATACACAAGGCTGGGTAGGTATCGGGTTTGATACTCCATCTGGTAAAGCAGGTGAAAAACTGAGAATAAATGGTTCTATTACAACGGTTAATAGTACATATGCCGATTACGTTTTTGAAGATTACTTCCAAGGATACTCTGATATTAAAGCAGATTATAAATTTAAGGGATTAGCTGAAATCGAGCAGTACATTAAAACGCATAAACACCTTCCAGGGATTACTCCAATCAACGAATTGGAAAGAACTGCCGAAGGATATTCATTCAACATGTCTGAATTGTCAATCCAATTATTGGAAAAAACAGAAGAGATCTACTTGCATATAATTGAGCAAAACAATGCAATTATTGCAAAAGACAAAGAGATTGCAAAAATGAACGAACGTTTAGAAAGATTAGAAAAACTAATCGAAGAAAACACAACTTCAAGCAATGCAGCTTCTGTGAGTACAAACTAAAACAAAGAAAAAACACCTCTTTTATGAATAGAATAACTGAGGTGTTTTATATCGTTTTTAGTATAATTTGTCATGTTTAAGACTAACACTTTAAATTAAAAAGTATGACCAAATTTATTTTAAAAATAGTTACTGCAACATTATTTTTTACTATTGGTAAACTTAGCGCACAAACCATAAATATTGGAGAAATAGCAATTTTGTCAGGAACAGACTTTGCTACAGTAGCTGATTTTGATAACAAGTCTACCGGAGATTTTATTAATGATGGACAATTTACTGTTTATTCAAATTATAATAATGATGGATTAGTAACTTTTAGTCCAAAAACTGCTTCTGGGTTAACTTATTTTAAAGGTTCGGCTGGAGCTCAGACGATTTCAGGCAGCGAGTTAAGTGAATTCAATAATGTAAGATTTGAAAATCGAATGGTTCAGCCAGCGTTTTTATTGTCGACCGAAATTAGTATTCATGGCGTTTCTGATTTTTACAAAGGAATAGTTTCTAATAACAACTCCGGAGGAATAGTCATTTTTGAAGCAAATGCAGCGCATAAAAATACAAATGATGATAGTTATGTTGATGGATATGTAGAGTGTGTCGGGAAAAATGAATTTCAGTTTCCTATAGGAGATGGAGGTTATTTCAGACCGTCTGCCTTCAGTCAAAACAGCATATCTAAAGACTTCTTTAAAAGTAAATATGTTCTAGCAAATTCTAACGAATTGCATCCTCATACACAAAAAGAGGAATTGATAACCTTAATAAACACCAATGAATATTGGAAGGTTGAAAGCAATCAAGCTGTAATAGATTTGGCTTTAACATTAAAATGGAACACTAATACAACGCCAGATGAATTAACCAGAGAAGATTCTGATTATACACTGGCTATTGTAAATTGGGACGCTGCACAATCAAAATGGGTGCATTATGCATCTGCCGT
This sequence comes from Flavobacterium sp. YO64, assembly GCF_004119505.1. Taxonomy (NCBI): domain Bacteria; kingdom Pseudomonadati; phylum Bacteroidota; class Flavobacteriia; order Flavobacteriales; family Flavobacteriaceae; genus Flavobacterium; species Flavobacterium sp. YO64. The sequence continues at coordinate 26,502 of NZ_NRQV01000043.1, read as the reverse complement.
TGATAATCAAAATGAAACGGTTACCGCAGCCATAAATAAAAAAGGAATTTTTACACTTGGAAAATTGAAAACCTCTACTACAACTGATGTAATTGTTTATAACGCAATCTCGCCAAATGGTGACGGAAAAAATGATTATTTCAATATTGAAGGACTGGAAAATTTCCCTGATAACTCTGTACAGATCTTTAATCGTTATGGAGTAAAAGTATTCGAAACAACAAATTATGGCGCCAATGGAAATTGGTTTAGAGGAATATCTGATGGAAGAGTTACAACAGCTAAAAATGAAGGGCTGCCAACTGGAACTTATTTTTATGTTCTAAAATATAAAACCAACAATGGTGACTACAAAGACAAAGCGGGATATTTATACATCAGTAATAATTAAATACTGCTGACTTTTAATGCATTAAAAATCTAGATACGCCTTTAATTTATAAAGGGTTGTGTCTTTATGTATTGATTTTATGATTTTAGATGGCAGTTTCAAAGAACACAGCCACAGTAAATTTGCCCATATTTTAATCCGTAATACACTAGAGAACTATAAAATAATTCTAGAGAGGATTAGGTATAATGAGCAAAGTATGAATTATTTAAAAGTTTTTTATATGATACAAAATGTTAACAAAAGCAATACAATTGGATTTTGTTTTTTTATATTCTTTTCCTTGCTGCTATGGTTTCCTGTTAAGCTTAAAGCTCAAGAACAGCAGATAACACGAATAACAAGTGAGGTATCCATGCAGGCTGAAAATAGCGAATTTGTTCCTTTAGTAGGAGGTACAAAAGTAGTTGCTCTTACTGCTGATGAAGGTATTAGTACTGCCTTGCCTATTGGATTTACCTTTAATACTGGTCTTGAAGATCATACTACTTTTTTTGCCAGCTCAAATGGTACGATCACTTTCAAAGCAGGGAGTAGAGCAGTAACAGAGCCTACTGGAAATACTCTTATGTTAGCTCCTTTAATGGCTGATTTAAATGGTGTTCAAGGAGTTTTTTCCTATCAAACAAGTGGAACCGCTCCTAATCGTGTGCTTACGGTTGAATGGAAAAATTGGAAATGGTATGCTGATAGTGGTGCTACAATAAGTTTTCAGGTAAAAATGTACGAAGGAAGTAATGTTGTAGAATACATTTATAGCAGAGAGGCTGGCACTTTTGCGAACAGAGCTACTGCCATAGGTTTTTATTATGGACAATTGTATGAGGGAAAAGCGGCACAAGTATGGCTTAACGATTTGGGAACAAATCCAGCTACATCAGGGGCCTATATAAGACCAACTGTCGACCGTCCGGCAAACGGGCAATTATATCGTTTTACTACTATTAATACTTTCGCTGGTTACTTTGGACAAACGGTTATTAATTCTCCCGGCGGAACAAATGCCAATAACGGAATTAGGCTTAATATTTCTGGAGCAGGTAATATGCAGATCATTAGAAAGGGTACAGGTCAAATATACGCGTATAATAATAATTTAGTATTTGGTACGTCAAAGGCGTACGATGTACCCGGTACTACGCATGGTCTGGTGCTTTCTATAGGGCGAGATGTTTTTACAGGAGGAACTTTGGTTCCTACTGGAATTACTGCGCAAAAATTAACCCTTATTAGCAGTACACAACAATCACTTATAGAATCGCCTTCAGGTCATTTTGAGAATACAATTAAAATGTCGGCTGAAAAAAATGGTCTGACTTATTTACTAGATATAAAATATACATACGATTATCCTAATCCAAATGTTACTATTGAGTACAAAGTTACCATACCAGACGGCAACACCGAAAAAGTACAACTAGCCCATGGATGGGACACCTATTTAAGCGGAGGAGATACTGGACCTGGATTTGTTAAGGGGACAGCTCCGAATTTCGTAATGGGAGTATTTAAACAGGCTTCGTCTTCGTATGAAGCTTTTCAATATAAAAGCGGTGTTGAGTGGTCTGGTTATTTTTCGGCAGGATATGGTGCTCTTAATGGTAATTTGAATAGAGGGACAGATACTTTCATGGCTTTTGGTAACTTAATTAATTCTGTAGCTACTACAGATAATGGTATTGGTATTTCAATGAATTTTGGCACAACACCGGGTGCATTTACCAGTACAAATGCTTTAATATTTGCCTGTGAAGCTGGAGATGTTGCACCAAAATTAAGCACTACTACGGCGAAACCTTGTTTAGGAACTACGTTTGACTTAAATAGTTATTTAACTTCAGAGCCTCCTTTGGGTGTAGAAATAGTATGGAAAAATGCATCAGGAGTTGTAGTGGCAGATCCTACAAATATGAGCACAGCAGGAACATATACTGTATCGTTTTACTCAGATTTGTATGGCTGTTCTTCTCCAAGTGCATCGCTTACCGTGTCGTTTGATGCAACTTGCGCTGTATGTTATAAACCTGCCGTTACTACAGGAACAGTGCTGCCTATTAAAACAATTATATCAACACTAGACAGAGTTGATACACCTCGTAATTATGCTGATGCAAGAACAGGAAGTTTGATATTAGAGTCAAAAGAAAAAGGTTTAGTATTAACGAGAATAGCTTCTCCAGAAACTGCAATTACGGCTCCTGTAGAAGGAATGATTGTATATGATACCGTGGCAAAAGTTATTAAATTATACAATGGCACATCTTGGAAAGCAATGTCGCAACAAGCATGTCCAGATTAAAAAAAGATTTTGATTCTTAAGAATAATAAAGAAAAATAATTATGAAAAAAATCAAGTATATAATCGGTGCATTTTTGATAGGATTAACCGTAAATGCACAGGCCGTTATTGGAAAAACAACTCCTCAAGGTTCAGGAATTGTCGATTTCAATGTGGGCGATAAAGCAGGTATTGTATTGCCTTGGGTAACAACATTGCCAACAGGTACAGCCTTAACAGGAGGCGTAATGCTGTTTGATGCCAACCTAAAAAAAGTAGTTTATTACAATGATACAGCTTGGGTTGATTTATCAAGAAAAACAGGAGCAGTCGATTTGTCTATTCAAGAATCAGTACCTGAAGCTGCTACAAAAGGAACTGTTATTGGAGCAGAAAGCAGCAGTGTTGATGGAGTTCTAGTTTTAGAATCGGCAGATAAAGCTTTGATTCTGCCTAGAATAGTTTCTCCGCATCTTAATATAATAAAACCTATGGCAGGTACTATTTGTTATGATACCGTAAAAAAAATGGTTTGCGTTTATAATGGAACAGAATGGACATTCTGGAAATAAAAAAGAATGAAATTATATAGAACTCGTTGTGATTTTTGCAACATAGTTTGATTTATAAAAATCAGTTTAGTTAGTACAAAATCCCCTAATCTTAGGGGATTTTTTTGTTGTGTAATTTTTTAATATACAAATGAAGATCAGTAATTTAATGAAGATTAAAGAGCGATCTTCATTTTTATTTTATTCAAAGTGCACTACTATTTTATTGTCTTGTAAGACAATACTTTTCTTTTGAAAAAACACAGCCCTTTTATATTTTCCATTTCTTCCTCAACTAACATTTAGAACATCAAATGTTAATACAATGTTTTATAATAAGGCTATTTTATTAATATAACCATAACCTTGTCGACCTACCCTCATTTCTAATTTTACAGACATATTATAAAACAAAATACTGTAGTATATGTCATTTTTAAAAATTGGAATACTTCCCCAAAAAACAATTCAGTTTAGCGTCTGTAGAAACCATTTTTATTTGGCTGATAATGCAAAAATGAATGGTTATGTATAAAAAGTTTACGGATGAAGAACTTGTTGATTTATTGAAACAAGGAAAAGACAAAGCGTTTGATGAATTGTATTTTCGATATCGCGATTTATTAGTTCGGTTTGTTTATATCAGAATGAAATCAATTCCTATCTCAGAAGAAATCGTTCAAGAAGTTTTTACCACAATTTGGGAGCGCCGCAAGACCCTATTAATTCAAAAGAAATTTGCCGCTTATATCTATACTTCAGTTCGATACATGACTTTAGATTATATAAAATCGCATACCATAACAGATCAATATATAAAAGAAGTTGCAGACAGCAGTACCGTTTTGTACAATAGCACCAATACAACCGAAGATTCGATTTATTACGACGAATTACAGCAAGCGGTAGATAAAGCCGCGGCATTGCTTCCAAAAAAATCAAAAGAAGTTTTTATTCTAAGCCGAATAAAACACTATTCCAACAAAGAAATTGCCGACGAACTCAACGTGTCAATTGATACCGTAAAATATCATATTACGTATGCACTGAAATTCATGCGTTCCTATTTAGGAGAGTTCAACTGAAGATTTTCTAACCATTAACAAACTTAGATTTTCTTAACAGAAGCGTAACCTAAAGCGCCTACCCGAAATTTCTATTTCAAAGACATACTATTAAAGAGACAAAGACATTATAATGCCTGAAAAATTACATCAAGATATAAAACAGTTTTTAAAAGGAAAACCATCTATAAAAGGAGAGGAATTATGGAATAATTGGTACGACCATCCAGAGCATTTATCTGAAGAAAATGAACTTATTGTATCAGATCGTTCTAAGTTAAAAAGAGAATTAAAGCAAATTAAGAAGACACCAAAAGTTATTTCACTTCAAAATAGAAACTTGGCAATTGCTGCATCATTAACCTTATTAATGAGTATATCTAGTTTTTTTTACTACACCTCAAAATCAAATGGTGAAATCAAACAATATGCGACAAAATTGGGAGAACGTGCCAAAATAACTTTGGCAGACGGAACTAAAATATGGCTGAATGCAGGAAGTCTTTTAAAATATCCAACAGAATTTAATGGAGACACACGCGAAGTTTACTTAACAGGAGAAGCTTTTTTTGATGTCGCAAAAGACAAAGAACATCCATTTATAATTCATACCAACAAAATGGATACAAAAGTACTCGGAACCAGTTTTAACGTTCAGGCATATCCAGATCACACTACACAAGAAGTCGCAGTTTTAACGGGAAGAGTAAATGTGAAATCGACCATTACAGATGAAAATGTTTATGTAACTCCGGGACAAAAAGTGATTTTTAAATCCAAAAGCAACAAACTGCAAGCTTTTAAAGATGTACCCGTAAATACGATTTCGTTATGGCGAAAAAACATAATGGTTTTTGAAGAAACACCTTTACCGGAAGTTATCGCAACCATAAATAGAAATTATAATATTCCGATAGAAGTTAAAAACAAGAATCTAAATACACTTAAAATAAACGGTTATTTCAAAGAACTGTCAGCAAATGAAGTAATGGCATTGGTATGCAATATTATAAATGCCGAATACAAAGTAGAATCAGGAGTATATAAGATTGAGTAAAAAAGAAAATATCTGACTTAAAATCAGATTTAAAAATAAACTACGTAGAAACAAAAAATCCAAAAACAACTAAAACAACAAGTCATGAATGAAAAACGAATGCGATGCGTCGTAAAGTTTCAAAGTATTAAAAAAACCGCTTGGTTAAAAGCAATCCTGCTTATTGCCTTGTTTTTTGCAGGTTTTACGGCAAATGCAGACAATAACAATGCAAATAAAAGAGTAACATTAAAGGTAGAAAATGAAAGTATAAAAAATGTTTTTCAAAAAATTGAAAATCAAATCGATGTACATTTTATGTACGAATCCAATCAAATTAATGCCAATCAAAAAATTAGTTTAAAACTTTCTAATGTTACACTAGAACAAGCATTAGATAAAATTTGCAGTAATTTTTTGCTTCGATATGAAATTGTAAACAACAATATCGTTATCAAGAAAACACAAAAAACTGCGGCTGCAGATCAAAATAAAATTATTGTTTCTGGGACAGTTTTCAGCGGAGACGATAATATGCCGTTGCCAGGTGTTGGAATTAAAGATAAAAATTCAAGTGCAGCAGCGACAACAGACTTTGACGGAACTTTTAAAATGGAAATTAATGCAGCTGAAGCTTTATTAGTTTTTTCATACGTTGGTTACATCAATAAAGAAGTTAAAGTATCCAAAAGCGAAACCATTACAGTAAAATTAGCGGCTGACGTAAAACAACTTCAGGAAGTAGTTGTAATGGGATATGGAAGTGTTAAAAAGAAAGAAGTTCTTGGAGCAGTAGGTTCTGTTTCGATGAAAGAAACTTCGAGCAGAACGTACAATAATGCTGCTGAATTATTACAAGGAACTGTTGCTGGTGTTACCGTTATTAATGATGGTGGAGATCCAACTGCTTCGCCAACAATTAATATTCGTGGAATTGGTTCTTTGAACGCTGAAACTCCATTAATTGTTTTAGACGGAATTATTTACAGCGGATCACTAAATACTTTAAATCCAAATGATATTGCTTCGATCAGCGTTTTAAAAGATGCCGCTTCGGCAGCAATTTATGGAGCAAGAGCATCTGGAGGTGTAATCTTAATTACCTCTAAAAAAGGAATTTCGGATCGTATTAATGTGAATGTAAATTATCAGGGCGGTTTCCAGAATGTGGCTAAAAAACTGGACGTTTTAAATGCCGCAGAATATGCAGACGCTATGAATACTGCAAGAGATAATGCTGGTTTACCAAGAATTCCTGCCTTTGATCCTGCTTTTGAGCCAACAGCAAGAACGACAAAAACTAACTGGATGGATGAAATTTTCCGTACAGGCGAAATTCAAGATTTGTCACTTTCTATAAATGGAAAAACAGAAAAATCAAATTTCTTTCTTTCAGGAAGTTATAGAAAAAATGAAGGTGTTTTACTAAATACCTACGGAGAACGTTATACCGTTAGAGCAAATACATCTTTTAAACTGGCAGATAATTTTACAATTGGAGAAAATTTATCCTATTCATTAACTGATGGACAAACAGCTAATACTGCAAATGCTTATACAGGAGCTATTTTGGCTGCAGTATTTTATCCGCCAAATGCAACTATTTATAGAGAAGACGGTTCTGGACAGTTTGGAGGAGTTCCAGAAAAATATATTGGTTCTTACGGAGATGTAATAAACCCTGTAGCTTATTTAAAAAGACTAGACAACAGAAATCCTGTTTCTACCATTTTGATAAATCCTTATGCAGAATGGGAAATTGTACCAGGCTTAAAAGTTAAATCGAATTGGGGGTATACTAGAATTCAAGACAACGCAACTGATTTTTCAACAAAAATTACAGAACCGGGAAAAATCTTTGACTTTAACCGTTTGACAAAAAAATCAGCTACAACTACTGATTTACTAAGTGAGCAAACTGTTTCTTACGAAAAATCATTTGGAAAACACAATCTTAAAGCTTTAGCAGGATATACGTATCAAGAAACAAAAAGAGATTTTTATACGGTTGAAGGAACAGGTTTTGACAGCGAAGATCCATCACAACGTTATTTGCTAAACGCAAAATTAATTCAACAAACAGGAGCAGGTTTATCTGATGAAATTATCTCATCTTATGTGGGAAGGATTAATTACGACTTCAACCAAAAATACTTAATCTCAGGAATCGTTCGTCGTGACGGAACTTCAAAACTATTATCAGAAAACCGTTGGAAAGTATATCCATCAGTTTCTGCAGGATGGTTAATTTCTGAAGAAGGATTTATGAAAGGTATCAGTTCAACAGTTAGCAACTTAAAATTACGTGCAAGCTGGGGACAAATTGGAAATTTAGGAAACCTTGGACCATATCAGTTTAGTGTGCCTTTAACGCAGACTCAAGCTTTAATAGGAGCAACTCCAACTATTAATTATGGTTATGCAGAAAGCGAATTATCAAACCCGAATTTAAGATGGGAAAGTTCAGAGCAGACCAATTTAGGTTTAGATTTTACCATGTTTAATAATACCTTATTAGGATCTGTTGATGCTTACGTAAAAACAAACAAAGACATGTTAGTTCGTGATCAGCTGCCGGGTGTTTCAGGAACTCCATTAGGAAGAATTGTAAACTCTGGAGATGTTGAAAACAAAGGAATCGAGGCAAGTTTAACGTATCAAAAAACAAGAGGAGAATTTAAGTTTGATATTACAGCAAATGCAGCATTTTTAAGCAATAAAATTGTTTCTATTAAAGACGATTTAACTTCGCTGGAACCTTTAAACCTAAGCCGAGTTCGTAGTTTACCTTTAGCGAATATTTATCAAGTAGGAAGTCCGGTTGGTGCATTTTACGGATATGCTACAGACGGATTATTTCAAAGTAATGCCGAAGCAAAAGCGTATGTAAACTCTAATAATGTTGCTTATCAGCCAAATGCTGTTGCCGGCGATATGAAATTTAAAGATGTAAACGGCGATGGAGTTATTAATAACAGCGATAGAGTAGTACTTGGAAGTCCGTTTCCTAAAACTACTTTCAGTTTAAATACCAACTTTAGATATAAAGGTTTCGATATGAATATCTTTTTAAGCGGAGCTGCCGGAAATAGTGTTTTCAATGCCGTAAAACATACAGGTTTAAACGGTTCTTTTCCAGGTTACAATTTATTAGCCGAATCTAAAAATGCTTGGTCTCCAACTAATACAAACACCGATATACCTGTATTGTCATCGACAGACAATAACAACAACTTCGGTCGTATTTCTGATTTTTATATTGAAGATGCTTCTTTCCTAAGATTAAGAAACCTTTCGATTGGTTATACAATCAAAGAAAATTGGTTAAACGGAAAAGCTAAACTAAGATTCTTTGTTTCAGGACAAAACTTATTTACCATTACAAACTATTCAGGAATGGATCCAGAAGTTGGTCTTAGAAATTTCGGAATGGACTTAGGGAAATATCCACTGTCTCGAATTTACATGACTGGTCTAAACGCTACTTTTTAAAAAAAATAAAAATAACAAAATGAAAAATTTAAGTCTTTTATTATTAAGTTTTGTGCTGTTAGTAAGCACTTCAGCTTGCGAAAGCGAACTTGATCTTGTACCGCAAGGAGCACCGTCAAGCGGAAATTTTTGGAAAACTCCGGCAGATGCAAAAGCGGGTGTAAATGCGATTTATGATTTGTATTCTAATGATAATATGTACGGTCGTGGTTTTTTCTGGCTTAACAATGCCAGTGATGATATAGGAACAAAACCAAGACAAAACGCAGAACGTATTAAAAACTTTATTGTTGATGGAGCAGAGTCTGATACGAAAGACATTTGGAGACTGCATTACGAAGTTATGAAACGTTGTAACGATGTAATTCGTAATATTCCGAATATTGCTTTGGATGAAAAAACAAAAAACGGAATGTTAGGTGAAGCTTATTTCAATCATGCCGTAATGCATTTAGAATTGGCTTATCATTACGGAGATGATCGTGCAGGAATACCAATTCAGGACAGAGAAAATCCCACTAATGTATATGTGCCGCGCGCTAAAAATGTAGCCGAAAATTACGCTTACATTGCAGCAGATCTTATAAAAGCGGCAGATTTATTGCCTTATTTTAATGAATTAACACCAGACAATTATGGGCGTGCACACAAAACAGCAGCTTGGGGTTATTTAGTTCGTACGTATTTGTATGCAAAAGATTGGGATAACGCTATAAAATATGCCAATATGATTGTTGCAAGCGGTAAACACAAACTGCTTGATAATTTTGAAGATGTATTTAAAATTAAAAATAATTGGTCTACAGAATACATCTGGTCAGTGACTTCAAGTTCTGAAAATACTTCTTTAGGTTCTATTTTTCCAGGAGTTTGTTTAGAAGACAAAGGATGGGGAGTTTACAATGGATGGGGAAATTTTTATCCAACAAAAGAATTGTTTGATACTTATGTTCCAACAGATAAAAGACGCAGTGCCACTATTTTACAAAAAGGAGATAAATTCACTTATTTTGGAGAAGTAGTTACTTTTAATGAAGGAAAAAACATTGTGAGTTCTAGTAACAGAACGGGTTATCAGTTTAAAAAATATATGGAGCCGTTTAGTTATCCAAAAACAACTTCAGGCGGAATTGATATTCGTTATGTAAATGCAAATGGAGACAAACCTTCAACAGCACTTAACGTTCCGCTTTTACGATATGCAGATGTATTATTGATGCTTGCAGAAGCCAAATTAATGAAAGGTCAAAATGCAGATACTGAAATCAATTTGATTCGTCATCGCGCTGGACTTGGAGATATCGCTGGTGCTACAATGGTCGATTTAAAAAGAGAAAGACGTTGTGAATTAGCAGGAGAATGGACAGATCGTCATTTCGATTTAGTACGCTGGGGCGATGCAAAAGAAACTTATGCAAAACCGCTGCACCATTATAACGGAAGTGTAATTTATCCTGCACGTAATTTTAATCCTGCGATACACCATGTTTGGCCAATACCGCCAGATGAAATCGCAGTAAGTAAAGGCGCATTGACCCAAAATCAAGGCTGGTAATTAGTAGTTTCATTTTGATTAGTTTTTTTTACACTGCAGGCTTGTTGTGTAGTCTGCAGTTTGTAAAAAAGTACAATCAAATTTTAAATAGTGTAAACCAGTCTTTTCCCAAAGAGACTGGTTTGTATTTAAGTAAAACTTGTTATTCCCAGCAGATATAAAAATGCACTTTCAAATTACAACAACTTAATTTCTAATAAAGTTACCTACAGCTTTAAAAGAATAAAAACATTTTCAATGAAAAAAATATTCACCCTTTTTTGCCTTTCCTTTTTCCTCTTTGCACAAGCACAGGAATATAGTTCATCAAACATACATTCGCATAATGATTATGCCGGTGCACTGCCATTTTATGGAGCATATTCTAACGAAACCGGCGTTATTGAAGCCGATGTTTTTTTAGTAAACAATGAACTTTTTGTATCGCATACTTCAAAAGAAATTGCGGTGCACAACACACTTAAAAGTTTATATCTAGAACCGTTATCTTCAAAACTAAAAAGTTTAGAAGGAAAAGTTTATCAAAGCGGTAAGCCATTAATTTTAATGATCGATATAAAAACTGATGCCGATTCGACTTTAAAATTAATCGTACAGCAATTAAAGACTTTTCCAGAAATCATTTCAAATAAAAATATAAAAGTCGTAATTTCAGGAAACAGACCGCTGCCATCACAATACGCCAATTATCCTGAGTTTATTTATTTTGACGGAAGACTGAATGAAAATTATACTGCCGAACAATTGGCACGTGTAGAAATGATCAGCGAAGATTTGAAAGAATTTACAGTTTGGAATGGAAAAGGTGTTTTGACACAGGATGATTTAGAAAAAATTCAGTCAACAATTAAAAAAGTACACAGTCAAAATAAAAAAATAAGATTTTGGGGAACGCAGGACAATGTAAATACTTGGATGACTTTAATGAATTTAAAAGTTGATTTTATTGGTACAGATAATGTTTCAGAATTGACGCATTTTATCAATAACATTAAATCAACATTTTATCAAAACACCGAATTTCACCAAGCTTACGTTCCTAAAAACACTTCGGTTTTTACTAAAAAGAAACCTAAAAACGTAATTCTGTTAATTGGTGACGGAATGGGTTTAACGCAAATTTATGCGGGTTATACAGCAAACAAAGGGCAGTTAAGTCTTTTTAATATTCCCACACAAGGACTTTCTATAACTAAAGCTTCAAATAGTTATATTACAGATTCGGCTGCAGGAGCAACTGCAATGGCAACGGGACATAAAACCAATAATAGATTTATAAGTGTTGATGAAAACGGAAAGCCATTAGAATTAATCACGCAGCAATTAGCAGCAAGAAATTATAAAACAGCTGTTATCTCTGCAGGAAATATTACAGATGCAACGCCAGCGGCATTTTATGCACATCAGCCGGAAAGAAGTTACAGCGAACCTATTGCAAATGACTTCTTATCAAATCCTTCAGATATTTTAATTGGAGGCGGAAAAAATGAATTTAAATCTAGAAAGGATGGAAAAGATTTATCTAAAATATTGACTGAAAGAGGATATACTTTTTTAGATAAATTCAACAGTTTAGATACAATTAAAAACAGCAAATTTATTGTTTTAGATGATGCTGCAGTAGTTTCTATGAAAGACGGACGTGGAGATTTCCTGACTAAATCTTTTGCAAAAGCTACAAGTACGTTATTAAAATCAAAAAATCCATTTTTTATAATGGCAGAAGGAGCACAGATTGATTACGGTGGACACAGAAACAATGTAGAATATGTAGTTCGCGAAATGCTTGATTTTGATAAATTAGTAGGGCAGGCAATGGAATTTGTTGATAATAATCCCGAAACATTATTAATCGTAACAGCTGATCATGAAACCGGAGGACTTTCGTTAATCGACGGAAGTATTGAGAAAGGGTATGTGCACGGAAGTTTCAGTACAAATGATCATACAGCAGTTCCAGTTCCCGTTTTTGCATACGGTGCAGGAGCACAAAATTTTATGGGTGTTTATCAAAATACCGAAATTTACAGCCGAATAATAAAAGCGCTAAGTATAAAATAGCGGTTGTTAACTTCGTTTAGAATAGTGTAATAAAAAATAAAACCAGTGCATTTTACGTCACTGGTTTTTGTTTTTCATTGATAGATGCAAGGTCAATTTTATCTTAGAATAAATTGATTGTTATTCTGTTTTTCTTCCCATAAAATGTTTTCCAAGTTACTATTCGAACTAAATAAATCATTTCGATCGTTGAGGTTTTGATATTGAAATTCTTTCGCCTGCATTTTGGTTTTTATTGCTTCAATATTGTTTGCTGCTTTTATTTCTAATCGTATAAAAACCGATTGCGTTTCATAGCTGTCATTTTGAACAAATTGAAAATGTGTAATTTCATCATCAGGACCAAGTATGTGACTTATAAAATCTTTTAATATTTCGCTTCGCTGTGGAGATTGAATCATAAAATAATGTACCAAACCGTCATATAATAAAGAACGTTCTTTTATTTCGGCCTCTTTTTCTGCATTTTTTAGACCGCCGTTTATTATACAAATCACGTTTTTTCCTTTTATCTTATCGGCATAAAAATCTAGCGCTGCAATACTTAATACACCTTCATGTTCTATATTAATATCTTTATTATTGGCTAATTTTAGAATAGTCGAGCAGATTTTTCCTTCGGGAATTTTTATTACATCAGTTAGGTTTTCTTTACAGATGTTAGAAGTTAGATCATCCTGTTTTTTAATAGAAGCAGTATTTAAATTGGAGTTTTTATTAGCAAAAGAATGATCGCTTTCACTTGTAATTTCAAGCGACGGATTTTCTTGAGTTGTGACTCCAATAATTTTAGTATTAGGACTTAACATTTTAAATGCAGAGGAAATTCCTGCTGCTAAACCATCTCCTTCTAAAGGAACAAAAACGTAATCAATAGGATTTTGATATTCCTCAAGAATTTCAAGTCCTGCAGTTGCCTGACCAGCGATTACTTTTAAATCGTCAAAAGGATGTATAAAGGCTTTGCGATGTATCGAAGCATCTCCCAAAGCAATCGAATATGCTTCTTCAAAATAATCGCCGGTTAGGATTATTTTGATGTACTCTTTTCCAAATTTCTGAATTTGTTCTAGTTTTTGTTTAGAGGTATTTTTGGGCAGATATATTTTCCCCATTATTTTTAATAACTCACAGCAATAGGCAACTCCCTGTGCATGATTTCCGTCGCTGGCACAAACAATTCCGCGCTCTTTCTCAGTAATAGATAAAGAATTAATTTTATTATAAACTCCTCTGATTTTAAAAGAACAACCCGCTTGAAGGTCTTCACGTTTTAATAAAACAGCGGCATTATATTGCTTCGAGAGACTTAAGTTTTCTAATAAAGGAGTGGAAACAATTACAGCAGCTAATTGTTTCTGAGCGAGCTGTATTTCTTTAAATAAATTCATCTTGGCGTTGTGCTGTTTTTTCAACTTAGTAGTTTTCCATCTCCGATAATTCCTTTGCAAACCCTTCGCTGCCTTTAATCAAAGCAATTTTTGAACTTTTTGCAAATTCGACAAGTTCATATTGATTAAGAATAGTTGTTAAATTATCTATTTCATTTTCCTGTGCCGTAACTTCAAATACAGTGTACTTTTTTTCGATTGATAAAAAAGTCGCATTATATTTTTTAAATAAAAGATCAAGACTTTCATTGTTTATCATTATATCCGTTGGCAGTTTGTACAATGCTGTTTGTGCAGAAAAAATTTCCTTTTCAGTATTACAATAACATCTAAATACATCGATGATTTTTTCTATTTGATGTACCAAGTTTTGCACGATTTCTGAGGCTGCATTAATAACAATTGTAAACCGATGCATTTTATCAATTTCACATTCTGAGATATTCAAACTCACCAGATTAATTTTCTTTCTTAAAAACATTACGGCAATTCTATTGATTAGCTCTAGTTGATTTTCGGTATAAACTGTCAAAGTATATTTCTCTTCCATTTTGTTTGTGCTGCTGTATTTAGTTGAATTTTTATTTAGTAATTTTTAGAGTTGTTTCTTTTCAGCGCAAAAAAAAACCTTTCTCGTTTGACGGAGAAAGGTTCGTATTACACAATATAATCCTAACTCGTCATGAGAGACAAATAATGATAATTGCGATAATAATTATTGCTGTTAAATTTTTCATGTTTGTTTTAAATAAAAAAACCTCCCGGTTTAGGGAGGTTTTAAAATTGTATTATGTATACTTCTTTATATAAAATCCCTTTACTAATATCAAATGATAATAATAGAATTGATAATAATAAAGATGTTAATTTGCGTGTTCATTTTTTATTTATAAAGCGCAAATGTAGTATAAAAAAATATACGGGTTTAACTTATTTTTATTTTTTTTAAAATTACTAAAGATTAAAAAACAGTAAACGAAACAATTATAGAATTTTCATTTCATTGTAAAATAAGAATTTTTGCAATATTTATTTTAGCAGTATTCATTGTTTTATTTGAAATAAGAAAAGAAATTCTAAATCAATTTTGGATTACTTCCATAGAAACCCTTCTGTTTTTAATTCTATTTTCTTCAGAAGTGTTGGGTACTAATGGATCTGTTTGTCCTTTCGATTTTAAATGTATACGACTGTTTTCAATTCCTTTTCCTTGAAGATAATCTGCAACAGATTTAGCTCTTAACATTCCTATTTCTTGATTTCTTTCATTGCTTCCAATGTTACAAGTGTAGCCTGTTACCTCTAATACAGCCGTTTTGTCTTTTTTCAGAATTACTGCTATCTCGTCAAGATGAGGAATTACAGCAGGAGACAAATCAGTATTTCCAACGGTGGTGAAACCTACAGGCTCTTCAATTAAAATTATATTTTCGGCAGTAATTACTTCTTTCTTTTCTGGAGGAGTTTGAACTACGGAAATTTCTGTTTTTGGTTCTACTTTTGGTTCTACTTTTGGTTCTGCTGTAGTTTGTACGGCTGTCGTAGTACTTTCAGGCGGTGCAGGTAATTGCTTTTTCGTTTTAAGTGAAAAACCTAATTTAACCTGAAGGCCTGCCGCTAAATAGTTGGTTTTTTGTACTACTTTGTCATTCTTGATTACTCCATTTGGTTCAATACTATTTACATCGGTAGGACTATAGGTTACCAAATTAGAATCTGAATTACTTTTGGCGAGCTCGTTTAATCCATAATCGACGTAAACTCCAGTATAAAGATTTAAGTTTTCTTTTAGTTTAAAACTTAAGCCAGTCTCAGCACTTAATAAAATAGAGTTTGCAAGACTGGTACGCGTATTGCCTTTCCAATTCGATATTTTACCAAAACCGTGTGATGGTAAATTATCTATAACAAGATCTAAATCTGGATAATATCCCGACATCTGAATTTCAGAAGCGCTGGCTTTGGATTTTAATTTTCCTGGAAACAAAGCTTTTGCTCCAACTCCTAAATAGAATCCTGTTTTAGCCGATATATCTGTTCGATATTGTAAAAGGACAGGCACAACAAAAGAGAAAAAATTTTGGTCTTCAGCATAATTCTTTGGACTTACGCGATATTCAAAAGCCGATCCTTGATCATCTACTTCATACGAAGTAAATGTTGTTCCTTCGTTTAAATTAAAAGAATTCTGACTGTATTGCCCTTCTATTCCTGTTGCAATTCCCCAATGCTTATTTAGATAATACGTATAGCCCAAACCTATTCCAAATCCAGTTTTAAGTTTTGCATCACCCAAAGCACTGTCGTAAAGAATTCCAGATGGACCGCCATTAATTTTAATATTAAATTCTTGCCCTTTTACAGTACAACTAAATAAGGTTAAAAACAGTATTGTTAGTTTATATTGATTTTTCATTTTTTAAGTATTTAATTTTTAACGTACCAATAAATTAATTGTTTTATGCTGACCGTTTGCCAATGACAAAACAACTACATAAATTCCTGTTGATGAAGGTGCAGTAACAATCACCTTTGGACTAACATTATTTACGGTAGTTACTAATTTTCCAGATAAGTCAAAAATATTAATACGTGAGTCTTTTAAGTCTTCTGCAGAATAATCAGATTCAATTGTTAATTCGCTTAAGCTTCGAACTGGATTAGGATACAGTTTTAAAGCTTTTGAAAAAGTTTGCGTATCAATTGTTATTGGACAGAATTTGATAACATTTCCATCTTTATCTTTGGCTTGTACTGAATAAGTGCCTTTTAAAGGTTTCTCACTATAATACTGACTAGTTGCTCCTGGAATAAGCACTCCGTTCTTATACCATTGAAATGATGAGTAATTTTTAGTTGAGTTATCAAATAACAAAGTATCCTCCCAATATTGGCTTATATTTCCAGACTGACTTACTTCGATCAATTTTGTAATTTGTACAGCTGGATTGTGGTTTTGATCTCCCTCTTGAGAAACTTTGATAGTTGTTGCTCCAGCACGATTAATTTTTAATACATCGCCTTGAATAGCCGCAATTGATGAATTTTCTACGACATAAGATACTGGAAGTCCACTATTTGAAGAAGCAGTAAGTTGTACTTGGTCTGTCGTATTACATCCAAAGGCCAAGTCTTGATTCCACTCAATTACTTGATTTGCTTTAGTAATTTTAAAATCAGAAGTTTTAAAATCAATTGTATAGTTCGCCCCAGCACTTAAAGTTCCAAGTGTAATAGGATAAGTTCCAGCGTTCTCACCAGCAGTTCTAGAAAGTAAACCTGTAATAATTGAATTGCTATCTCCATTAACAAATCCAGTTGCCACGTAACTTAGTTTTGGTTCTGTGCTTCCATATACTTTTGTTTGATCTGAAGCTGCCACAACTTTTAAAATATTTTTTTGCGTAGTGAAGCTAATTTCATTTCCGTAGTTTACATAGCCAAATTTGCCAATAGAATATGCTCGTACATAATATACTTTATTTCCTAACAAGCCTTCTATAATTTTTGTAAATGTTCCCGGATTACTGCCTAGAACAATTTTAGAATCAGTGATTTTAGGATTAGCAGCAGTTGCGAATACAAGTCCTATTTCTGAAGTACATTCTCCTAGATCTCCATCAATTCCATTTTGACTGGCATTTACGTTTAGAGTAACACTAGATGCAGTAAACTCAGTTGGGATAGAGGTAATTAAACCTATTGGACTTGAAGGCTGTGTAATAGTAAAATTCTGATTTACACTGCAATTATTACTATCTGTTATGGTACAAACATAATCACCTTTTACAAGATTTTGTGCAGTTTGAGTTGTACTGTCAGAGTTACTCCATTTATAAGAATAGGGAGCAGTTCCTCCAGAAATTGTAACAGTTGCTTCTCCGTTATCAGCGTTATAACAAGTAACATTTTTTGAGTACTTGTAGTCTTTTAATGCTGCAGGTTCAGTAATTGTAAAACTTTGATTTATAGTGCAATTGTTGCTGTCTGTTATGGTGCAGACATAATCGCCTTTTACAAGATTTTGTGCAGTTGGACTAGTACTGTCAGAGTTACTCCATTTATAAGAATACGGCGCAATTCCTCCTGAAATCGTAACAGCTGCTTCGCCGTTATCAGAATTATAACAAGTAACATTTTTTTGAGTACTTGTAACTTTTAATGCTGCAGGTTCTATAATGGTAAAATTCTGATTTACACTACAATTATTACTATCTGTTATGGTGCAGACATAATCACCTTTTACAAGATTTTGTGCAGTTGGACCAGTACTGTCAGAGTTATTCCATTTATAAGAATACGGGGCAATTCCTCCTGAAATTGTAACGGTCGCTTCTCCGTTATTACTGTTATAACAAGTAACATTTTTTTGAGTACTTGTAACTTTTAATGCTGCAGGTTCTGTAATTGTAAAGTTCTGATATATAATGCAATTATTACTATCTGTTATGGTACATACATAATCGCCTTTTACTAGATTTTGTGCAGTTGGACCAGTACTGTCAGAGTTACTCCATTTATAAGAATATGGCGCAATTCCTCCTGAAATGGTAACAGCTGCCTCTCCGTTATCACCGTTATAACAAGTAACATTTTTTTGGGTACTTGTAACTTTTAATGCTGTAGGTTCTCCAATTGTAAAACTTTGTTTTGCAGTACAATTGTTTGCATCAGTTACTGTTGCTGTATAAGTTCCCGGACTAAGTCCTGTTGCAGTTGCAGCAGTGCCGCCAGATGGTGACCATGAGTATGTATAGGTACCAAAACCTCCTGTTACGGCTACAGTTGCCGATCCGTTGTTAGATCCATTGCAAGAAGCGTCAATTTGAGCTCCAATAGAAGCAGTTAATACATTTGGTTCTGTTATTAAAACACTTTCTGTTGTTGAGCAATTATTAGCATCAGTAACTGTTACAGTATAATTTCCTGGACTAAGCCCTGATGCAGTTGCTGCAGTGCCGCCAGATGGTGACCATGCATAAGTATAAGCACCAGTACCTCCAATTACAGTTGCTGTTGCAGATCCGTTAGATTCTCCATTACAACTAACATTTTTAGAATTTATAGTTATCTTAATAGGGTTAGGTTCCGTAATTGTAAATGATTGTGCAGTTTTACATGAATTACCATCTGTAATAGTTACCGTATAGGTACCAGCGGTAAGTCCTGTTGCTGTCTTAGCAGAGCCTCCAGTAGGAGCCCATTGATACGTATAAGAACCAGTACCGCCTGTAACATTTACAGAGGCAGATCCTGTAGCTGCACCGTGGCATAATAAATTAGTTTGAGATGGTGTAACTGCTAAAGCAGAAGGTTCTGTAATAGTAAAGGTTTTTATAATAGAACAACCATTTGAAGAAGTTATTGTTACACTATAGTTACCTGCTGTAAGGTTGCTTGCAGTATCTCTAGAACCACCAGATGGCGCCCAAATGTAAGTAAATGGACCTGGTGCCCCAGCTGGAATTACCGAAGCAGAACCTGTATTGGCACCATTACATAAAATATTAGTTTGAGATGTAGCAGCAACTAAAGTGTTGCTTGTAGTCACAAGAAAGTTTTTAGTAAGTGTACATCCGTTACCATCTGTAATTGTGCAAGTATAGCTTCCAGCGGATAATCCTGTTACAATTTGTGTAGTGGCGCCATTTGACCATGCATAAGAATAAGGAGTTGTACCGCCATTAACACTTACAGCTGCTTGGCCGCCTGTTGAACAGGTTGCATTTATTTGACTTGTTGTAGCCGATAAAGCTGCGGGCTGCGTGATAGTAAAAGTTTTTGTAACAGAACAACCGTTTCCATCTGTAATTAAACAGCTGTAGTTTCCAGTAGCAAGTCCAGTAGCTGTAGCGGCAGTTCCACCAGTTGGAGACCATATATAAGTATATGAGTTTAGTTTTCCTCCTGAAGCTGTTACTGTTGCTGTACCAGTTGCGCCTCCATTACAAAGAACATTAGTTTGTGATGTAGTTGCATCTAAAAGGCTTGGCTGATTTATTTCTACAATAACAGGATAAACACATGTGTTTGCATCTTGGATAAGAACAGTGTAAGTTCCTACTGCTAATCCAGTTGCCGTTTTGCCCGATCCACCAGTTGGAGACCATGTATAAGAATATGGTGCAGTTGCTCCTGTAGCAATTATTGTTGCAGACCCATTTGTTCCTCCGTTGCACGAAACGTCTGTTTTTGTATATGTTGCAGAGAATTCTGCAGGACTGCCTATCTTAACAGTTTTAACTAAAGTACAACCATTAGCATCTGTAATTGTACAAGTATAATCTCCAGCAGGTCTGCCCGAAATAGATTGTGTTACACCGCCTAATGGTGCCCATGAATACGAGTAGCCAGGGCTTCCTCCTGATACATTAACACTTGCAGTACCGTTAGATCCGCCAAAACAACTCACTCCAGTTGATGCCGTAGTTGCGGATAAAACAGGCGGCTGTGTAATTGTAAAACTTTGAGTCGTAAAACATAGGTTTTTGTCTGTAACTGTTACAGTATAAGTTCCAGCAGCTAATCCAGATGCTGTAGCAGCAGTTCCTCCAGAGGGTGACCATGAATAGGTATAGGCTCCAGTTCCTCCTGTAGCTGTAACAGTTGCAGATCCAGTTGTACCGCCATTACAAGCAATATTAGTTTGTGCAAGGGGACTAGCGACTAAAGCGGCAGGCTGGCTAATAGTAAAACTTTGGCTACTAGAACATGCATTAGCATCTGTAACTGTTGCGGTATAAGTTCCAGCAGTTAATCCAGAAGCTGTTGCAGCAGTTCCGCCAGTAGGTGCCCACGAGTATGTATAAGTTCCAGTTCCTCCTGTAGCAGTTACAGTTGCAGATCCGGTTGCTTTGCCATTACATAAAATATTGGTTTGTGCAGCTGGTGCAGCTTTTAAAGCAGCAGTTGGCCCTTCTACTAAGATATCATTTATAGTTTTGGTGCAAGAGTTAGTATCAGTAATGGTAACGCTGTAAGTTCCTGCAGTAAGACCGGTAGCTATTGCACCATTTCCTCCAGTAGGTGACCAAGAGTAGCTATATCCTCCAGCTCCTCCAATTGCAGTTACA
The DNA here is from genome assembly GCF_004119505.1 of Flavobacterium sp. YO64. NCBI lineage: Bacteria > Pseudomonadati > Bacteroidota > Flavobacteriia > Flavobacteriales > Flavobacteriaceae > Flavobacterium > Flavobacterium sp. YO64. Next base: position 5,610 of record NZ_NRQV01000043.1, on the reverse strand, counting down.
GAAGCACTTCCATTAGATCCTCCAAAACATGAAACGGATGTTGTAGATGTTGTTCCATCTATAGCATTTGGCTGTGTTATGTTGATATTATTTATTGTTTTCGAACAATCATTATCATCAGTAACTGTTACGCTGTATGTACCAGCTGTAAGACCTGTAATAGCAGCTGTTTTTGCACCGGTGTTCCATAAATAAGTATAACCCCCAGCTCCTCCAGTTGCAGTTACAGATGCAACACCATTAGATCCTCCATTACAGGCAACATTTGTTTTAGCAGATGTTAGAATTAATGCGGAAGGCTGTGTTACCATAATATTATCTATGAATTTTACGCATGAATTTGCATCAGTGATCGTTACGCTGTAAACACCTGCTAGAAGACCCGTAATAATAGGGGTAGTAGCTCCGTTATTCCATTTGACAGTATAGGGGCTGGTTCCTCCTGTTGGAGTTATAGAAGCCACACCAGTTGATCCTCCATTACATGCGATGTTTGTTACAACAGAAGTACCATTAAGTGCCGCTGCTGGCTGGCTAATAAAAATATCATTAATAATAGATGAACAACCATTTTGATCAGTGATAGTAACACTATAAGTTCCTGCTATAAGCCCAGTAACTGTAGCAGTTTTAGCTCCAGTAGACCATTCAAAAGTTTTTGTTCCTGTTCCTCCCGATGGAGTAACAGTAGCAGTACCATTACTCCCTCCAAAACAAGAAACTGGTGTAGTACTAATATTTCCGCCAAGAGCATCTGCAGGTGTACCTACAAAGATTCCGGTTATAGTTGTAGAACATAAATTCGCATCTTTAACCGTAACACTGTAGTTTCCAGTTGTTAGTCCTGTAGCTGTGGCTGTTGTAGCTCCGTTAGACCATAGATAGGTTTTTGTTCCTGTTCCTCCTCCTGGAGTAACAGTTGCAGTACCGTTAGCACCTCCAAAACAAGAAACAGGAGTTGTACTAGTTGTTGCAGTTAGAGCCGCTGTAGGACCTCCTACCGTTATACCAGTAATAGTTTTTGTACAGGAGTTTCCATCTGTAATAGTAACGCTGTAATTTCCGGCTGCAAGGCCCGATGCTATTGCTCCGGTGCCTCCAGATGGCGACCATGCGTAAGTATAGCCTCCTGCGCCTCCTGTTGGATTAATAACTGCAATACCATTATTTAGTTCAAAACAAGTAACCGCTGTTGTTGAAGAAGTTCCATCAAGTGCTGCTGGCTGTATTATATTGAAATTTCTGGTAATTTGCGTTGATTCACCATCAGTAATGGTTACCGTATAATTCCCAGCTGTAAGGTTAGAGGCTGTTGCTCCAGTACCGCCAGAAGGTGACCATGAATAAGTATAACCTAATGTTCCGCCGGTTACAACAACAGTGGCAGAACCAGTTGCACTAGCATTACATAGAATATCTACCTTTGAAGTTGATGAGGTGCTTAAACCTGCCCCTGTATTAAATGTTGATTCAGTACCATAACTGGTACCTGCACTATTTGTAGCATAAGCTCTGTAATGAATAGTCGTTCCTGAAGGAAATCCTGTTATAGTAGCGCTAAAGTTACCAATTCCAGTTCCGTTTTGAACTTTATGATCAGTAATAGTAGGAGCTGCGGTTGTAGCCCAAACAATACCTCTTTGAACGGTTGTTTCACCGCCATCTGAAGTTACATTTCCGCCTATTATTGCTGAGACCGCTTTAATATTTGTCGCAGTAATAGTCGAAACAGTCGGGACTATAACTGTAGATACAGCGGGAGCAGGGTAATTTGCAGGAGTAATTCCTAAATCAGCAGCCCCACTGCTATGTGACCAGTATAAGGCTGATGGATTATTAATCTTAGCCAATAAATCAGTAGTAGTACCTGTTAAAGTACCTATATATTTACTATTAGCTTGTTCAGGGCCAGGTGCTGGGAATAAGGAAATACAAGTTACACCGTTAGTTAAACCAGGAGGTAATGAACTTTCGGATGCTCCACCTGCTGCTGCACCTATTGTTGTATTCCATGTAGTTATAGAGTCATAAATTGAAGAATTAAAATCAGTATGTATACCTGCAATAAAAGTAGGTGATACCGGTTGTGGACCTGTTGAAGATTGATATGCCAATATCTGGTCGCCTGCATTAGTAAAATTAAAACCTGTATTTAATGCAAGTGCTATTCCGCTTGAGCCTGAGATTGTAAAAGTATCAGCCGAAGTTTCGACTATTGATACAATTGTACCAGCAGGAGTAAAGGCTGGTACAGTCCATAATAAGTGTGTTTCGGTGTTAAATGGAATCCATGCACCGTTTCCCCATCCACATTCTGTAAAATATACAAGCGTTCCAGCATTGATATTTTTAAGAGTAATAAAGGAGAAACCATCAGTTGGGGTTCCCGCTTGATAACCAATGAAGGCGATATCACCTGGTGCCAAGACCGTTGCTTGGGCCTTAAGGTTTTGTTGTACAAAGAGTGTACACAAAAAGAGGATAAATAAGAGTAATTTTCTTTTCATAACATACAGTTTAGTTTAATGACATAAATAGGCATTTTGCCAGCCGCCCATTTGTTCAGGTTTAGTAGATCGAGTAAAAGCCTTAATAAAATGCCCGTCATTAGCAAATGTTTCAATTTTATTAAAACTTATATTGTTAGAAGAATCAAGATTTAATTTATACATATGATGATTAAATAATGTTCTGTTTGTATCAATATCAAATACAATATTTCCCCTAGGTCCAGCAATATTAAGTTTGCTCATTTTTTCAATTAAAGAAGCTATACTAAGATTATTCTCTAAATTGAAAAGAAGATTTTTTAATATTAATCCGTTTTCATAACCTAAAACCGAAAATATTGAAGGAATTTCTGAGTATTTGTTTTTATACTCATCAGTAAAGTTGATAGTATCGCTATCATTTTGCATCCAAGTGCTTACGACGTAAAGTTCGTGAGGATCGTTTTTATATTCCTTTAAAATTTTATCATTGATAAAAAACGGAGTAACATAAAACGGATACTTTTTAGTTATTTTATTCTGATTTACAAAATCGGCATTTTCCTCTGCATATAAGCCGCTATAGAAGGCAAAAACAGCATCAGGTTCATGAGAATTTATGAAATTATCCATATGTTCCGATTCATTTTCTCTAGGAACAAATGGTGTGATATAATGACCTGAAAAAATAGGGCTTTCTTTAAAAGCATACTCAATCGCTGATAGCATTCCGTAACCTGAATCATAAAACGAAGTTGAGGTTACTACTTTTTGAAAGCTTTTGGCAGTTAGATAAGTGCCTAAATGATAACACGATTCCGTTAGTCCAAATGAATTAATGTAAACACCCTTGTAAGTGGCTGTTTCATAAGGTAATGTTGCTCCTGTATCAGCGGCAAGTAATAGGATATCGTTTTTTGAAGCATAGTTATAAACCTCAGATATGTTATAATGTCCAAAAAAACCAATGATAATTGATATATCTTCTTGAAAATTTAATTTTTGTATTTTCTCGATTATCAGTTTCTCATCTGCACCAATACCAATACCTTCTATATGAAACTTTATATTAGGATTAGTAAGTTTTAGTCCTCTTATAAAATCTCTGTCTAGTGCTGGGTATTGTTGTGATTTTGGAAGTAGAATTCCTATTTTAGTACTGTTGTCCATAAAATTTGATTAAAAAACAGAGGCATTATCGCCTCTGTTTTATTTTTAATGGTATTAGTTTCTAGATGGAAAAACCCCTTCTATAGCTATGCAGTAATTTATACCTAAATAAGGATTTCTTAGACTAAATGATTGATTACCACCAGTTATACCTGTGGTACCGCTAATTGTAGAAGTTATACCGCCAACTTTATTAGCTGTCCCGCCTGCTTCGCTGTAGATATTTGGAGTATTACCGCCGGCAGCAAACGAATTGTTACCACTATCAGGATCATTGCTGATTGGTTTGTCGCTTATCGCATTAACAAGCGTATTAACAACAGCTTGAGGCGATGCAAGTGGGTGAGCATGCGTAGGCATATTATTAATCGTTAATGTAGTGTTTTCAACTCCGGCTACTTCTCCCCAACTGATATTTGTTAAACCAGGTCCTTGGCCCATTCCTACAAGAGATCTGCCTCTTAAATCAGGCAGGCCAAATGTGACTTTACCATCTCCTCCATAAGTTGTCCCTAGTAATGCGAAAAGTGCAGAGTTTTGAGTTATTGGTAAAAGTTGTCCCCAGCAAAACATCCACCCTCTTGGGTTAAAGTTAAATCCAAAAGCTAAAATTGTTCCTAATAATGGTTCCATAGTTTTTTTAAATTAGTTAATGATTAAAGATTTAGTTTAAATTAAAAATTAGGTTTAATTTTAATGACAAGCTAAATTATTATAAATAAATTCTTAATTATTAGGTAGTTTTACGTGTTTTTATTGTGGCAGTAAATTTTTTATAATCAAAAAAAAGTAAGCTGATCAGACATAAAAATACTTTCCAACCCAATATTATATATTCTATAATAATCAAGAACCTTTATGGTTTTATGCCTATCATAAGATCACAAAACTAGTCTTAAATAGTTTTTTTAAGAAAAATAAAGGGGGGGACAAATAGGGGACATTTTTGTATGTAAATTCCTTTATATTAGTGTTTTATTGTGAAATGGGATGCAAGAATAAAGAGATAAACAAAAAATGGAGGTAAAGTTTTTATACTGTGCTTCACAAAGTGAGTGTGCTTTTCTAGTTTTATCCCTCTTTCTAGTGTTTTGTAAAAGTTCTATTATAGTATTGAAATCTAACACTCATAATATGGTTTTCGGGTCTAAAAATAAATAGAAAGCAAAGATTTTCCATTTCATTAATATGGTACTAGTCGCAGCTATCATTTTCAACTCTAAATTAATTGTAAGATAAATAGAGCGGTTTCATTCTAATCAATGTTAATCAATGCCTTCTCTTGATATGATTACGGTATTTAATTAGGAAAAATTAAATTTAATTTATTTAATTTGCCTAATTATAATCAATTATTGAAGAATAAGCATTGGTTACGGAAGAAAATAATACCAGCGAACTTTTTATTAGGAAAATATTTGATCAGTACTATAGATCACTTGTTCAGTTTGCAAATCGCTTTCTGAGCATTGATGAATGCGAAGATCTGGTTCAGGATATTTTTATAGGTATATGGGAAAAAGAAAATGCATTTCAAGATGAACTGCATCTGAAGGTTTTTCTATACAAGGCCGTTCGCAATAAATGTTATAATGTTATTAAGCATAATCTGGTAAAAAATAAATATGCTGAAAATACTATTAAGTCTTTAGAAGATGATGATTTGTTCTTAAAACAAATTCTTGAAGAAGATATAGTATGCCAATTGTATAAGGCAATTGAGATTTTACCTGATAGAAAAAAAGAAATTATAAAGCTAAGTCTTAAAGGGCTTAAAAATGCTGATATAGCAGAAGAATTAGGAATACAACTTCAAACGGTCAAAACACTAAAAAGCCAATCGTATAAAATACTAAGAGATCAATTTAAAGATTTAGAATCAATAATTTATTTTTTATTGGTTTAATCTTTTTAAGAACTACTTATTTTAGAAGTTTTTTTAGGTCTTAAT
>NZ_NRQV01000042.1:0-29990 GCF_004119505.1 Flavobacterium sp. YO64 | reverse complement strand
ATTTTAATCTCCTACTATCAAATCTTTTATGATAATTTTCCATCACTTCATATACTTTTCTTCAGATGTAAAAATTAATATATATATATATATATTAATTACTGGTTGAAAATAAATGTAATGACAGTTATTTTATTTATGAATATCTATTCTTTTTAAATCGAAATCAAAATCCAGTAGTTCCTTTGGATGAATACCAAGACCCGTTGCTATGCTTACCAAAGTCTCTAGAGTTGGATTTCCAGTACCTATTTCATATTTATGATAATTACTTGAGTCGAACTTAGTTGTACTATCCACTCCACTGAGTGTTTTTATTTTTTCCGCTCTAAGCTTTTTTAAATTTTCGCCAAAGGCTTTTTTATAAGCCTTCAATAGTTCTTCCTTAGCCATGTTACTTAAATTTGAAAGAACAATATTTGAATTTTATTAAAAATATTTATGGTGATATATCACCATAAATATTTTTTTTCATATATTTGTAACAATTCAATTGAAAATGAATTAATATATTTGCGATTCTTCAAGACAATATTGAAGCATTCGCTTTGAATCTCGTTTCAGAAAATTGGCGTTTTTACAACCACGAGATGATAAGTAAGATGCTCACGACCTATGGGCGTGGGCTCACTTATTTGTGGTTGGGTATGCCAATGCCTCTGAAACGATAAGCTGAGTTCTGCGCCTTTTTTTTTGCTCAAAACTCTCTTACTATTCTTAGCGCTCACTTCATGATTTTCTTTAAGTTTCGCTTCCAAAAAAGTCGAACCTCTTAAATGAATCATTGCCTGTGTATTAAAAATCTCCCTTATGTCTATTAAGCTGTTTACTTAATGCATAAAAAATGGCCCTCAGCTGCAGCGACCAAACTAGAGCAGAGGACCTTAGCTAATCAAATCCGTATTTAACTAACCAATCCCAATATTATGAATTATTTTTCATTTTACAAGGATGGAAAAGCTCTTTATTGCCTATTTTTAACGGGCATATTATTGACTTTTTCATCATCATTTGCTAGAAGCCCAAAAAAGAATTCTCGCATAATTTATCAACAGCATCAGGTGCAGGGAATTGTCTCGGATGGCACTTCACCCTTGCCGGGGGTAACGATTTCTGTCAAGGGAAAATCCAACATTTCAGTTATAACCGACTATAATGGGCATTATGGAATAAATGCATATCCTCAGGATTCTCTAGTAGTTACTTTTATTGGATTTAAAACAAAAATAGTCCCTGTAGAATCCAAAAGTAAAATTGACATATATCTTGCCTTTGACACAACAACGCTAAAGGAAGTCCGCATCAATGCAGGATATTATTCAGTTAAGGAAAAAGAACGTACTGGAAGTATTGCCAGAATAACTTCAAAGGATATAGAGACACAGCCTGTCACCAATGTACTGGCCACAATGCAGGGAAGAATGGCAGGTGTGAATATCATCCAGAATACAGGTCTGCCTGGAAGTGGATTCGAAATTGAAATACGTGGACAGAATAGTTTACGCTTCAATGGAAATAATCCATTATACATTATTGATGGCTTACCCTATTCTTCCCAAAGTATTGGAAGTAATGCAACATCAGGCAATATGCCTGCTGAAAACAGTCCTCTCAACAGTATAAATCCAGCTGATATAACTGCAATTGAAGTTCTTAAAGATGCTGATGCAACCGCTATCTATGGTTCCCGAGGTGCAAATGGCGTTGTACTAATAACTACTAAAAAAGGCAAAGAAGGCAAAACAGTTTTCTCAACAACTTACTCATATGGAATAGGTCAGGTGGCGCACTATATGGATGTTTTGCAGACTCCTGAGTACTTAGCCATGCGCAGGGAAGCATTTGCCAACGACGGTTTAACAGTATATCCCGCTAACGCCTATGATGTTAATGGAACTTGGGACCAAAACCGTAATACTAACTGGCAGAAGGAGCTGATAGGCGGCACCGCAAGTTATACAAACCTGCAATCCTCACTTTCTGGTGGATCCGCTCAAACACATTTTCTGCTGAGCGGTAATTACAGCAGAGAAACTACCGTTTTCCCTGGCAGCTTTGATTACTTAAAAGCAGGCGGACATTTAAGCCTGAACCATGAATCCGAAAACAAAAGGTTCAAAATTAACTTTTCTTCAATTTATACAGCGCAAAAGAGCGATCTGCCGGCAATTGACATAACCTCCACGGCGCTTCAGCTGGTTCCTAATGCGCCAGCCTTATATGACTCCGCAGGCAGGTTAAACTGGGAAAACAACACCTTTTCTAATCCAATAGCGCCGCTGGAAGGTAAAATCAAAGCACAGACGTACGATCTGCTGGCCAATGCACTCATTTCTTATGATATTGGATCTGGTTTCAATCTCAGAAGCAGTTTCGGATATACCAATCTCGCTCAAAAACAATTGAATTTGCGCCCTTCCACTGTTTTAAACCCCGCCTTTGGTTCGGGTAGCGAAAGTTCTATTGTCTATACAAATAATTTGAATCGCACCTCATGGATAATCGAGCCTCAAATTAATTGGACCGGTAATATCTCAAAATTGACTTTAGATGCATTGGCAGGCACAACTTTTCAGCAGCAAAATGGAAATAAAGTAGTGAACTATGCTATTGGATTTCCAACTAACAGTATGATGGAAAATCCAGCATCTGCAACTCGATATTTAGTTTTGAGCAGTGACCAAAATGTATATAAATATCAGGCCTTTTATACGAGATTAAACCTTAATTGGTCAGGAAGATATCTAATAAATCTTACCGGACGTCGAGATGGCTCCAGCCGATTTGGGCCAGGAAACCAATTTGCAAATTTTGGAGCAGTTGGTGTTGCCTGGGTATTTAGTGAGGAAATGGTCACTAAAGAAAAACTGTCTTTTTTAAGTTTTGGAAAAATAAGGGGCAGTTATGGCACAACTGGTAATGACCAGATAGGAGATTATCAGTACTTAGACACTTATAGTACTACACCGTTTAAATATCAGGGTATTTCTGGGCTCCAGCCAAGCAGATTATACAATCCAGAGTTCGGATGGGAGACAAACAAAAAATTAGAAATTGCCCTTGAAACTGGCTTTATTAACGATCGAATATTTACAACTATAGCATGGTACCAGAATCGCTCTTCCAATCAGCTGGTCGGCGTACCTCTTCCCGGGACTACAGGCTTTTCCTCCATGCAGGCCAATTTAGACGCGGTTGTGCAGAATAGTGGGCTGGAATTCAGTATAAGGTCATTGAATATTAAAAATGGCGCATTCAGCTGGACAACAAGTTTTAATATTACTACCGCTGCAAATAAACTGATTTCATTTCCTGCACTTGAATCCTCAACCTATAAAAATCAGTATGTAATTGGACAGTCATTAAATATTAGAAAAGTATTTCATTATACCGGACTAGACCCTCTAACGGGCACTTATCAATTTGAGGACACAGATGGAGACGGCTCAATAAATTATATCAATGACCAAAAAACAGTAAAAGACCTGAGCCCGAAATACTATGGTGGACTTCAAAACCAGCTTCACTACAAAAATGTGGATCTTGATTTCTTATTTCAGTTTGTTAAACAGGAAAATTACAATCCAAATACATATACCCCTATGCCGGGTAAAATGGTAAATCAGCCATCAGAAGTAATTTCCCGCTGGCAAAATCCCGGCGATTTGGGGCCTTATCAGGCATATAGTAATAGCAATACAGCCCGAGCTCTAGCTTATTCACAGTTTACTTCAAGTGATGCAGCTATAAGCGATGCCTCCTACATCCGATTAAAGAATATTTCCCTGACCTACCAGCTGCCAGTGAATTGGACAAAAAAATTCACCTGCAAAATCGGCATTCAAGGCCAGAATGTATTCACATTAACTAAATATAAAGGAATTGATCCTGAATTTAAATATTCGGGCTACCTGCCTCCGTTACGTGTGTTCACAAGCACTATACAGTTAACTTTTTAATTTTAATTATCTATTATGAAAACATATAACTTTAAAATATTCCTGTTTGCCCTGCCATTTGCATTATTATCGCTGTTGTATGGCTGTTCAAATTTTACAGATGTGGATCTGCCATCATCTCAACTAACCTCCGGGACTGTATTTGAAGATAAAGTAACAGCGAACGCCGCTATGATCGATATATATTCACAAATTAGGGATAATGGAATTCTAACCGGCTATCCTACGGGAATTTCCAGCCAGCTGGGTTTATACTCAGACGAGCTCAAATTTTACGGCGCATCTGCAAGCGGACCCGCAAACTTTTTCAATAACTCACTTTTGCCTACAGATTCACAGATCGCAACCTTATGGAATAGTAGTTATAATCAAATTTACGCAGCCAATGCAGTCCTAGAAGGTGTGAGAAAAGCTGAGCAATTACCATTTGAAAACAAACAGCAGCTTACTGGCGAGGCATTGTTTGTCAGATCTTTAATTCATTTTTATCTGCTAAATATTTTTGGGCCGATCCCCTATATCGATACTACTGATTACAAAATCAACGCCAAGGCAGTAAGAATGCCAGAAAAAGAAGTTTACGAACTGATACAAAAAGACTTAAAACAGGCTTCTACGCTTTTAAATAAGGATTATAATGGAAGCAATAGAGTGCGTCCAAATAAAGGATGCGTTCAGGCGCTTCTTTCAAGGGTTTATCTGTATTCTGAGAAATGGGAAGAAGCATCAAATTCCGCTTCATCCGTTCTTAACCAAACATCTTTGTACGTTTGGCCAGAATCATTGGACACAGAGTTTAAAAAAGAAAGCAAAGCTACGATCTGGCAGCTTATGTCTAATTTAGAAGGAGCTAATACCTATCAGGGCAATGTATTCATTTTTACTCAGGGACCTCCTCCCGCTTCTGCTGTCTCAGAAAATTTACTTAATGCATTCAGCCATGATGATTTGCGAAAGACCAAGTGGTTAAAAGCCGTTAGCAATGGAACAGCAACCTGGTACCACCCGTACAAATACCAGCAAAAATCCAATACCGCCACATCACTGGAATATTCGGTAGTATTTCGAATGGCAGAACAATATTTAATCAGAGCAGAAGCCCGTGCCCACACAGGAGATCTTATTGGCGCCAAGGAAGATTTGAACAAAACCAGAAATCTTGCAGGTCTTGGAAATACATCAGCAGTAACATCGCAAGACATTATCGATGCTGTTATGGACGAACGCCGACTTGAATTTTTTACTGAGTTCGGCCATCGTTTTTTTGATCTTAAAAGATTTGGCAGACTCGACCAGCAACTTTTACCAGTTAAGCCACAATGGAAAACAACTGATAGATTACTTCCTTTACCCAATTCCGAACTAACGTTAAATCCAAATCTTTCTCCTCAAAATGCAGGCTATTAAATTATTAGTTTACCGCTTTTTTAGAGCATCCATTTTTGTTTTTGTTTTAGTAACCTGTCCCCTTTTAAGGGGGCAGGCTAAACAAAAAAAAATCATGACCATAAAAGATTATGATTTGTGGAGTACCCTTACCTCCGATCAGATTTCTGATCATGGTAACTGGTCCAGCTATGCTTTAACTTACAATAATCGAAAATCAGATACACTATTTGTCCAGCAGAACCAAACTGGCAGGAAGTTTAACTTTCCACATTCCAGAAACGGAAAATTCAATGGAGAATCACATTTTGCCAGCATTGCCCGTGACACTTTGCTAGTGCTGAATCTCAAATCAGGCATAGTTTACAGGGTGCCCGGTGCAAGCAGTTTCGAATTTTCAGCCGATCAAAAATATATTGCAATTCTTATGGGGCAGATAAACAGGAAGCGCAAACTGGAAATAAGAAATTCTAATGGCAATGTTGTCCATAAAGCTACTGATATCATCAATTATACCTATGATCCTTTAAAAAATGGCATGGTGTACTGCTTTGCTGGAGATAATACTTATAGCATTGAAATACTGAACTTTAAAAATACAATTACCAGCAAAAAGATTTTATCAAATCATGAAGTTCCGTTTACAGGTCTAGTATGGAAAGGCAATTCGATTGCTTTTAATGAAGATAAAGCTATCAGCCCGATGCTCTACAATTTTAATATAAGCATGAATAAAATGAGAAGATTGGATTCAAACATTGCAGTTGGTTTTCCACATGGAATGAAAATATCAAATCCGATTTACAAAAAAAACATCCTTTCTGATGATGGCAGCCGTGTAATTTTCTGGCTAAGTGAAAATAAATCTGATGACGACATTAATCCAAATGCCGTTCAGATTTGGAACACGAAAGACAAACTGCTATATGATTTCAAAAAGCATATAGGGGATTATAAATCAAAGGATAAAATGGCAATATGGTCTTTAGATAGTAATAAAGTTTTGCAGATAACCACCAAGGATTTCCCTTTGGGATTTCTTAGTGCAGATTATAAGCATGCATTCATATATGATCCCACAGCATACGAACCCAATACTAATCAATCGCAACCATTTGATTTGTACATATTGGATTTGCAGACTGGTAAAAGAAAACTAATAATAGAGCGTCGGAGTGGCGATTTTCTTCCAATGGGATCACCCGATGGAAACTACCTATTCTTTACAAAAAACCAGCAGTGCTGGATATATGATATTTCTAAAGATAAGTACATTAACATCTCGCAAGGAATTTCAGAATCTTTTTTTCGAGAGGATTATAATATGCCTATTGATGCACCTTCTTACGGTATTGGAGGATGGACGAAAAATAATGAAATCATTTTGTACGACAGATACGATCTGTGGCTGGTCTCAGCTGATGGAGTTTTCAAAAAAAGGCTCACCAAAGGACGTGAAATGCAAAAATCATATCGAATTAAAGTATTCAATTCAGACTTTTATTACAGCATGACGGAATCTAATAAGCATTTTCTCGATCTTAAAAAAGGATTCCTTTTACAGACCGCTAACCGTGAAACAGGCCAGAGCGGATTTAGCTACTGGAGTCTTAAAGGCGGATTGAAAGATATGGTCTGGGAAAATAAGAAAACAGCAGAGATAAAAAAAGCTGCTGGCAGAGATATTTATCTTTATACAGATCAGAGTTTTGAATTGGCTCCACGACTTATGTTGCTTAATAATAAGTCAAAGGAAATTGCACAAAGTAATCCGCAACAGCAAAGTTTTTTCTGGGGTAGGAATGAACCGATTGAATACAAGGTAAACGGAATAAAAACAAAGGGGTTTCTATGTTATCCTACAGATTATAAGTTAGGCGAAAAGTACCCGATGGTCGTTCATATATATGAACGGCAGTTTGCCTATCTAAACGACTACGTTAATCCGTCACTTTTAACCGAAGATGGATTCAATGTTACAAATGTAATTAATAATGGCTATTTTGTATTGTACCCCGACATTGTTTATGACTATGGAAATCTGGCGGAATCAGTAACTAAAAGTGTGATAAATGCAGTAGATGAAGTTCTTAAAAAAGGAGATGTAGACTCTGGAAGAATCGGACTTATAGGCCATAGCTTTGGAGCATATGAATCTGACTTAATTATAACACAGACGAATCGATTTGCAGCAGCAGTTGCAGGAGCTGCCTGGACAGATTTAGTCAGTAGCTATCTATATGTTAGCGGTTCACGCAGACAGCCAGATTTTTATCGTGCTGAAGAGAATCAGATCCGAATTGGTAAATCATTATATGAAGATATGCCTAGTTATTTAAAAAACTCTCCTGTACTTCTGGCACAAAACGTAAGGACTCCTTTACTAGGCTGGACAGGAGAAGATGACAGGCACATCCATTCGCTTCAAAGTATGGAGTTTTATCTGGCATTACGGCGCTTAAATAAAGAGCACACATTGCTGGTTTATCCACGCGAAGGACATGAAATGGCAATAAAAGAAAATGCAAAGGACCTGAATATTCGCATCATGCAATGGTTTAATCATTACTTGAAAAACGAACCAAGGAAAGACTGGATGAACTGCGATTTCGACAGGTAAAGGCACTATTATCTAAAAAAAATGCCGTCATTTATAAATAAGTGACGGCATCATTTTTACAATTTTAATCTAACGTACTTCTTTTCAGAGGTGTTGCACAATTAGAATCGTAAAGCTGCGCGCCCTCGGAGCCAATTTTACAATTAAAATTTCCGTTTTCATCACACTGCTGAACGGCATTACAGCTATTATCATTTTCAATGTGCTCATAGCCCCATTGAACAGCTGATTTTGAATTTTTATTCAGAGACGAAGTGCTTGCTGCACTGGTCAGTCCCACTGCCACAACAGCAAGTGGCACAATGGTTTTTAAAACATTCGTTTTCATAATAATATAATTTATATGGTTAATGATCTACTCTTTTTTACAGGTTTTCGATCAGTTCCCTGCTATTTGGCCAATAGATTATCTACACTTTGACTAGCGTAATGTGTTGTAATTTTTGAATCCAGTTTATACACAATAATGTGAGTGCCGATCAGCACATACATTTTGTCATCCAGCACTTTAAAGTAGCGCATTTTTTTTCCGTTGAGATCGCTTATGCAGAAACTAAGAACATAGCTTTTTTTCCTAAGATCATAAACATCAATAATACTGGAATGTTTCCATATTTTATCATCTTCAAACCTTCCAGGTATTGCAGACTGTACAAACAGTAAGTTGCCGAAAACAGCACAGTTTTTATTCACAAATAAGGGCGGCTTTGAAAACTGCCTCTGTCGGAAATTTTCATCATTTTCAATATGCAGTTGAGCCTTTGTAATAGTATCTATTGTACTGCTCCTGTAGTCAATTTTCAAACGTTTATCTGCAATTGTAAATTGATTTCGGTAGGCATATAGATAAATTATTCTTTTCATTTCCCTGCTGTATACCAGCATACCGTCAGTATCAAAAACTCCATCATTCTGTTTTTGCAGAATTTCTGGATTTAGTGTTGTTCTTCCATTGTCCAGCAGATCAATTACTGCAAGAACATTATCTCCATTTGTTCTTTTTGCCGATACTGCAGTTATTGCATTGGAGTCAATTACTCTGGCAGTGGTAAAGTATTCTCCTTTGCGAAGAATTAATTTAGCATTCCAATTATCAATCTTTCCCTTAAAAATGCAGGGCACTGTACCATCTGTCACAAAAAAATAAGGCGGTTCCACCATAATTGATGCTGCCCTGAAGGGGAGTTTCTTATTGTCCAAATCTATCTTCTTTCTTTGGGTTTGTTCCAGTCTGGAATTCAATTTTGTGATCACTAATGGCGCTGTAGTATTCCCTAAATAAATATCACTGCTGTCAAGTCCCGCAAAATAAAAAGAGTTCAGTTTTAAATCTGAGGTGGCAATCTGTCTTATAGGTGTCTGGGGAAATCGCCTTGTAAGTGTATTGTGATAATGAATAATATTTTCCGAAAGCATAAATAAAGCCGCAACTACACTGACGCTTGCAATGGTTACCGAAGAGAAAACTCCGACTAAGAATCCCTTTTTAAAATATAAGCTTTTGTCTTTTTTCTCATAGAGAATTATTGCTAAGACACTGAGAAAAACAAAGGCCAGATTAAAAATCATATGTGATTGCCAGCTAAGCTTTTCCAGTACACCTCCACAAGAGCAAGGGATAAAAGACGTGTAGTTCAGGATTATAAAAATATAGGCAGTAAACATTACCATAATTCCATATGACAAAAAAAGTCCCAACGGCTTATATTTAGGAATTAACAGCAGTATGCAGATAATTATTTCGAACAAGGGTACAATAACCGCCAGCTGTTCAGCAAATGCACTCAGTAAAGGTGATTGTCCCAGCTGGATTCTGAAATGCTGGAAATCCATAAGTTTGCTTGCAGAAGCATAAATGAACAGAAGGATAAAGAGCAGGCAGATGGTTTCTGTAATGTAATATTTGGTACGGCTGCTTAACGTCATGATCTTACTATTTTAAAATGCGTCTATAATTCTATTTCCCTGATAATATCGAAAATCAACAATACAAATATATATACGAAATTTCGCATAACCCCTTTAAAAACCAAGCCAAAAAATTTGAAAATCAGGCAGTTTTATGTTTTTACTAGCATAAAAATAAATGCCTGCACTTTGTAAGAATCTTGCAGGCATTAAATCATTGTAATTGTTGTTGAAATCAGCCTTTTATCGAGGCACTGATTCCGGCAAGTTTTTCATGCAGCTCTATAAGTCCTGCTTTTTGCAGGCACTCTTGAGAGAGACTCTCCAGTTCTGTCCTTCCCTGCTCACTTATGCTCTCCAATAGTACCGAAGATCCTTCTCTTATCTTCAGCCCGTCTTGTATCAAATGGCTTAAAAGCAACACATTTTTCCGTGAAATTTTCAAATCCATTTTCACCGGCTCATTCATGCCAGGGATACTTAGCACCGTATCAAAAACCTTGGCCGCATCATTTGCTGTAATCATACTTCATCATTTTAAATTAATATTCACTTACCGTAAAATTATAAAGTATCATCCCTATTTACCCTACTCAAAATTTGGGGAGGATTGCAGGTCTTGGAGGCCTTTTCTAATTTAGCTTTCATGTAAATCCCTAGTACCTGTTCAATTGGTGCATTTTAGATTTTTAAAGTAGATTCTGAAATAGATATCCTTTAATTTTTAATAGGGATGGCAGCTTCTTCTTAGCTGACTGCTACAGCTGAAAAAAGACTTTTAGAAGCTTTCGGACTGCGGTTTTCTGCAGTCAGCAAGATGTCTGGTTGTATCACAACCAAAAATCTTGCTGCCCCTCTGCTCGGAACTCGCTGGCAGTGAAACTTTAAGATTGAATGAAATTGAAACAATGAAAAAGAAAAGATTATGGAAGAGAAAAACAGCGGCAGAAACAGATGGCTACACATCCGGCTGACCAAAGAAGAATTTGATTTTGTTGATAAGAATTTCAAAGCATCAGCCTGCCGCAAACGCAGTGATTTCGTGCGCAGAAATCTGCTGAGAAAACCTATTGTTCTCAAGTACAGAAATGAGTCGCTGGATAAGCTGCTGCAGGAGCTTATCCAGCTCAAAACACAGCTGAATTTCATGGGAAATAATTTCAATCAGAGCGTTAAAAAACTCCATACCCTTTTTGAAATATCAGATTTCAGAATTTGGATTCTGGCTTTTGAGTCCGACAGGAACAAATATTTTTCGCTGGTTGAAGAAATAAAAAAACACATTGAAAATCTCGCCCAAAAATGGTTGCAGTCATAAACACAGGACACTCGATTAGAGGCATCTTCATGTACAATGAGAATAAAGTTTCACAGGGAAGTGCCGTGTGCATCGGCGAGGGAAATTATCCTATCGATATTGAAAAAATGTCAGAATCTTTTAAGCTCGGCGTATTTCTAAAGCAGCTCCAGCTCAATGAAAATGTCAAGCGAAGCGCAGTGCACATCTCGCTGAATTTTGACCGTTCGGACAAGGATTTATCAAAAGAAAAACTCATGCAGATTGCCTCTTCTTATATGGAGAAAATTGGATTCGGATCGCAGCCTTATCTCGTCTACCAGCACCACGATGCGGGACATCCGCACCTGCATATCGCATCCATAAATGTGAGGGCAGACGGATCCAGGATTAACATGCACAATATTGGAAGAAACCAGTCCGAAACGGCGCGGAAGGAATTGGAGATTTCTTTTAATCTGGTTCGGGCGGACTCGAGAAAAAAACAGAGTCCGACGCTAATTAATGCCATTGATGCGGAAAAAATAAAATATGGAGCAATAGATTCCAAGAGAGCCATCGGCAGTGTACTCAATGCAGTTATTCCGCACTACAAATACACAACACTGGGTGAGCTGAACGCAGTATTGAACCTGTATAACGTCAAAGCGGAAAGAGGAAAGGAAAATTCAAAAATGTTTCAGAATAAAGGACTGATCTACCAGATTCTGGATGAGAATAAAAAGACTGTCGGGGTTCCTATAAAAGCCAGCAGTTTTTATTCCAAGCCTACCCTTTCCCAGCTTGAAATTAATTTTGCTGCAGCTAAAACTGCGCGTGCGATATTTATGAAAAGAACACGAAATGCGGTGGATCTGATCCTTTTGAAATACCCATCAATTACGCTCTCGCAGCTTGAAACGCGACTGGCGAACCAGGGCATTACGGCAGTTGTCAGAAAAAATGAACAGGGGTTTATATACGGCATGACGTACATAGATCATAACACCAGATGCGTTTTCAACGGAAGCAATCTCGGACCTGAATATGCAGCCAAAGGGCTCCTGCAGCGTCTGGGCCATTCGTCCCATTCTGCGAAGCTGTATACAGTTCCTGATGGCACCACACATAAGCAGGGCTCTTTTATTTCCGCAGCGGAAGTGCAGCGGATAATTGATGACGTGCTTTACGCTGGAACGCCATCAGATTCCGTTCCCAAAGAGCTTAAGAAAAAACGAAAAAAAGAAAGAGAAAAGGACAGTCCGATAATAATTAATACATAAAAATCAACAGCATGCAGACGGGAGAAAATGAACAGGCGCTTAGAAAAATTTTAGATATGACAAGACTGATGGGCATCGCAGTACTGCTCATCCATTTTTATTATTACTTCTTCGATTCCTTCAGGCATTGGAATCTTGCTCCGGATTTTGCCTGCAGGATACTGGAGAATATTCATCGTACGGGGCTTCTGGACAGCTTTCATAAATCAAAGATTTTTGCACTTGGACTCTTGGTTATTTCCCTTATGGGTGCCAGAGGAAGAAAAGATGAAAAACTCCATTTTAGAACTGCTTTTTATTATATCGCAACGGGCCTCCTGCTTTACTTTGGATCCTATCTGGCTGTTCTAATCTTTTTGGATCCTGAGGTCTGCTCCGTACTATATATCTCATTGTGTTCTTTGGGCTATCTGATGACACTTTCCGGGGGCACTCTGCTATCCCGTATTATCCGCAGAAAGCTTAGTTCAGCAGATATTTTTAATAAGGAAAACGAAACTTTCCCTCAGGAGGAAAGGCTTATTGAAAACGAATATTCCGTTAACCTTCCTGCCCGTTATCACCTGAAAAACAAAGTTAGAAGCAGCTGGATTAACATTATTAATCCTTTCCGCGGCATTCTGGTTCCAGGCACGCCGGGTTCGGGAAAATCATACTTTGTAATCCGTCATATAATCACCCAGCATATTGCCAAAGGCTTTTCCATGTTCATCTATGATTTTAAGTTCGACGACCTCACCGTTATCGCCTATAATGCCTGGCTGAAATTTCGCCATCTTTATGCCGTGGAACCCAAATTTTACATCATAAATTTTGACGACCTCTCCAGAACCCACCGTTGTAATCCTCTTGATCCTGCGGCAATGACAGACATTACCGATGCTGCTGAATCTGCCCGCACAATCCTTATGGGACTCAACCGGGAGTGGATTAAAAAACAGGGCGATTTCTTTGTGGAATCCCCTATAAATTTCCTGACGGCCGTCATCTGGTACCTGCGGAAATACAACGATGGCGAGTTCTGCACCCTGCCTCATGTCATTGAAATGATCCAGGCAGATTACGAAAGCCTTTTCACGCTTTTGAGAACTGAAAAAGAGATCGAAGTGCTTATCAATCCCTTTGTCAGCGCATTCCTAAATGAGGCAGTCGACCAGCTGGAGGGTCAGATTGCGTCGGCTAAAATCTCGCTGGCGAAACTCTCCTCTCCCCAGCTTTACTACGTGCTCTCGGGCAGTGATTTTACCCTTGACATTAATAATCCATCTGATCCAAAAATTGTTTCAATGGGGAACAATCCGCAGAAAATACAGACATACGGGGCAGTCCTTTCACTTTTTGTCAGCCGTCTTATCAAACAGGTAAACCAGAAGGGAAAGCTTAAAAGCAGTCTCATTTTTGACGAGTTCCCCACTATCTATCTCAATAATATTGACAGTCTGATTGCAACGGCAAGAAGCAACAAAGTGAGCACCTGTCTGGGGATTCAGGACTTCAGCCAGCTTCGCAAAGACTACGGCCGCGAGCAGGCTGATGTGATCATTAATATAGTCGGAAATATCATCAGCGGACAGGTAAACGGTGATACTGCAAAACAGCTCTCAGAGCGTTTCGGAAAAATAATGCAGGACCGCGAAAGCCTCTCTATAAACAGCAGCGACACCTCCATCAGCCGTTCTCGACAGCTGGAATCCGCAGTGCCTCCTTCGAAGATTGCCTCACTGAGTTCAGGGGAATTCGTGGGCATGACAGCCGATAACCCGGATTGCCGAATTGAGCTTAAAACCTTTCACTGCGAAATCATCAACGACCACGAAAAAATTAAAAAAGAAACAGCTGCTTATAAAGAAATTCCGATCATACGAACAATTGACAATGTTATCATCCAGAAAAATTATCTGCAGATTAAAATTGAGATTCAGGAAATAATCCACAGCGAAATGGAACGGATAATCAAAAGCCCGGCACTTTCATCGCTGGTTCTCAAAAAAGAAAAATAACTTTTAATCCTTAGATGTTTTCTTGAGGCAGAGAAAAAAGAAATGTTTTTTTAGCTGCCGGATTCTTTTATAAGCTGAAGTGTACTTTCGTCCTGCTCTCCATTGTAATACTTTTCAAGCACCTGCCTGAAACATTCAGGCATTTCAGGCAGAAGTCCAAACAGGGTCATGCAGGATTTCAGTTTTCTTTCATCTGCCCTTCCCAGAATTCCCAGTGCCGATTTATTTTCGATTTGAAGCATTGCCTGGGTAATTTCCTCCAGCCGTCTGCCCAGTATCGGATGATTCAAATACAGTGTGGCTTCCCGCAGATTTTCAATGCCGTAAAAGATATTATAATCCGTGAAGCCCAGTCCTCTTAACTGGGGGAAAATAAACCACATTCAATGGGTTTATCTGCTGCCCTGTCTGATCTCGTGCAGTGTGTTGTTATATGTTTCCCTTTCTGCCTCTAAAAAACGGTGCAGCACATATCGCTTTTCCATTGCAGTGCTTTTTTAGAATACTTGAAATTACAACAAAATTTTTGAATTAAAGCTCTAAATAAGCTCTTCAGGAAGAAATAATTTATCTAACAAATCCTTTGGATGCAAAAGAATTCAGTCGCAAGTACCATCAATTTACACAAAAGGATTGGGAAATTGTAAAATTTGATGTAATGCGCTGGTGCCTGCAAATAAAACTGATTCAAAATTTTAGCAAATTTTCTGATTTGTTGTTGAGTACTGGGACTAATATAATAGTTGAATTTTCAACAAAGGACGGTACCTTGGGAGCGGTGCCCATCAATAAGGATGAATTAAAAGGAAAAAATACTCTTGGAAGATTATTGATGGAGATTCGTGAAACCCACTTGAAAAATTCTGCAGAATTGGAATTTATAAAACCTTTAAATATTCCTGTATTTTTACTTTTTGACAATCTAATAGATAAATCATAAAAACCGGAGTTTGTAATCCATGATCTTGATGATATTTATGCTTATTAAATAAAACTTTTTTAATCAGAAATCAATCAGCTTTAAAAGACCAATGCCTTTTTGATTTTTGCTAAGTCATATAACATTTTTTCTCTACCTATTGTTTTTATAGCTTCAATTGATTTTTCATGGCAATTCTTTATTTTTTGACCACTTTTACAGGGACATAATCTATTTCTGGTAAGGTCTTTTTTATTAATTATCAGCTCTAAAAAAACTACTATATTCTCAGTTGTTGGAATTTTTAAATCTTCAACATAGTATTGAATTACTCCTTCAATATGATGTTTGTATTCCTCCCCTGCATATTTATTTTCCTGTATTTTGTATAATTGATTTGCAAAAAAAGGATATATTTTTTTTGCAATAAAATCTCTTAAATTAATTCCGTGACGGCTAAGCAATATAAGATTATTATCAGAATCTAAACAGCAGATTCCATTTTCGGAAATATGCCAGTCGATATCACGAGGAATTATTTCGCTTATTTCAAGGACAATAGGTACACAATACGGATATGATTCTGGCACTATGATTTTGATGTCAAAGGTATTCCAATAGTTACCTTTGACATCACAAATATCTAGTTCTCCAGAAATTATCCAAATTTTGTTTTTTCTATTTCTTCCGTAGCTTAGTTTGGGAAAGTATTGTTTAGCTTCACCAAAGTCGCGCTCAAACAAATTAGTTTTTTTTGCTGAATCCATAAAAAGGTTTGCTGATAGCTGCTATAGGAGCTAAATTATTTATGTTACGGTCAAAATTTGGTGTTGTACCTTTTTGTTTCAGCTGAAGAATACCCTGTAAATCAGTAGCTATATAATCTTGTTTTTTTAGAAAAGACAACCAGTCAAAATCATATTGTGTGTAATTCCAGTTTTCATCCTGTATTCTAAAAATGTAACGATCATTTTCATCCTTTGTTCTTTGACATACTGGCGTAAAAAATTCAGATAACTCTGGAACCTCATTTTTTATGTGGTCTCCAACAACTATCCCATTACTCGTTGCACTTGACTGCATTTTGCTTGCTAAACTTGTATGGAGACTGCAGGTCGTCACCTCACTTATCTCCCCAATACCTGCCATTCCCCAAACTACATCACGATCGTGTCCAAGATCAATTCCTATTCTGGTGTATATATCTTCAATTCCCTGCTCATTAAACAGCTCTTTCAAATCTGTTTTTACAAAATATGTAAAAATCCCGGAAAACTGCAAGGCCCTTTTTACAGAAAGCTGAGTAGATGTTCTTTTATCTCCAAAATATACAAACAAACCATCTCCCTGAAGACGATGCACATAACCTCCAAAAATCAAACACGTATGTATTGCAGCACGCTGGATGGTATTGGTAATAGTCCAAACTGTCTCTGGAAGATAACGTTTAAAAAGATTGGTAGAACCTTTAATATCAACAAACATTGAAATAATATAATCGTTTTCGATGTTGTCTGTAAGCTTTAAATGTGCGTGATCTGGATGAAGACCTAATTTTTGATTAAAATCTGGTTTTAATCCCAATTCACTTGCAAAATTTTCTAAGCTCGGAAGCAAGCGTTTTTCCGGAACTGAAAGTCCAAGTGCGACCGCATCAAATGCTTTACGAAGCTCACCTTTAGCAGGATTCCAGCTTTCATATAATTTTTTTGATTTGGGATCTGCTGCCATTGCAGCTTTTACTGTTGAAAGGTAATCTTCAAAAATTTTCATATTTCAATTATTTTAAGTTATGTATTATAAGCATCAAAAGGGGGATAAAAAGAACAAACTGAATTGTAAACATGATTCCTGCAATTTTTAGTTTGGAGAATTTGGAGGATAACCCGCAGGCAAGCTGATGAACCTGTAATCGTAAATCCTTAAGTTCATCTTCAGTCGAAATGTTTTCAAAAGATTGAATGCTGAATTCATCATGAGTCTGACATGATATTGAACCAAAATAATGTAAGGAATCTGTACCTTTTGAAACGAAGGGGGTGGCGGCAAGTATTACCACAATCATAATAACAATGCCAAGCAAAATAAGTACAATCATTAATAGATAAATCCACGGAGTACATACAACAAAATCTTTAATAGCAAAAAAACCTACTATTAGACCTCCTACTATAAATGTACTAAGTCCTAAAAAAACAGAACTTTTGTTGTTAACGCTGTCGTAATAGTGATCATAGCGTCCAATACAAAATAATAATCTTTCTTTTTCCATAATTATAAAATCAATTTTAACACAGCTTAAATAGAAAGCCCATATACTTGTATATGCTCCACAAAGATTTTTTTTTGCCATGTGGCAAAAAAAATAATTAAAAGAGCATATATTTATAGGGACCAAACTAAACCAACTAACATATGATAGATTACAAAACCTTAGAACGCCTCAGAAGCATTGACGACCGATCTTGGGGGGTGATTTACAAATCACTGGTATTGTATGCTTCACAAAAATTAAATAAGGCAGGGTTCGAAATACGATCTGAGAAGGACAGTGTTGATGCAGAACACTTTGCAGTGCTTGCAATCGAAAAGGTTTTTACCGGAGTGCGTAAATGGGACTATAATAAGTATCCGGATATTACACATCATCTTATATGGGTTGTCAAAAGCCTTATATCCAGTCATTTTAAATCATCAAGCCGGTCAATAGTAAGTGCTGGTGGAGCAAATGAATTGCTTAGTGATAGTGAAGAGTATGATAAATTTGAAAATTATGATGAACTGACAGATGAAGAAATCCGAATCAGAGATATTCCAGATGAAATTTTCATTGAAAATGAATTTTGGGAAATGATTGAGAAAAGTTTCGGTGAAAATAAAGATGACCACGCCATATTTAGTGAATGGCTCCAAGGAGCTTCAAGAAAGGAAATTTCAAAAGGATTGGATATTCCAATGAATGAAATAAATAATTCAATAAAAAGAGGATTGCGGATTGTTAAAAAAACATTTAAAAAGTCATGAAAAATATAAAAGTCAATGTTGATAAATTAAATCGTGATATTTATCTTTTAACGGTAGAAGAACCAGAAATTCTAAATGAACTTTTAAAGGATGAAGGTTATGATCCTGCACAGCTTGAAAAAAACGGAATAACAGCAGTTAAAAAAATGCTGTTCCAGCAGACAGTGGCGCTGAAAAAAGATCAGAATAGTAATTTATATGCTAAAGCATTATCGCTATTTGAGGGAACTAAAGGAGCCACACGAGAAGCAATTTTAGGATTGCTTATCCAAAGATCACCGCAACTTCAATTCAACAATCTTGATAAAATGGACGAACAGGATCTCAAAGACATTCTCAATGAAACCGAATTGCTTGATTTAATGGATAAAATTGAAAAAGAAGAACTTTAATAATGAGAAAGAACCCTTCCCTTACTGCAAGATCCGTAATAGAAGAATTAGGAATTGAAGATATTCCTTCTATTGATATTGCTGATTTAATTGTTTATCATAATGGGATTGTTAATGAAAAGGATTTAAAGAATTCTGATGGAAGGCTTGTTATGAAAAACGGAAAATCAATTGTTACTGTAGATTCTAAAATTGAATTTCCGCAACGCAAGAGATATGTTTTGGCACACGAATTGGGCCATATGCTTTTACATTCTGATCATACTGCATCATTCACGGATGACGACACCACTCTTGAAGGATATAAAAAGGGGCCGCAGGAAAAAGAAGCAAATGACTTTGCTGCAGAATTATTAATGCCTGCAGATAAATTCAGTAAAGCATGCGAGAGAAAAAAATTCAACCCGCAGTTGCTTTTTGATCTTGCAAACAGTTTCAATACCAGCATTACTTCTACTGTATATAGGTATATTGATTTAGGAAATCATCCCCTTGCGGTTTTTTACAGTAAACAGGGAAAAGTACAATATTGGAAAAAATCTAAATTTATGTATTACAAAATTCCTGATATTAACAAACTTGATGTTCCGAGAAATTCTGTTGCAGAAGAATATTACCGTTTTAATACAATATATAGAAACAATGACATTCAAGAGATTGAGAAAACAACCTGGTTTGAATTAGGAAAATATGATAATAATACACCCATGTATGAATACTGCATCATTACACCACGTTACAATTCAGTGTTGAGTATTATTTGGGAAGATTAATTTTTTCTATTATGCCGTAATTAAAGCTATCGAAAAATACAATTAATATTCATATCGTCTTAAAACATTAACGCGAATATAAACATAACCATCTATTAAACAAGTATTTACAATAAAAACATTCCTTAATTCATAATTCAGCCAAATAAACATCCCCGTGGAAAACAGCAGCGCAGCAGATATTTTAATTTTATTAAAAGATACAGCTACAATCAGTACGGTCACTCCCTATTCTACCAAACAGATCGCAGAAAGGAAAATTGAAGGAGTACTTGTCATAGAAGTCGATAATATCAAAGAACCTGTAACTTTTTCCAATTGCCATTTTGATGAAGTTTTTATAAAAAATACATCAATGAAAGACAGGCTGGAATTTAGGCACTGCACCTTTCAGAAAGAATTTGTCATTTTTAATGTTCAAGGTACCGGGCTAATATTCAACAGTTGCTTGTTTGATCAAGGCCTGTCTGTAAATTATTGTGAATTAAAATACTTTACGCTTTCTAAAGTAGAATCTCCAAATGGGATCAAATTTGAAGGCGGATCCGTACAGGTTCTTGACATCAAGCCCTTAAATGAAAAAACACAGTTTTCATTGGACGGAAAATTTCTGCTTATCGATACGCTGGCTGTAGATTGCTCATCTGGAATAACAATCTTCGCTAAAAAAGCAGTAATAAACAATATCCTCTTATCTGGCTATTACAACGTTTCTTCCCGCCTTGATTTTAATAATATTATCAACAAAAAAATAGAAATTAATAATCTAAATAATGACGGAAAATTTTATTTTTCAAAATTAAGGCCAGTAGGAGTTAGGAAATTTTTAAACTTACCGCTCGACAAATATATCAGAGCTTACAGCGAATTTGATAAAATGCACTCTAAAGAACTAGAAATTGTACGTGCACTATCAAAACAACGTATCGGTACATTAGATCTTTATAGCGGCTACCACCCCGTTTTAAGATTTAGGGAATTCATAGAACAGCATCATTACACCGACTTTCTTGAGTATTACGATGATCTCTCAGCAGAGTTTGCTATAGGCAATTCTTCGGCCGGTATTCTGGAATTAAAAAATATTATGTTTGAAAGATATATACTTAAAATAATAAATTCCGACCTCTCCGCAGTAAAACTTATAAACTCACAGATTCCGGATGTTAATGCCAAAGATGATTTCTTAAATTATTACAATGTATACAATGATCTGTATACATCAGCAGCTAAACAGAACAATACAAAAGATAAATCAGATTATTACCGTATCTCACAGAATTACCTTTACAAATATCTTAGATATGAATCAGTATCAGACGACCGTCATAGGGGTTCCCGTTTCTCGATCATCGTATCAAAATTTTACAGCAGTCATGGTACAAACTGGCCAAAAGCTTGTTTGGTCACAATTTTATTAGCTTTATTATTTTTCTATCTTTTTACAGCCAGCCTTTCAAAGGTCAGTTCGAATTTAAGCATATATAGAACAGCAGAGTTCTTCACCGATTTTCTGCCGTACTTTCCACAGTTTATAAATCCCCTTCATAGAATTGATTTTATGCAGCATATTGCAGCGCTGGGCCCATGGAGTGCCTTGCTTGATTTCTTTTCCAGGATACTGGTAAGTATTGGGATCTTTGAAATCGTTAGGTCATTCAGAAAACATGTGAGACAGTGAGTACTGCAGTATTCATAAAAACTGCCAATACCTAAATTTATCAATGCTTTGACATTTTTAGATTAGTATAAAAATGACACCGCTGATTTGGCGGTGTTCCTTCATTAATGCTTTGGTATCCCATTGAGTTGCAAACTAAAATCTTGATTTAAAAGTCTTAATTTCCCAGCTGCTGTTGCCTTCGTTTAAAACAGCGCACAATATTTTATTACCATCCGTGCGCACATTCACCAATCCATAAACAAATTTGTCTGCCACACGCAGTTTGGAGAGAGCTGTAGTTTTGTCCTCTGCGTTAAGCCCTCCCGATTTAGTCTGTTTATAGGAAACTTGTATTTTCTTCTCATCTAAAAGATTTATATCAAAAATACTGCCCTGATGCTGATAATCTTTATAACTGACTTTATATGGATTGCCTATTTTAAGGCTTCTTGAAATCTCTGTACTGTAGATCATGGGTGTGAGTAACTTGTCGCCAGAAATTTTTCTAAATCCTGTAGCGCCTGATGCGCCGACAATATTTGGTCTTGGATGGGCATGGGTTTCATCGTCGCCTGATGAAATAATGGTAGCCCCCGCCTGAACATACTGAAGAAAATTATAGGAGCAGTCATCGCTTCCATGGTGGCAGGACTTAACCACATCGGCCGCCAGCTCCTGGGTGCTGCCGGCAAGGGCTTCCACAATATACTGCTGGCTTTTCTGGTTCAGGTCGCCTGTAAGCAGGATCCTGCTCCTGCCGTAATCCAAACGCAGCAGCACCGAATTTCCATTAGTGTTCTGGGAAGGGGTTTTAAAATCTTTCAGCGCTGGTTTGCCCTGAACAATGGTCTCGATGGGTCCGAGTATTTTAATGGCCAAAGGATTGTCGGTTCCGTAACCCGGCAGGTAATCAAAGTTCTTTTTAGGGTTGTAGGAAAGTCTTTTGCAGGGTGCTTGGGTATCCTTAATACATTTCATAAACTCCGCCCATTCACCTTGCAGTATATAGTCCTCTCCACTAAGCCCCTGAATAATGGAATCCCTGTCATCCAGCAGGGACTTAATATAACCATTCTCTATTTTTCCCAGGCTTCTCTCCCCATTTTTTTCCACCATCCCGCGCCGGCATGATAAAAATTCTTAATTTCAACACTAGTACAATCCAGTTCCGTATTTTCCGCGGCATTGATAAGGTCCCATAAGCCGCCGTAATGGTCCGCATCGCTATGGCTGCAGATCATTTCATCAATTACGATCTTCTGCTGCTTATAATCCACGGCAAACTTCCAGTCCACAAAATCAGCCGCGCTTTTACCATGCGACTGCATCTTACGGGTATAGCCCCCGTCAATTAAGATATGTTTTCTCTCCGGGGTTACGATCAGTATCCCATCTCCCTGTCCAACATCAATAAAATAGAGTTCCAGAAGTGATTTGTCACCTAGATATTTAGGATCAATATAACCCGATGGTGCCCATCTGCTGTGCACTTTCAAAAGACCATTCTGAGGGATAGGGTCCAAGATTTCAACACGGTCTCCCCAAAGCAGTTCAATAAGAACATCCTCGCCGTCGCTTGCCTTGTAGACTTTAGCTGTTTCTGATTTTAAATATTTGATCGTCTCCATAATTCCAACATTGGTTAAAAGATTGATTTTCAGTTAAAAACACCCTCAAATCTACAGCTTTACATTTATTTTTCACTACGTATAATTACTCATTTTCAAGGAATTAGATAAAATATTTCAATTCAAAACGGGTTAAAAGGGCAGCCAAAGTAGTGCCCGCCCTTACCTGCATGCGCATAACGGCTCTTCGCCGCCCTTCGGGACTTATAGCACTCCGGCTCGGTATCCGGACACTGGTCTTCTGCTTTCTTTTTTCCCGTTTTTTCTTTTGAAAAATTTCATTTGCGCAGGTACGGGGAAGAAAAACAAAAGATAAGTATTCACTAAAAATTTTATGTCATGGAAATCACAGGACGAATTGTAAAAGATGCCTCAGTTTTTAAAGTAAAAGAAAACCGTGAGGTGGTAAACTTCTCCATAGCAGTCAACGACAGCTATAAACCCAAAGGAAGTACCGAAACTAAAAAAATTGTAACCTATATCGACTGTTCATATTGGATGAGCGCAGGACTGGCAAAGTGGCTGAAAAAAGGAACTTTAGTACAGCTCTTCGGGCGCATCGGGCTGAATGTCTATATCGGGAATGACGCTCAGCCGCACGGCTCACTGACCTTTCATACATCAGATATTAAGATACTGGTATTTGCGCAAACGGATAATAATACCCATACACCCGCACTTAAACAGCAGAATGCATCTGATAATCCCGATGACCTGCCTTTCTAGTTTTTCAACGCCTTTAATTTTTATACGCCTAAATATTATATCATGAAAGCTTTAAAAAAATCCAATTACAGCGAGTATCGTGTAAGCGATGCCTTCAATCAAATTATTCTTCGAAGCATCACTTCTTACGACGGGAAAAGAAAAGAACAGCTTAAAGCTTTTTTTCTTGACCTACAGCAAGGAGGATGCGTGAGCGGTATGATTTCAGAATTTATCTACCACGCCGACTGCAAAGAATTTTACATCGAGCATATCGATGACCTTGAAAATATCCGAACCGAATTGGAAGAAGCTATCGGCGAACCGATTGAAAACCGTTTTCAGGCTCCCCATTACACTTTTGTGTGCTGGCTATGCTTTGAAGAATACTGCTTTGACCTCTACTCTAGCCTATACGAATAACAATTTTCAATCTTAAATATACTCTTATGAAAGCTTCTGAAAATTTTAAAAACGCCATAGAAAACTATCTGAATAATTTGGAGCAGGGCGATACCGACTTTGCACCGCACTACGCCAAAGCTACCAAAAATTTGGAAAGCTGTCTGAATTACATTTTAGGTGAGGTCAAAAAAACAGGTTTGTGCGCCTTTGACAATCAGGAAATTTTTGATATGGCAATTAAGTACTATACCGATGATTCCATCGGCACGCCTGCCCCAGTGGCATGCAAAGTTGTGGTGCAGACCCCTGCCTCCTCAGATCTTTTCTCACAGCCTGAAATCCCTGCTGTGACAGTCAAAACAGAAACAGTTCCACCAGTAAAAGAAGTAAAACCCGTGCAGACCGCCCTTACACTCTTTGACCTATGATACCCAAAACCCACATCGAAAAACAGCTCACGGCGTTAAGCAGTTCACTTGCGCCCATAAGACCTGAGGTATTCACTTGGGCGGAGCAGAATATCTTTCTCAAATGGGGCGTATTGTCACGCTCCAAATTTTACTGTTTGCAGTGCACCCACGTTTGGAAACCATCCTGCACGAGCGCGTGCACCAAGTTTACTTGCTGTCCTGCCTGCGAAGGAAAGCTTAAAATGATGCCTTATAATCAGGTGCATTTTAAAGAAATGGAATATTTTGGAGTTGTGGATAGCTGTGCAGGGTTTCAGGTCGTGCGCATGATAATTAGCCACAAACACATGAAAAAGAATTTCACGCCGACTTATTTTCATAAGGAAGTCATGCAGCATTGGATTAATCCCAAAGGCGAAGTCCGCACGCTCGCACTCAGCACCAATGTATTTTCCAGTACCCTTGATGCATGGAAATTCTATTCCCCGCTTGAAATAAAGCCAAAGGATTTCTCTCGTAATGCCAAATTTTATATCAATCCTTACAAAGTATATCCGCAGATTAAAGTGCTTCCGATTTTAAAAAGAAATGGTTTTAAAAGTTCGGTGTACGATATTGCACCGCACCTGCTCTTTTCATCCCTTTTGACCGACCCCATCACCGAAACCCTCCTCAAATCACGACAGCTGAACCTCTTGCAGTACTATTTCGGCGCTTCAAGGCAGAACATCCGACGAAACTGGCAGGCGGTCAAAACCGTTATCAGAAATGGCTATAAAATTTCAGATGTGCAGATTTGGGAGGATTATCTCGAACTGCTTCGCTATTTCAAAAAAGACCTTACCTGTGGTAAGTATATATGTCCTGAAAACTTGGGAGAAGCACACGACCATCTCGTAAAGAAAAAAAGGGATTTGCTCAGAAAGAAAAAACTCGAAGACCTACGCCTTGAAATCGAAAAGGCACAAAAAAGGTACGAAAGCATTAAAAAGCGTTTTTTCGGGCTGTCGTTCCACAAAGGGGAACTCAGCATTTCCGTTATAAAAGAAGTAAAGGATTTTATGCAGGAAGGCGACGATTTGGGGCATTGCGTCTTCACCAACGAATATTATGATAGAAAGGACTCGCTGATACTCTCCGCTAAGGTCGAAGACAAATCCGTCGAAACCATCGAAATCTCACTCTCTAGAATGGAAATCCTGCAATGCAGGGGATTTAAAAACAAGCCCTCCATGCACCACAAGCAGATACTGCAGCTCCTTTCCGAAAACCTCTACAAAATCAGGGAACGCATGAAGAAAAGAAAAACTAAAAAAGAAAGCCGATGATTATCGGCTTTCTTTATGGCTGTATTTTAGATCTCGGAAGCCCGCCAGCCTGATGGCTAGCGGGCTCGTAATTGTACAAGACTTTAATTATCTGATGCTGACGGTCTGCTGCAAGTTTTCCTGATTGATGAAAACCGCAATATACTGCTGGACTTCATTGCGTTTCTCGATGTCCGTTTCAAAGGTATTGATGTGATAATTTTCATCCTGATCGAGAATGTGGATGATCTCGGTGTAGCCTTTGGAAATCAGGCTGCCTTTGAGTTTTAGGACAGTATGCTGCTCTCGGGCATCCAAATCTTTTCTCACCTGTAGTTGTATCGCTTTTTCCATTGTACAAGATCTGTCGTTTTGTTCTGGTCTATTGTTTAATCAAATATAATTATTTACAATTGATGCACACTTCTACGTAATGTTAAAAAAATAGTAGAAAAACTTAACAGAAATTATTTTTAAAACATTGCTGTACTGTAAGCCGCATCATACCCAAATTATGCTGAAACACATAAAAAAACTATCTTTACGATTATTCTTCTTTTATGTGATTTACTAGATTCATATCGAAAGCATAGATTGTACTAAGCAAAATAATACGTTTAATTATGGCAGGAAATGTAAATGTAACTTCTAACGGGATAAAAAAAATTCTAAGCAATTACCAAACTCCAAGCGCAGTCGCAGAATATATATGGAACGGCTTTGATGCAACCGCGACTACTGTAATCTTAAATTATACCGTAGATACTTTAGGGTCATTGGAATATTTGGAAATAATAGATAACGGATATGGTATCAATCACAGTAAATTGAATTCAAAATTTAAGCCCTTTTATGAATCTGAAAAAGCTATAAAGGTATCTGCCCCTAAACATACATCTTCAATGCATGGTAAAAACGGAGTTGGCAGACTAACATTTTTCACTTTCGCCAAAAGCGCAAAATGGATTACGACATTTAATAATGGAAAAAAATTTGAAACAAATACCATTATTATAAACAGTAGCGACCTAACAGACTTTACACCCCAAAATATCGATAACGAAGCTGACTTTTCGGGTACTATCGTAACATTTACTGACATACAGATTTCCGAGAATCAGATGGATAAAATAATTATCCCTTTCCTCATTCGGGAGTTCTGCTGGTTTTTGGAACTAAACAAACATAAAAAGTTCCAGAT
Source organism: Flavobacterium sp. YO64 (assembly GCF_004119505.1). Lineage (NCBI taxonomy): Bacteria > Pseudomonadati > Bacteroidota > Flavobacteriia > Flavobacteriales > Flavobacteriaceae > Flavobacterium > Flavobacterium sp. YO64. The sequence continues at coordinate 3,131 of NZ_NRQV01000042.1, read as the reverse complement.
CATTATCAATAATGTTCCCCTAAATTATGAGTCTAATATAGCCGAAAGAGACGAAAAAATTTCACTTGTCTTCTCCGACTCCAAATCAGGTGGCAAAACAGAATTCAAAATTAAATTTATACAGTGGAAGGAGGCATTGCATAAAGAATATTCCAAGTATTATTTTTTAAATGATAAACAGAATGAAATCTACAAGGATCATACTACCTTGAATAAAAAAGGTGATGAATTCTTCCACAGCGTTTATATCCAAAGTGAGTATTTTAATGATTTTGACTTTAATAGCTCTGAAAATGAAACACAGGTCAGCCTGTTTGGAAAGGCAAAATCTTCGGCCGAATATCGTTATCTAATAAAGCACATCAACCAGTTCTTAAGGGAAAAAAGAAAACCTTTCCTAAGAAAGTTTGCTGACAAACTCATTGAAAACTATGAAGAGCATGGCATTTTTCCTGTCTATAAGACACCGTGGGAAGAAAAATATAAAAAAGAGGATTTAATTGAAACCCTGAAAAGCCTTTATGAAATACAGCCAAAATTATTTACCAGTCTCAACATAAATCAAAAGAAGACTTTTGTACGTTTTCTTGACTTGCTGTTGGATTCCAGCGAAAGAGAGGACATTTTTGAGGTTCTTAACGAAATCCTTGATCTTTCGGCTACTGAGAAAAAAGATCTGGCAAAAATCCTTAAGACAACAAAACTTAATAGGGTGATTGCAACCATCAAATTAATTCAGGACAGGTACGAAACAGTTGCTATTCTTAAGGAACTTGTTTTTAATAAAGATCTAAAAGCCAATGAGGTTAATCATTTACAAAAAATGATTGAAAGCCACTACTGGATTTTTGGGGAACAATACCATCTGGTTACATCCGCTGAGCCAAAATTTGAAGAAGCGTTAAGAAGGTATACTTATCTGCTCACAGAAAAAGATACGGCTGTAGAAGTAGATCACCCGCACAAACTTAAAGAAATGGACATTTTTGCCTGCAGGCAGAATACTTTAATGGACAAAATTGAAAATATTGTAGTAGAGCTTAAACATCCTCTTATAAGCTTGGGAAGCAGCCAATATAACCAAGTCTATAACTACATGGAATTGATTCAGAAACAGCCCGAATTTAATGCGCCCAATATGTCTTGGGAATTTTATCTGATCGGCAATAAATTTGATTCATCCAACTTTATCCAGAACCACATAAATACAAACAGGCCTCATGGGATAAATTCTCTGATGATGCTTTTAAACGAAGGACGGATAAAGGTTTATGCAAAAACCTGGAGTGAGATTTTTGCAGAATTTGAGATAAAACATAATTATCTAAATGAAAAGCTAAAACTGGAAAGGGAACAAATGACCCTTGAAATTAATGATGCTAACCAAGCTGTTATGACAGCACAAGTAAATTCAGCTATCCAACCCAAAGAAATTATTGTAAAACAATAGAAAAATAGACAAAATAGAGACTTCAATTTCTGGAATAGATTTACTTCAACGAGCTTTTTCGTCATAAAAAAGGTAGGCTATTTTAATAATCTTTACCTATCAGAAAAGAAATATAGTAGATATGATAAAGTTTTTTGAAGATGAATGTGATTACTTCAGAGATTGAAGAAAATTAACCGCAAAATCTAAAAGACTTGATTTAATATCTTTTGATTTTTCACCTATAGACTGAGTATTGAATTTATCAAAAATTTCCTGCTCATAAATTCCAGCTGTCAAAATTTCATCTTGTCGTAAAATGATGTCAGTATTCAGTGAAATTATTTGTTTATCAGGAGCCAAGCTTCTAATATAATCATCTATAACTTTAAAATAATCGGTAGTAATAATAAGCTTCTTTGTCTCACTTTCACGATAGCCACTAATAATAGGTGTAATTGTTAAGTAGTTAGTCTTTTGAGGTTCTGGTATCATTTCAGAAAAACCAATGTAAACTTTATTATTTTTTAGTGTAACTTGAATAAGTACACCTTCATCGAAAGATCTTTTAAATAACTTTTCAATTTCATCTCCATTTTTATCAACCGCACGTGCAATTGGAGTACTTTTTCTCCATATTTTTATAAGAATAAAATTACTTAAGGGAACGAAAATAATAGCCAAAAGAGAAGAAAATAAAACTGTCCAAAAGTAATCTACCTTGTTTATAGGAAAAACTTTTAATCTATTGAGAGACCATTCAATCCAATCAGGTCTAAGTATTTCGATTACTGTCCGTAAAATAAATCCGAAAAAGACAATAGCTACACCAACAAAGACAGATTCAAAAAGTAATCTATTTTGTAAAAACCTTTGTGTGTTATATTTAAATAAAACTGAGTATACCAATAAAAAATAACCTGCCATTACAGGAAGTAGCAGTAGGTTGTAAGGCATCATCCTTTACTAGTCTTGATATGAGCCTTAACAACAGAGGATTCTTTTAACTGTTTAATAGCAGCTTGTACTTCTGGTCTCTTATAAAATACAGCTTTATCAACAAACAGTCTGCCTTCGTAAGTACCTCTTAGTCCAGTATCTTCCGCTTTCGATGTTTTTTTAAATAGTGCCATAATTGTTATTTTATCCAAAAATACGATTATTTTGTTTTAAATTAAAATTTTTAAGAATTGATTATCATACGTTAGTTTCTTATTTTCATAAAATTAATCCACAATAAACAGTTCTTCTGAAAAAAAACAAAGTGAATTATTCTTATTTTTTATTTTTAAAGCTTTTAGATTTCTTGTAAGAATCATGGCAAGATCAATTTTAAAAAAGTAAAAGCTTAGTAAAAAAAAATTGTTGTATCAAAGTTCGAGATATAAAAGAAAGACTTACTTAGATAGAAAAATTCAAATAACTGTAATGTAAATATGGGTGCAGAATCGGTGCATTTTTACACAGCACTATTTTAAAACACTGAAATAAAACCATTTAAAAGCTTAGGTTCGAAACATTACTAAATTATCTAAATGAAATATAGACTGTTTCTTTTTACTTTTTATTTTTTGTCAGTACGTAATAATTCCATTGGTTTATAGAATTTACTACTAACTATCATCCATGTTACCCAACCGGGTCTTTTATTAAAATATTGCTAACAAAAATTATTACCAAAATTTTTAATTCATTTAATTTT
>NZ_NRQV01000041.1:0-30637 GCF_004119505.1 Flavobacterium sp. YO64 | reverse complement strand
GAAATCCTTGTCAGTATTTCGGTGAACGTTTATCGCTGTTGCGGGTGCAAAAGTACCACCTTTATCCAGTTAAACAAGACTTTTTGCAAAGTTTTTTTAATCTTTTTTTAAGTCGCTGATTTTGCGTTTTTTACAAGGTAAAGTTTTTTAGTGGTTTTGGGATTTTTGCAGTTTTGAGCCGTTTTGCTCTGTTTTGTCTGGTTCTGCCTCGAAGGCACTAAGTTCGAAGTCCTATTTTTTCTGTGTGTTTTTTAATCTCGCAGAGGCACAAAGACGCAGAGTTTTCTTTTTTTCCTTCGTTTTTTCTTCCGGAAATGTATTATCATTCGGAAATTTTCTTTTGAAAACGGATTTCTTAGCCCCGATAGTAGTGAAAATCCTTTTGTGCCGGGGTTCGGCACAAAAGATTGAAACGGATAGCGGGAATAGCTCCTTATTAAATTTATATATTTAGCTAAACTACCTTGCGCATAAGACGCACTGCTGTGCACCTCTACGGAAAATTGGGTTTTAATTTATCCTATACATATATATGTATAAAAAATAAACCCGATAGATTTTGAAAACCTGTCGGGTTGTGAGAATGAAATCTACTCTTATATATGTATACTTTCATTTAGGCTGTCGATTACCTCTTTTGTAACTTGAATGCTTTTTAGTTTTGCCTGATGATCAAAGATTGGACTTGTTACCATTAGTTCGTCAATTCTTGCGTAGTCGATAAACTTTTTCAAATCGGTTATTAATTGCTCTTTGTTTCCTGTGAAGGTTCCAGCTGTCATTTGATTCACATGGAAACGTTCTTGCTCATTCATTATATCATCTAATGATGGAACCGGTGGCTGTAAACCTTTACGGTCGTTTCTAATTAAGTTTAGAAACATTTGATACAAACTTGTAGACAATAATTCAGCCTCTTCGTTTGTGTCGGCAGCAATAATATTCACACAAGCCATTGTTTTTGGTTTGTCCAAATATTCTGAAGCTTGGAAATTTTCGCGGTAAAATTCAAACGCCTGAATCATCAGTTTTGGCGCAAAGTGCCCTGCAAAGGCATAAGGCAATCCGTAAGCCGCTGCTAAAGCCGCACTGTCCATACTTGAACCTAGAATCCAGATTGGCACTTTTAGACCTTCGGCTGGGAATGCACGTACTTTTCCTTTTTCATTTTCGCTGGAAAAATACTCTTGAAGTTTGCTTACGTTTTGAGGAAAACGCTGTGCCTGCTCAAAAAAGTCTTTACGAATTGCTTCGGCGGTTGGCTGATCTGTTCCTGGCGCTCTTCCTAAACCTAAATCGATTCGGTTTGGATAAAGCGTTTCCAGAGTTCCAAATTGTTCTGCAACTACTAAAGGAGAATGATTCGGCAACATAATTCCGCCAGAACCTACTCGGATGTTTTTGGTCTGACTTGCCACATAACCAATTAAAACAACAGTTGCTGTACTTGCAACGTGTGCCATATTGTGATGTTCTGCAAGCCAAAACCGCTTGTATCCTAAAGTATCTGCTAATTGCGCTATGTCTTTTGTTTTTTGAAATGTTTCTGTGGCATTGCTATCTTGAGTGATAATAGCGAGCTCTAATAATGAGACTGAAATTGGGTTTTTCATATAAAAAAATGCTAGTCTACAAAATTAACTCATTTATACGGATGCCTTTTGTTTTCTAATGTTAATAGATTTATAATATTCTCCAAAATGCGCAATCAAGCAATTTTTAATAATTAATTATTGTTTTACGATAATTAATTATACATTTGCAATATCAATCTAACTTTTCATTATATGAAGACAACTCATATTGTATCTAAAATATTATTTTACTTTACCCGATTTTTGGCTGTTGTTTATTTCTTTTTGGCCGCATATTCTATTTTTACTTTAGTAACGGGATTATTTTTGACTTTTAAGGACAACGGAAAGTATTTTCAGGTTTGCTATCCTTTTACTTCTCATCCTTTAATGCTTGGCGATTACAATCTACCGTATATTTTATTTGATTTTCTAGCTCCATTGAGTTTGTATGGGATTTTCTTTTTATTGAGCAGTAATGTTTTTAAAGTATTTTTTCAGCCTAAACTGTTTACTCAAAACGGAATTTCTCATTTAAGGCGTTTCTATTTATCGAACTTATTAATTCCAAGTATTGTAATATTTGTGGCTTTCTTTTTTGTTCCACTGGATAATGAAGTTTCGATTTTTATTCTATTACACGGAATGCTTGGTGTTTTTGCTTACTTTTTAGCAGCCATTTTTAAACAAGGTTTAAACCTTCAGAACGAACAAGACTTATTTATATAACTATGCCAATAATTGTAAATGTTGATGTAATGCTTGCCAAGCGCAAGATGCAGAGTAAAGAGTTGGCAGAAAAACTAGATATTACGCCTGCCAATTTATCGATTCTAAAAACTGGAAAAGCAAAAGGAATTCGGTTTGATACTCTCGAGGCTATTTGTAAAATATTGGATTGCCAGCCCGGAGATATTTTAGAATACGTGGCAGAATAGCTTTCTTTTAAATCTTATTTTACTCTTAATAAATCGGTTTTTGAAGCCGACAGGTATTTTATTGCCTAATTTTTTCAAATCCCATTTTAATTCAATCATCTAAATCAATCAAAAAATGAACAGTTTATCAATCCAAAATCTCAGCAAAACGTATGAGAACGGTACAAAAGCGATTGACCAATTATCGCTTGAAATTACAAACGGAATGTTTGGTTTACTCGGACCAAACGGCGCTGGAAAATCGACTTTAATGCGAACTATTGTCGCTTTGCAGGAACCTACTTCGGGAATTATTGAATTTAACGGAATTAATACTCTGGAAAACCCAATGTTTATCAGGCAAAATTTGGGGTATCTGCCTCAGGAATTTGGCGTTTATCCTAAAATTTCTGCTTATCGCCTGCTCGATCATTTGGCGGTTTTAAAAGGAATCGTTGATAAAAAGGAACGTCAAGATCAAATCTTGTATTTGTTACAGCAGACGAATTTATTACAGCATAAAGACAAAGCGGTTCATTCTTTTTCCGGCGGTATGCGTCAAAGGTTTGGAATTGCGCAGGCTTTGTTGGGAAATCCGAAGATTATTATTGTGGATGAACCCACTGCGGGACTTGATCCGGAGGAAAGAAACCGATTTAATAATTTGCTGAGTGAAATTGGCGAAAGCATTATCGTGGTTTTATCGACGCATATTGTAGAAGACGTTCGTGACTTATGTCCGCAAATGGCGATTATCTCTAACGGAAAATTGATTTTGGAAGGAAAGCCAAACGAAGCGATCGATTCTTTGAAAGATAAAATCTGGATGAAGTCGATTGAAAAAGCAGAACTAAAGGATCATCAATCGAACTTTAATATCATTTCGTCTAACTTAAATTCAGGAAAAATCAATATTCATGTTTTCTCCCATCAACGACCAGATTCTGGTTTCGAATTGATATCGCCAGATTTAAGCGATGTTTATTTTAGTGTTTTGGCTCAAAATCAATTTAAATATTAGTGTTATGCTTTCTAAATTAATTCAATTTGAATGGCATAACAATACCAGAAGCTGGACTTTTTATGCCACGTTTATCATTTATTTGGTTTTAGGATTTTTTGTGAGTGCTTTTGCGAATTTCTCTTTTTCGGGAGCTTACAAAAATAGTCCGTACGTGCTTACTTATGCGATTGGTCTCATTTCGCTGATGACGATATTTTCGATTACGCTTCAGGTTGCGCAGAGTTTTTTAAAGGAATATGAAACGAAATTCGATTCGATTATTTTCTCTGCTCCTATTTCTAAGTTCCATTATTTGCCTCCAAAATTTATTACCGCATTTATAATCGCCGCAGTTTCTTTTGGAATGTTTATCGTCGGAATGATCGTTGGACATCAAATGTCATGGCTTTCTAAAAGCGAGATTGGTTCTTTTGAAATTATAAATTATCTCTGGCCATATTTTGTAATTGTGATTCCGAATATTCTGTTGTGTCTTTCAATACTGACTGTTTTGGCGTGGCTTACGCGAAGTAAACTTTTAATCTACGTTGGCGGTTTATTAATTTACATCTTATATATTGCGGGATCGATTTTTTCTAATTCGCCAATCTTTGCAAATGCTTCTCCATCTTCGGCGAAAGCCATGTCTTTGGCAGCAAAAATAGATCCGTTTGGTTTGGCTGCGTTTTTAGAACAAACGAGATATTGGACTTCCATTGAAAAAAATACTGAACTGGTTTCGCTTTCTGGCAACTTTCTTTTCAATAGAATATTGTGGATTTCGCTTTCCTTGCTTTTACTTTTTATTTCGTATCGATTGTTTTCCTTCCGAAAAACAAAAACTAAAAAGATAAAAACCTCAAAAACTATTTCAAAAGAAGCAAAAGTCCTTTCTTCGGAAATTCCAAAAAACATCGAGTTCCAAACTTTCAAACATAATTTTACTCTTTTTAAAAGCAATATCAAGTTGGATATTTTTTTAGTTCTAAAAGGAATTCCGTTTTTATTGATTGTTCTTTTATTTTCGGGATTATTGGCAATCGAAATTTCGGATGAAATTGACGGCGGCATCCGATTAGCGGAAAAAATTACGGATACGGCTTTGATAATTTCCACGATAATGGATCGTCTGCCGTTTATTCTGATTCTAATTCTCCTTTTTTACAGCAGTGAATTATTAAACAGAAGTGAAAATTCGAAATTTGAAATGCTGGAAAATACTGCACCGTATTCTCAGTTCATAGTTTTACTATCCAAATTGACAGCGCTTTTTATAATTCCGTTAATCATTATCAGCATTAGTATTTTGATTGGATGTATATTTCAGATTGCGAATGCGAATGCTCCAATCGAAATTGGTCTTTATCTTTCTTTGTTTTATTATCTCGGATTTCCGTTGTTGTTGATCTCAATTTTAATAATCGCAATTCAGACTTTTATTAAAAATAAATATATCGGACTTTCGATTGCTTCTTTTATATGTCTTCTATTTTGCACCGGAATTGGAGAGCAATTGGGAATTTCACATCCTTTACTGCGATTTGGAGATGCTTTTAAAAAAGAATATTTTGATTTGAATGGTTTCGGAAAATACACTTTTCCGTTTCATATTTCGATGTTATACAATTTCGGATTAGCTTTACTGCTTCTTACTTTGACAGGAATTTTATGGAAAAGAAATACTTCAATCCTAAAAACCTTTCGAAGAAATTCAGTTAATGACATTCAGAAAGTAACTTTTTCTTTAGGAATTATTCTTTTTATTGGTTTTGGAAGTTATCTTTTTTATAAAACCAATATCGAATATCCGTATTTGACCGAAGAAGATCAAAATAACTGGAGCGAAAAATACGAGAATCAGTTTAAAAAATATAATGATCTGGCTCAGCCAACTATTGTTTCTGTAAAAAGCAAAGTCGATTTATTTCCTGAGGAAAATCGTTATGAAGTAAAAGGCACTTATGAATTGATCAATAATTCTGAAAAAACCATTGATAGTCTACTCCTATATATAGATCGAAATTCGAAACTGACTTCTGTTGAAATTCCGAATTCTAAAAATCTGGATGATGTTTGGGCATTTCATCATTATTGGTATCGATTGGAAAAACCTTTACAACCTCAGCAGAAAATGAAAATGAGTTTTTCTTTTGAGTCTTCGTGGTCACCATTTAAAGGACATACTGCTTTTAATTCTATAATTGAAAATGGATCGTTTATGCGAATAAGCCGTTACTTTCCGCTTTTTGGTTATCAGGAATCGAATGAAATCAGCAGTAAAAAAGAACGTGCGAAAAGGCATTTGATACCACAGACACCTCTTAAAAAGTTGGAAGACAAATCGGAAATTAGATATGATTTTGTTGATTATGATGCTGTGGTTTCGACTTCTAAAAATCAAACGGCGATAGGTGTTGGGGATTTAATTGGAAATTGGACAAAAGACAACCGCAATTATTTTCATTATAAATCTAATGGTAAGATTCCGTTTCGATTTGCTTTTTCTTCTGCCGAATATGAAATCCAAAAAACGAGTTATAAAGGTGTTTCGATGGAAGTTTTTTATGATAAAAGACATTCCAGAAACATCAAAAAACTAATTCAAGATGTAAAAAATACTTTAGATTACTGCCAAAACAATTTTGGAAAATATCCATATAAAACGATTCGTTATGTCGAAGTTTCTGCTTTCGCCGATGGCTTTGCAGCAACTTCTTATCCGTCAACAGTTTTTATGAAAGAGAATTTTGGATTTTACAGCAACCTCAACAATAAGGATAAGGAAGATGTAATTAATCAATTAACGGCGCATGAATTGTCGCATGAATGGTGGGGAAATTCCCAGATCAATCCAGAACAAAAAGAAGGAAGCTGGATTTTAACCGAAACGTTGGCACAATACACGGAATTGATGTTGTATGAAAAAGAACATGGTTTGGAAAAAGCGCTCGAAACTTTAAAAATTCATCTCGATTTATATTTGAGCAGTCGAAGTTACGATCCTGAAACGCCTTTGTATAAAACGAATTACGACACACCGCATTTACCTTACGACAAAGGAATGCTAATTATGCATCAGCTTCGGATTTTAATTGGTGAGGAAAAGGTAAATCTGGCTTTGAAAAATTTTCTGAACCATTATAAATATCCAAATCCGTTTCCTGATTCTGAAGATTTATTAAAAGAAATTTATGGAGTGACAGATCAAAAACTACATTCTAAATTAGATGAAATGTTTAAGCAGATTATTACGTATTCATCCAAAATAGAATGGGTTTCAAGTATTAATAAGAAGGTTTTTTATGAAGTTTCTTTTAAAGCGGTTTCTGAAAAATATAAAGAAAATGCAACGGGAGAACGAAAACAACTTGCAAACGATACCACAATTGATATCGGTATTTATGATGAAAACGAAAAATTGATTCGTTTTCCTTTTACTATCAAAAACAATAAAATTGAGGGTAAAATAAAACTCAAAACGAAACCTCAACGCATTGTTATTGATCCGTATTTAATGAATATTGACACTTTTATAAAGGACAACGAAAAGGAGATTGATTAGTTCTTTTGCCACGACTCGAGCAATAGCGAACAGGCGAAACAATTCCGCGAATTTCCACAAATTTTTAATTTTAGTTTTTGAGGTTTCAACCGATGGAAACGTTATGAATTGGATGTAATTATATATTGTGTACCCGTGGTTAAAACCACGGGCTATGTTTGAAATAAAAACCAGTCAAAAAATAGGAATTAGAGAAATTCGTGAATTCGTGGCAAAAAATAATTTCTGCTGAATCAAAAAAGAGAACTGATTTTAAACCTAAATTTGTACATCAAAATATCTATTCGGTTTTAGCTTATCTGCAAATGACACACAAAATTTTAATTATAGACGACGAAGAAAAACTAAGAAGTCTGCTGGCACGTATTATAAAATCAGAAGGTTTTGAAGTTATCGAAGCCAAAGATTTAAAATCAGGTTTTAAGAAATTGGAACAAACTGATGTTGATGTCGTTTTGTGTGATGTTAAACTTCCCGACGGAAATGGTGTCGATTTTCTTCAAAACATAAAAGGAAATTTCCCATTGACAGAAGTTATCCTATTAACGGCCTTTGGAAATATTCCAGATGGAGTTCAAGCGATGAAAAATGGCGCTTTTGATTATATTGTAAAAGGAGATGATAATGATAAAATTATTCCGCTTCTGTACAAAGCCGTCGAAAAAGTGCATTTGCAAAAAAAAGTGCAGCAGCTTGAAAAGCGAATCAATGATAAATATTCATTTAAAACTATCATTGGAAAATCAAAAGGTCTTGAACAGGTAATTGATTTGGCACAAAAAGTAGCCAAAACAGATTCGACTGTTTTACTTACAGGCGAAACTGGAACTGGAAAAGAAGTTTTTGCACAAGCTATTCATGAAAACAGTAATCGAGCAGGAAAATCATTTGTGGCTTTAAACTGCAGTACTTTTAGCAAAGAAATTCTTGAAAGCGAATTATTCGGTCACAAACAAGGAGCTTTTACAGGAGCTTTAAAAGATAAAAAAGGTTTTATTGAAGAGGCAAACGGCGGTACTTTATTTCTAGATGAAATTGGTGAAATGCCAATTGACCTTCAGGCTAAATTATTAAGGGTTTTAGAAACCAGCGAATATATTCCCGTTGGTGATACTACCTCAAAAAAATCAAATTTTAGATTAATTGCTGCTACAAACCGTGATCTAAAAACAGAGAGTGATGAACATCGTTTTCGTTCTGATTTGTATTTCCGTTTGAATATTTTCGAAATTAAGCTTCCTTCTTTAAGAGAAAGAATTAAAGATATTCCAGTATTGACTCATTACTTTGTTAAACAGTTTTCTGAAAAAACGAATAAAAAAACGTTACACATTGCAGATGATTTCCTTCAGAAGCTAGAAAATTATTCTTGGCCTGGAAATATCCGCGAACTTAAAAATATTATCGAGAGATCAGTTATTTTGAGTAATGGTGATACTTTAACTTCGGATGTTCTGCCTTATGAGATGCAGCATCAAGCAGAAAAAAATTCAAAACCAATGTCAGCTTTCTCCATGCAGAGTGTTGAAAAACTCCATATTCAAAAGGTTTTAAACTATACAAAAGGAAATAAAGCTGAAACAGCACGATTATTAGAAATTGGGATTGCGACTTTGTATCGAAAATTAGAAGAATATGGGATAGAAAATTCCAAAATTTAAAAATTCCAATGGCAATGTCAATTTTCAAAACTTCGGAGAAGCGCAATATTTATAGATTATCCCATTACCATTAAAATAAAAAGCTCCAGCGGAGCGAAACCCACACAATCCATAAATATAAAACCCCGCTGGGGTTCTGATAAATGTGGATTTGTAATGTTCTATAAATATTCCGCTTCTCCGAAGCTTAAAAATACATATCAAAACGAGAAAAGCTTATCAAAATGATAGGCTTTTTTTATGCCTTTTTTTTGGCACAAAACTACATTCCTTTTATTGACAGTACTTTAGATACAACTTCATTTTTTCGGAACATATTTTGGCATAAGGAGAGAGAACATTAAAATTCATTCCAAATGAAAAACCAAGTCACCTCAATCTGCAAACAAGCTGAACGCTTTGCTGAGATAACCAAAAAATCTATTATTTCGGGTAATATCGTTCGGGCAAAAAAATGCCTGGCTCTTGCTGAACGTCTATTTGTAACCGGAAGCATCGAAACAAAAAATGCCATTTCCAATGTGTATGTTTTCTCAGTTTCTTCTTTTATGGAAATGCGTCACTGCAATATTTCACATCTTTTTCCTCAAACCCTTAAAGCTGAATATATCAAGCAGGTTAATGCCTCTGGCGTTTAAAAAGTTTAATCAGTTAACTGTTTAATTGTTTAATCGAAAAAATCTTAAATCTAAAGTCTACAATCTTAAATCTAAAATAATCTCCTATGATCACTTTTCTTTTACTCGGGCTGGCCGTTGTGCTGTTTATCATTTGTTTTCTCTCTGTTGAATTCTTTGAAAAAATCTAAATCATGACTGCACTATTTATTATTTCAATCGCTGTTTTCTTGTATTTGATTTATGTATTAATCAAACCTGAAAAATTTTAAATCATGTAAAAGTGAAATGCTTTAAGTGAAATGTAAACGCAAATTTTATTCATCAATCCATTTTACAAATCACCTCCCCTTTCACTAAAAAAAATAAAAATTATGAACACAGAATTATTAGGCGTCATTGGTATTTTCATCTTAACTATTCTTTTAGCGATTCCTTTAGGAAAATATATTGCTAAAGTTTATTTGGGAGATAAAACACTTTTTGACCCGATTTTCAATCCAATTGAAAAACTTATTTTTAAAATCAGCGGTATAAATCCTGCCGAAGAAATGAACTGGAAACAACACTTAAAAGCACTTTTAAGTATAAACATGATTTGGTTTTTTCTTTGCTTTTTTGTCTTATTGTCTCAAGGTTCTTTGCCCCTCAACCCAGATAACAACCCATCTATGACACCTGATCTGGCATTTAATACTGCCATTTCATTTTTAGTCAATTGTAATTTACAGCACTATTCAGGCGAAAGCGGGGTTTCATACCTTTCACAAATAGTATTAATGTTTCTTCAATTTGTTTCTGCTGGTATCGGATTGGCTGCTGCTGCAATGGTATTTACTGCAATGAAGGAAAGAACTACTGAACAACTGGGTAATTTTTACAATTATTTTATCAAAAGCTGTACTCGTATTTTATTACCGCTTTCAGCAATTGTAGCAATCGCTTTAGTTTTTAGCGGAACTCCAATGACTTTTGAAGGAAAAGATGCTATTACAACTTTACAAGGTGACAAAGTAGAAGTATCGAGAGGTCCTGCTGCTGCTTTTATTGCTATTAAACATATTGGTACAAATGGCGGCGGATTTTTTGGAGCTAACTCCTCACATCCGTTAGAAAACCCGACTTATTTTACTAATGGAGTTGAACTTTGGGCACAAATGATTGTTCCGTTTGCGATGATTTTTGCTTTAGGTTTTTATTTAAAGAAAAGAAAACTATCCTACATAATCTTCGGAGTAATGACAGTTGGATTCCTATTATTAGTAACTCCAACAGTAATGAGCGAAATCAACGGAAATCCTGCCATCGAAAAAATGGGAATCGCACAGACAACTGGAGCGATGGAAGGAAAAGAAGTTCGATTTGGACCAGCAATATCTGGTTTTTGGAGTATTGCTACAACCGTAATTTCTACAGGTTCAGTTAATAGTATGCACGATAGTTCTATGCCTGTTTCTGGCGCAATGGAATTACTGGCTATGATGGTTAATGCTTTTTACGGCGGATGTGGTGTTGGTATTTTGAATTACTACATTTTTATTATTCTGGCTGTATTTATCTCCGGATTAATGGTTGGTCGAACTCCTGAATTTTTAGGCAAGAAAATCGAAGCTCGGGAAGTAAAAATAGCTGCTTTTATCGCCATTCTTCATCCATTATTAATATTATCAGGAACCGCTTTAGCTTCTTACTTTGCTGCACATGATACTGCGATGGGTTATTGGTTCAGCGGCAACGCAACAGGCTGGTTAAATAATCCTGGAAATCATGGATTCTCAGAAATGTTATACGAATACACTTCTAGCGCAGCCAACAACGGTTCTGGGTTTGAAGGTTTAGGAGATAATAACCCGTTTTGGAATATCACAACAGGAATTGTGTTACTGTTAAGCCGCTTTATTCCAATCATCGGACCATTGGCAATTGCAGGTTTATTGGCTGGTAAAAAATACATTCCTGAAAGTGCAGGAACTCTAAAAACCGATACCTCAATTTTTGGAATCATGACTTTTGCCGTAATCGCAATTATCGCTGCTTTATCATTCTTCCCGGCGCTGGCACTTGGACCATTAGCAGAGTATTTTACACTAAAATAAAATGCTAGATATTTTAAACACATAGAAACATAGAATTAAATCTATAAAAAAGAGTAAAAAGAAAACTCGTTTTTACACATAGTTCGAATAACGATTTTACCATTCGCATTTCAATATAGCCCGTGGTTTCAACCACGGGAAACGAATTGCAGGGACAAAGATTGTGATATACGTTGCGTTCCAGTGGTTGAAACCGCTGGCTATATTCTATAATCTATGTGTTTTTATCGCATAACATTTAACAAATAACATTTAACTTTTTACAAGAAAATGACAACTAATAAATCCACATCATTGTTTGAAAGCAAACAGGTAAAAGAAGCCTTAGTGCAGTCTTTTGTCAAGCTGAACCCAAAAATGATGATCAAAAATCCGGTAATGTTTACCGTAGAAATTGGAACTGCAATTATGTTTGCTGTCTGCATTTCGATCTTAATGGGCGCAAATGACCAAGGAAGTTTTACTTATAACTTAATTGTGTTTTTAATTTTACTGGCAACACTTCTATTTGCCAATTTCGCCGAAGCTATCGCCGAAGCAAGAGGAAAAGCACAAGCCGACAGTTTACGAAAAACAAGAGAAGAAACTCCTGCAAGACAAATTATGCCTAACGGAGAAATCAGAAATATCAGTTCTTCGGCATTGAAAAAAGATGATATTTTCATTTGCGAAGCTGGCGATTTAATTGCTGCCGATGGTGAAATTATCGAAGGTCTTGCAACAATCGACGAAAGTGCCATTACTGGAGAAAGTGCTCCTGTAATTCGGGAAGCTGGCGGAGACAAATCTTCAGTAACCGGAGGAACAAAAGTATTATCTGATAAAATCAAAGTAAAAGTAACTTCTGAACCCGGCGAAAGCTTTTTGGATAAAATGATTGCTTTGGTTGAAGGTGCGAGCCGTCAGAAAACACCAAACGAAATTGCACTAACCATTTTATTGGCTGCATTTACTTTAATCTTCGTGATTGTGTGCGTTACGCTAAAACCGTTTGCCGACTATGCAAACGCACCCATCACGATTGCAGCTTTCATTGCTTTGTTTGTATGTTTGATTCCAACTACAATTGGAGGCTTACTTTCTGCGATTGGTATTGCGGGAATGGACAGAGCTTTACGAGCTAACGTAATCACGAAATCTGGAAAAGCAGTTGAAACTGCCGGAGATATTGATGTACTGCTTTTAGATAAAACAGGAACAATTACAATCGGGAACAGAAAAGCAACCAATTTTTATCCTTCTAAAGGAATTTCAGAAGAAGAATTTATAAAATCTGCTGTGCTAAGTTCATTAGCAGATGATACTCCGGAAGGGAAAAGTATCGTGGAATTGGCAGGAGCCGAAACTGCCAGTAAATTATCTATTGAAGGTGCTACTTTAATCAAATTTACCGCTGAAACGAGAACTTCCGGAGTTATTTTAAAAGATGGTACAAATATTAGAAAAGGTGCGCAAGATGCTGCTAAAAATATCGCACTGCAAGCAGGAAATTCTTTTCCAGAAGATACTGCTCAACAAGTAATTACGATTTCATCTAACGGGGGAACTCCACTGGTTGTTATTAAAAACAATGAAATTCAAGGTGTTATCGAACTTCAGGATATTATTAAAACAGGAATGAAAGAACGTTTTGAGCGCTTACGCAGAATGGGAATCAAAACGGTTATGGTTACAGGTGATAATCCGTTAACGGCTAAATTTATTGCCGAAGCTGCTGGTGTTGATGATTTTATTGCCGAGGCTAAACCTGAGGATAAAATGAACTACATCCGAAAAGAACAGGCTGAAGGAAGACTGGTTGCCATGATGGGTGACGGAACAAATGATGCTCCTGCCCTTGCCCAAGCCAATGTCGGCGTTGCCATGAACAGCGGAACTCAAGCGGCAAAAGAGGCCGGAAACATGGTCGATCTTGACAATGATCCAACGAAACTAATTGAGATTGTTGAAATTGGAAAACAGCTTTTAATGACTCGAGGTACTTTAACTACTTTTTCTATTGCAAATGACGTTGCGAAATACTTTGCTATTGTTCCTGCTCTTTTTATTACTGCGATTCCTGCGCTGCAAGGTTTAAATATCATGAATCTTCACAGTCCTGAAAGTGCGATTTTATCGGCTGTAATTTTCAACGCGATTATCATTCCGATATTGATTCCGCTTGCGCTGAAAGGGGTTGATTATCGTCCAATTGGAGCCAGTGCCATCTTAAAAAGAAATCTTTTGATTTATGGTCTTGGTGGATTGATTGTGCCTTTTATCGGAATTAAAGTTATTGATTTACTGGTAGCACTTTTTATGTAAGGTTCTAAGATGCTAAGATTCTAAGGGACTAAGGTTTTTCTCTTAGAATCGTAAAATTCAGGAATCTTTAAAAACTCAAATAAAAAACACAGACCTTAGATTGCTAAGCTTCTGAAAAAAAACTTAGAACCTTAGCAACTTAGTCCCTTAGAATCTCAAAAAAAATGAAAAATCTATTTTCTATAATAAAACTTACTGTAGCGACTTTAATCTTATTCGCAGTTATTTATCCTTTAGCGATTTACGGAATCGCAAAATTAGCTCCAAATCAAGGAAAAGGAGAAACGGTTTCGGTGAACGGAAAAGTTGTTGGCTATCAAAAAATTGGTCAAAAATTCGATAAGTCGAATTATTTCTGGGGAAGACCCTCAGCTGTTGATTATAACGCGGCGGGAAGTGCCGGAAGCAACAAAGGTCCAAGTAATGCTGAATATTTAGCTTTGGTTCAAAAAAGAATTGATACACTATTACTTGTACATCCTTACTTGAAAAAATCTGAAATTCCCGCTGATATGGTTACAGCTTCTGGAAGTGGTTTAGATCCGAATATTTCTCCGCAAGGTGCTTTGATTCAAGTAAAACGAATTGCTAAAGAAAGAAATTTAGCTGAAGCTAAAGTAAAAGCCTTGGTTGAATCTAAGATTAATTCGGCCGTTGTTGGTCCTGAAACTGTGAATGTTTTGGAATTGAATGTGGCGTTGGATCAGCTTCGCTGAAAAAGGTTCTGAGATTCTGAGTCGCTAAGGTTCTAAGGTTTTTCTATGCGCATTCTTGTCATTTCGACTTAAGGAGAAATCTTCGCAAGAAGCTCCGCAAAGAATGTCAATCTGTGTCGATCTAGCAACGAAGATTTCTCCTTAAGTCGAAATGACAAAATAAGACGTTGAATCAAAAACTTTAAAATTAAATACCTACAAAGTTTTGTAAACCTTGCAGGAAACAAAAACGCCTTTTTTACCCCAAATACTCTAGCCCCGATAGTAGTGGAAATCCTTTTGTGCCGGCGTTCGGCACAAAAGATTGAAATGGATAGCGGGAAATAGCTCCTAAAAAAAATCTACTAATAATTAATTTAACCCTTTCGGGTTTGAATACCACAATTAGCAATGAAAAAAATTATACTTACTGCTTTAATCGCTTTTGGTTACAGCAATTTACATGCACAAGAAGAAACAAAAAGTCCATTAACATTTTCAGGATATGTAGAAACTTATTATAGTTACGATTTTGGAAAACCGCAAAATCATACTCGACCAAACTTTTTTTACAATTTTAATAAAAGTAATGAAGTGAATATTAATTTAGGAATGGCAAAAGTAAATTATAACAAAGACAATATTCGTGGTAATTTTGCTCTAATGGCAGGAACTTACGCCGAATATAATATGGCTGCCGAGCAAGGTTTATTGAAAAATGTTTACGAAGCGAATGTTGGTGTAAAGATTTCGAAAAACCATAATTTGTGGATTGATGCCGGAATTATGCCTTCGCATATTGGCTTTGAAAGTGCGATTGGAAAAGATTGCCAGACTTTATCACGAAGCATTCTGGCTGAAAATTCTCCTTATTATGAAACGGGAGTTAAAATTAGTTATACTTCTGAATCTGGGGAATGGTATTTGGCAGGTATGTACTTGAATGGCTGGCAAAGAATTGAGAAAGTAGAAGGCAATCAAACGCCTGCTTTTGGAACTCAGGTTGCGTACGAACCGTCTGATCGGGTTGCTTTGAACTGGAGCACTTATGTTGGAAATGAACAGCCGGATATTGATAAAAAATGGCGTTATTTCAACAACTTTTACGGACAGTTTAAGGTAACGGAAAAGACAAATATTACTGCTGGTTTTGATATTGGATCTCAGCAATCAGCTAAAAATAGTAATAAATACGATACTTGGTTTTCGCCAGTTTTAATTTTGCAATACAAACCAACTGATAAAATTCAGCTTGCAGCACGAGGTGAATATTATAGTGATGAAAAAGGTGTAATTATCGCAACTGAAACACCAAATGGTTTTAAAACTTATGGATTTTCAGCTAACTTTGATTACTTAGTTACTGATAATGTTATGTTTAGAATTGAAGCCAGAAATCTTTCAAGTAAAGATGAAATCTTCACAAATAAAGATAATCTTCCAACGGATACGAATACGTTTGTAACGACTTCGCTGGCGATTTCTTTCTAAACATTAAAAGATTTTTTACCATTAAGAGATTAAGAAAATTAAGTTTTAGCACCTCATTTAAATCTAGAATACAGAACATTAAGCTTAATGTTCTGTAGACAAAGAAAAGCTTAACTTCCTTAATTTCTTAATGGTTAAACCAAAAAATATGGAAAACGAAAATAATAACGCACAGCACTTTCTCGATTTAATTCAGAAATCACGAAAAGGAAAGTTCAAAATCTACATTGGAATGAGCGCTGGTGTGGGCAAAACTTTTCGTATGCTACAGGAAGCACATTCGTTATTGAAAAACGGAATCGACGTCAAAATTGGCTATATCGAAACGCACATGCGAAAGGAGACGCATGAATTATTAGCGGGTTTGCCGATTATTCCGAGACGGACTATTTTCTATAAAGGAAAAGAATTGGAAGAACTCGATGTTCAGGCGATTATTAATCTTCGTCCAGAAGTGGTTATTGTTGATGAATTGGCACACACAAACATTGAAGGAAGCAAAAATGAAAAACGCTGGCAGGATGTTTTAGAGATTTTGGAAGCTGGAATTAATGTGATTTCTGCGGTGAATATTCAGCATATTGAAAGTTTAAATGAGGATGTAAAACGTATTACAAATATTGATGTTCAGGAACGCATTCCTGATAATGTTCTGCGATTGGCGGATGAAGTCGTGAATATCGATTTAACATCAGAAGATTTGATTGCGCGTTTGAAAGAAGGAAAAATTTATACTCCAGATAAAATTCAAACGGCTTTAACGAATTTTTTTAAATCGGAACAAATTCTGCAATTGCGCGAATTAGCTTTGAAAGAAGTCGCCAGTCAGGTCGTTCGGAAAGTAGAAAATGAGGTGCCGAATTTGCACGCTTTACGTCATGAAAAATTATTAGCTTGTATTAGCAGTAATGAAAAAACAGCTAAAATAATAATTCGGAAATCAGCACGATTGGCAAGTTATTACAACGGTTTCTGGTATGTTTTATATGTTGAAACGCCCAAAGAAAGCAGTAACCGAATTGCACTTGACAAACAAAGACATTTAATTAATAACTTTAAACTCGCTGTGCAATTAGGTGCGGAAGTTATTAAATTGGAAAATTCAAATATTACGGATGGTATTTTGAAAACCGTAGAAGAAAAACAAATTACAACGGTTTGTATAGGGAAACCGCATTTTAATTTGTTTAAAGTAATTTTGTCTACAACAATTTTCAGGCGTTTGCTCAATAAACTTTCTTTATCAAATGTCGATCTTGTTATTCTGTCGTGAATTTTTTTTTAACCATATAAGTGATATAAGTTCATTTAATTAAGAACGTTGAAATTTAACCGCAAAGAACGCAAAGTTTTTTTAATCTAATCTTTGTGTGCTTTGCGAAACCTTAGCGTTCTTTGCGGTTAGAAAAAAGAATTCTAATATTTTCTTATATCACTTATATGGTTTTAAAAAAAAATCAGAAAAATTAAATGTTTTATAAAATGAGAATTAAAACCAAATTGAATCTGGGAGTTGGATTGTTATTTTTAATGATCATTATACTTTCGTTAGTGAGCGGTTATTCTGTTTTTTTGATAAAAGCAGATACAGAGAATATTCTGAAAGCGAATTATAATACGCTGGAATATTCCAGAAATATGATTTTGTCTTTGGATGAAATTAAAGCGAATCCTGATAATAAAATTCAAGTTTTTAAAGAATATCTTGAAAAACAAACACTAAATGTTACCGAACCAGGAGAAAAGGAGGCGACTGAAAATCTGGAAAAAAGTTTTACACTTTTAGAAAAAAATGGAGCAAATGAAGTTATAAAAGCAAAAATCAGACAGGATATTTTTGCCATTATGAAACTCAATTTGGATGCTATAAAACAGAAAAGCGACATTGCAAAACTGACTGCTGAAAATGCCAATTTATGGATTGCAATTGTGGGAAGTTTATGTTTTCTGATTGCTTTTAATCTGCTCGTCAACTTACCCAATAATATTGCCAATCCAATTAAGGAATTAACGCTGAGTATTAAGGAAATTGCGAATAAAAATTATTCGGAGCGAGTTCATTTTACAAGTCATAGCGAATTTGGAGATTTAGCAAAATCGTTTAATACGATGGCGCAGAAACTTCAGGAATATAATGATAGCAATTTGTATAAGCTCTTTTTTGAGAAGAAACGACTGGAAACGCTTATCAATAATATGCACGATCCTATTATTGGTCTAGATCATGAAGGAATTGTTTTGTTTGCCAATGATGAAGCGCTGAGAATTATTGGTCTGAAACTGGAAGATGTTATCGGAAAATCGGCTTCTACTCTGGCCTTGTCTAATGATTTAATTCGTTCTTTGATTTTAAAAGAGGATGTTGATACACCTAAAAAACAACCGCTTAAAATTTATGCGCACGGAAAAGAAAGCTATTTCGAAAAAGAAATTCTAAATATTACGATAATTCCAACTGGAGAAGAAAAAGAAATCAATATTGGCGATGTTATTATCCTGAGAAATATTACCCTTTTTAAAGAACTTGATTTTGCCAAAACCAATTTTATTGCCACAGTTTCGCACGAATTAAAAACGCCAATTGCTTCTATAAAATTAAGTCTTCAATTACTTGAAAATGGAAAAACAGGCAACATGAACGACGATCAGAAACAATTGGTCGAAAGCATCAAAGATGACAGTCAGCGCTTATTGAAAATTACAGGTGAACTACTTAATTTATCACAATTAGAAACTGGAAATATTCAGTTGACTATCGAAAAAAGCAATCCGCATAAAATTGTAAATTATGCTGTTGAAGCAGTAAAAGTTCAAGCCGACCAAAAACAAATTAAACTTGTAATTGATGCTGATGAAAATCTTCAAGATGTGAAAGCCGACAGCGAAAAAACAGGTTGGGTTCTAATTAATTATTTGTCGAATGCAATCAGATATTCTTCTGAAAAAAGCATTATTCATATCAAATTAAAGAAAGAAAACAATCAAATCGTATTTCAGGTTATCGACACTGGAAAAGGAATTGACACAAGATATAAAGACAGAGTTTTTGATAAATATTTCCAAGTTCCCGGCAGTCAGAAATCTGGAACAGGATTAGGATTAGCCATTAGTAAAGAATTTATTGAAGCACAGAGCGGAAATGTTGGTGTAGAAAGTAATTTGGGATTAGGAAGTACGTTTTGGTTTTCGTTGAAAGTTTAAGAATAATTATTAAAAAGAAAAAAAACGTCTGTCAGTCTGAGCGAAGTCGAAGACCTTTCGTACTTGTAAAACCCATCGACTTCGCTCAGGGTGACACTTAAAAACAATTCAAAATTTAGCCAATCTTAATACAATTCCCTTATTTAAAACCAACAGGTTAATATTAACTTAAGGTTCAATTAAGGCAAAAATACTTTGATTGGACATTCGTTATTATTGTAAATCATAACAAAAACAAACGATGTCTTGTAAAGCTATTTCTCTGGTATTTCTATTCGTTTTTTTGAGCACAAATGCTCAGCAAAACGACTCCATTACAAAAATTGACAGTACTTCACATCAGCTAAAATTCAATTACAAACAATTGATTATTCCTGGTGTATTAATTGGGTACGGTGTTATTGGACTTGAAAGCGATCAGTTACTGAGTTTTAATTCGCAAATTAAAAAAGAAGTTACTGAAGATATTGATAACAAAATCACCATTGATGATTTCTCGCAATATGCGCCTGCTGCATCGGTTTATGCTTTGAACGCTTTTGGTGTAAAAGGTAAAAATAATATGCGGGATCGTTCTGTTATATTTGTGACTTCGTATGCTATTATGGCGACAACGGTTTTAGGTTTAAAATCGATTACACATGAAGAAAGACCAGACGGAAGTTCGAACAATTCCTTTCCTTCCGGTCACACTGCAACTGCTTTTGCTGGAGCTGAATTTTTATGGCAGGAATACAAAGACAAATCGATTTGGTATGGAATTGCTGGTTATGCTGTTGCAACTGGAACCGGATTATTTAGAATTTACAACAATCGCCATTGGTTGACCGATGTTGCCGCTGGGGCAGGAATTGGAATTCTAAGTACAAAAATCGCCTATTGGATAAATCCATATATCACTAAAAAATTATTCAAATCGTCATCTGAAAATAAATCAACTTCTATGATAATGCCTTTTTATAACGGGCAGCAATATGGTTTGGGTTTTGCGAAGGTGTTTTAGATTTTTTTGCCACAGATTAAAAGGATTACAAAGATTTTTTGAATGGCCTTGTCTAGATTTTCCGCCACGACCCGAGTGATAGCGAACAAGCGAAGTAATTCACGAATTTTAATTTAAAATAATTCGTGAATTCGTGGCGGAAAAAATTACGTATTCGAAGTATTATTTTTAATTTCCATTACTTCTCTTTTCACTTCTAGAAGCAGTTCTTTCATGCTTTCGGTTTCAGACAATGTTTGTTTTTTGTCTGATCGTCCGATGTTGCATTCATATTCCCAAATCTCCAAAATATCAGAAGCTTTCACTTCATAATTCGGATAAAAACTATTATCCGATTCTAAAACCAAGGTGTTTTTTTTGTTCTTATTAAGCCGTTTATAAACCATTCCTTCATTTTTGGTAATCAAAATATAAGTTTTTCCATCCATCACTTCTCCTAACCTTTCGACATAACGCCCAATAATTATTGAACCAGCTTCGTGCGGAGGCATCGAGTCGCCTTCTACAGGAAAACCTCTGTGTTTGCCCGGTCCTAAAAATGGAAGTGAAACCTGCTGTAAACTTTCAATATATTCAGGATCAGCATATCCGTTTAGGTAACCGGCTTTTGCTTTTTGGGAAACAATTTCAATATAATTTTCTCCAAAATTATCGACTTGAATAGGCAGAATAAGTCGGTTTCCTTCGAGTTTTATCAAATTTTCGATGTTGATTTTCCGAATATCGACCGACAATAACAAATCGATACTTGTATGAAAAAACAAGGCGATTTTCTTTAAAATATCATACGGCGCTTCCGAAGTTCCATCTTCGTATTTCACGTATCTTCCTCTTGTAATACTAAGGTTTCCAGCTAATTTCTCCTGCGATATTTTATGCTTAACCCTCAATGCTCTGATGTTATCTGAAAATAAAGACATAATTAATTTGTTATAATTTGGAACAGCAAATATATAAAAAAATGTTCTTATCTGTGCTAATTTTGTTCCATACAAAAACAAAAAGGAAAATGGCAAGGGCAATCGTACATATGGATTTGGATACCTTTTTTGTATCCTGCGAAAGACGCACTAACTCAGAACTCAATGATATTCCGCTTATTATAGGCGGAGGAGATCGCGGTGTTGTGGCCTCTTGTTCGTATGAAGCACGCAAATATGGAGTTCGTTCTGCTATGCCAATTCGTATGGCTTTAAAACTTTGTCCAACTGCAAAAGTGATGAAAGGCGACATGGAATTATATTCGCAACTTTCTCATGATGTTACCGAAATTCTTCAGGAAAAAGCGCCTGTTTTAGAAAAAGCCAGTATCGATGAATTTTATATGGACATTACCGGAATGGACAAATTTCACGGCAGTTATAAATGGACAAATGAATTGGCTCAAAAGGTAATTAAAGAAACTGGATTGCCTATTAGTTTTTCATTATCCATCAATAAAACCGTTTCTAAAATTGCAACTGGCGAAGGCAAACCTGTAGGGAATCTTGAAATTCCGGAACAAAAAGTACAAGATTTTTTAAATCCGTTATCGATTCAAAAAATCCCAATGGTTGGTGCTGTGACTTTTCAGCTTTTGTCTAGAATCGGCGTTCGTAAAATTCAGACTTTAGCCGAAATGCCTGCCGAAGTTTTACAGCAGATGATTGGTAAAAATGGTCTGGAACTTTGGAAAAAAGCGCACGGAATTGATCATACTCCTGTTGAACCTTACACCGAGAGAAAATCAATTTCGACCGAAACTACTTTTTCTCAAGATACTATTGATCTTGCAAAACTGAGAAGAATATTATTAGGAATGGTCGAAAAACTAGCTTTTCAGCTTCGTGCGGAACAATGGCTGACTTCAACGGTTACGGTTAAAATACGTTACGCCAATTTTGATACCGAAACCAAACAATGTCGAGTAGCTTATACTTCAGCCGATCATGTCTTGACCAAAAATGTAATAGAACTTTTTGAGAAAGTGTATCAGCGTCGTATGCGTCTGCGCTTGATTGGTGTTCGCTTTAGCGGATTGGTACGCGGAACTTATCAAATTGATCTTTTTGAAGATACTCAGGAAATGCTTTCACTTTACGAAGCCATGGACAAAATGAAAAGCCGTTATGGTTTTGATGCCGTAATGCGCTGCGCCGGAGCTCACTTTAAACCAAATAATAAAGACGAAATTTTAAAACGCAAGAAATAATGTATCTCAATTGTCATTCTTATCATTCATTACGTTACGGCACGATTCCGCTTAAGGAATTGATTGCTGAAGCGGTTTTGCATGGTATAAAAGCAATGGCATTGACGGATATTAATACCGTTACAGGAATTTACGATTTTATAAAAGCGTGTCAGGAAAAAGAAATCAAACCTTTGGTTGGAATGGAATTTCGATGTAATCACGAATTCCGATATATTGGTCTGGCGCAAAATGCTGAAGGTTTGGCTGAAATGAATGTTTTTCTGACGGAATATAATTTCAGCGGAGAAACTTTGCCTTTGCGTGCTCCAAAATTCGAATCCGCATTTGTGATTTATACTTTAGAAAATGCTCCTGAAACTCTTTTTGAAAATGAATTTATTGGAGTTCGTCCTGAAGAAGTTTCGAGTCTTCTGACTTCAAAACATAAAAATAAAATCTCCAAAATGGTGATTTTACAGCCTGTCACTTTTAGAAGCAAAAAAGAATACAACCTTCATAAAGTGCTTCGGGCTATTGATACCAATATTATTTTATCGAAACTTACAGAGGCAGATTATTGCAAAGTTTCTGATGTGATGAAACCTGTAGAATCGATTCTGCCATTCTATGAAAAATATCCTGAAATCATTTTGAATACACAATGTATCATTGACGATTGTAATTTTCAATATGATTTTTCAGCTAAAAGAAATAAAAAATTCTATACTGAAAACCGTCAAAAAGATTTAGAAAAACTGACTGAATTGGCTTGGGAAGGATTTGAAAAACGTTACGGAAACGAAAATCTAGAAGCAAAAGCACGTGTTGAAAAAGAATTAAAAGTAATTGACGAATTAGAATTCAGCGGTTACTTTTTAATTACTTGGGACATTATTCAGTACAGCAATAGTAAAGGTTTTATGCATATCGGGCGCGGCAGCGGCGCCAACAGTATTATTGCTTATTGTCTCGGAATTACCGATATCTGTCCGATTGAACTGGATTTGTATTTTGAACGTTTTTTAAACCTCAACCGCAAAACTCCACCTGATTTTGATATTGACTGGAGCTGGCAGGAACGCAATATAATTTTAGAATATATTTTTGGAAAATACGGCAAAGATCATGTTGCTTTTTGCGGTACGAATGTCGAGTTCAAATATCGATCTATTTTTAGGGAAGTTGGAAAAGTTTTTGGCCTTCCTAAAGAAGAATTAGATCTTTTGGCAAAAAATCCGGAAGAACTTCATCCAACCAATAAAATTGTAAAACTAGTTCAGGAATACGGGCAAATGATGGGAAAATATCCCAATCAACGAAGCATGCATGCCTGCGGAATTTTGATTTCTGAAGAACCCATTACAAATTACACGCCTCTGGAAATGCCTCCAAAAGGTTTTCCAATCGTACTTTTTGACATGCATATTGCAGAGGAAATTGGTTTTGATAAATTTGATATTCTAAGTCAACGCGGTATTGGTCATATTGATGACAGCGTAAAACTAATTGCCAAAAACCGAGGAGTAAAAGTAAATATTCGTGATACTACAATTTCTAAAGACGAAGCGGTTTGCAATTCTTATTTAGCAAAAGGACATACAATTGGCTGTTTTTATATCGAAAGTCCTGCTATGCGTGGTTTACTGCGTCGTTTAAATTGTGACAATTATAAAATTCTTGTCGCCGCGTCGTCTATCATTCGTCCCGGAGTTGCACAATCGGGAATGATGAAAGAGTATATTTTTCGCCATAACAATCCGACTCAGTTTGAATATTTTCATGAGGTTTTCAGAGAACATCTCGGTGAAACTTACGGCATTATGGTTTATCAGGAAGATGTAATCAAAATCGCTCAGCATTATGGTGGACTACCCGCTCCTGACGGAGATATTCTACGCCGTGCCATGTCAGGAAAAGGAAGATCTTTGGAAGCTCTGCAAAAAGTAAAAGATAATTTCTTTGAGAGTTGTGCTCAAAAAGGACATCCATTATCGCTGAGTCAGGAAATTTATCGCCAGATCGAATCTTTTGCGGGATATTCTTTCTGCAAAGCGCATTCGGCTTCTTATGCGGTTGAAAGTTATCAGAGTTTGTATCTGAAAGTGTATTATCCGATTGAGTTTATGACTGCGGTAATCAATAATCAGGGCGGATTTTACAGAACCGAAGTATATGTACACGAAGCACGAATGTCTGGCGGAACGGTTCATAATCCGTGTGTGAATAAAAGTGAATATCAAACCACTTTGTATGGAACTGATATTTACCTTGGCTTTATGCACATTCAAAGTCTGGAATCTAAAATCGCTCATTTGGTTGAAGAGGATCGAAATAGAAAAGGTGATTTTAGTTCCCTCGAAAATTTTATAAATCGGATTCCAATTGGGATTGAAGGCGTTAAAACACTGATTTTCATTAATGCTTTTCGTTTTACAGGGAAAACTAAAAATCAGCTGTTGGTAACTGCCAGTCTACTGTTGAATAATTTTAAGCCTGAAAACAGAGATCTAAAATTACTGCAGGAACCCGTTAAAGAATACAAACTTCCAAAATTGGAACGTTCTGTTTTTGAAGATGCGTTTGACGAAATCGAATTATTGAGTTTCCCCGTTTCATGTACTGTTTTTGATCTTTTACAAACCAAACATCGCGGTGATGTGATGGCGAAAGATTTGGTTCAGTATCATAAAAAACAAGTTAGAATGCTGGCGTATTTAATTTCCAGAAAACATGTCCCAACAAAAAAAGGAACTATGTATTTTGGAACCTGGATCGACCATGAAGGTACTTATTTTGATACGGCACATTTTCCTGATAGTTTAGAAAAATATCCATTTCAGGGCGGCGGCTGCTATTTATTATTAGGAAATGTTGAAGTTGATTATCATTTCCCGACGATAACAATAATCAAAATGGCAAAAATGCCTTTTATTCCAGATCCACGTTATATGGATGCTAAAGACCAATATAAAACACAAAGCCAAATTAAAGAAGATATAAGCCTGACACATCGTAAACCTTATCCACAGGCGCACGAAATTAATCTGCCAAGACATCGAATGAAATTTTAAATGAGTATCATAGTTTTAACACATAGATAAATAGTTTTTTAGCTTGTAGAAGTGCGATTTTTAACTTTAAGTCTATGTGTTAAATTTTAATAACTAAAGAAGAATTTACGTTATATACAAATGAAAAATACGGAATATGCCATAGTCGATATTGAAACCACAGGCGGAAATGCCAGTGACAGCCGCATTACAGAAATTGCAATCATTATTCATGATGGCAAAAATGTAATTGACCGTTATGAAACGCTTGTAAATCCAGAAAAAGATATACCGTTGTCTATTTTTGGATTAACGGGTATTAATAACGAAATGGTGGCGAGTGCACCTATTTTTGATGACATTTCAGAAAAAGTATTGGAAATGCTTACTGATCGTATTTTTGTTGCTCATAATGTAAACTTCGATTATTCATTTATTCACCATCAGTTGGAGCAAGCGGGTTTTAAATGGTCGGCACAAAAACTTTGTACCGTTCGTGCAGCAAGAAAAATCAAGCCGGGTTTAGGTTCTTACAGTTTAGGAAATCTTTGCAATTCTTTAAATATATCTCTAGAAAACAGACATCGCGCTGGTGGAGACGCAGATGCGACTGCTGTATTATTCTCTCTTCTGTTAGAATGGGATGATGCGGGAGAAATCGAAAATATGATCAAAAAAACAGCTCAAGATCAGCGCTTACCTCCTAACCTTCCACCAGATGATTTTAATAATTTACCCGAAAAACCAGGTGTGTATTATTTTTATAATCAGGCGAAAAAAGTAATTTATGTTGGAAAAGCTATCAATGTAAAAAAACGTGTGGCATCACATTTTAGCGGCAATAATATCAATTCTCAAAGACAGCATTTCTTGAGAGATATTCACGGAATTTCCTTTGAAATCTGCGCTACTGAATTAATGGCACTTTTGTTAGAATGCACCGAAATAAAACAGCTTTGGCCAACCTACAATAGAGCATTAAAACGTTTTGAAGCAAAATTTGGCATTTATCAGTATGAAGCCAGAAACGGTTATAAATATTTAGCCGTTGGAAAACTGAGTAAATTTCAGACTTGCATTCATGAATTTAACAGCATGTATAACGCTATAAATTTACTCCGAGATCTGTCTGCACAATTTGAAATTGATCAAAGATTCTGCAAATATTCCAGACCTGAAGAAGGAGAATTTATACAAAATAATGATGTCAGAAATCTGCCTGATGTTTTGCTTCATAACGAACAAGTTGATAATGCTATTGATTTTTTATTGAACAACAGACCTTCTTTCGCTATTATAGACAAAGGAAGATCAAAAGAGGAACGCAGTTGTATTTGGATTGAAAACGGTCATTTTTATGGTATGGGTTATATTCCATCAGACATTTCAATTCATGATCCTGAAGAAGTAAAAAACTATGTTACGACTTATAAAAGCAATCAATATATAGAACAATTGATTTTTGCTTTCGCAGAAAAATATCCTCGAAAAGTATTCTTCAATAAGCATTTTCAGAATTAAGCCTAAACTTAGAAAATTTAAGTTATGACACTATTTAACGACACCGAATTATTTGCAACGGGTTTGGAAGGCAGAAAAATATTTGACATTCCTGACTCAGAGCTTATTTTGATAGATAATTTCTTTAATAAAGAAGAATCTGATCGTTTTTATGAAAGAATACTTCGCAAAACCAAATGGAGAG
The DNA here is from genome assembly GCF_004119505.1 of Flavobacterium sp. YO64. Classification (NCBI taxonomy): domain Bacteria; kingdom Pseudomonadati; phylum Bacteroidota; class Flavobacteriia; order Flavobacteriales; family Flavobacteriaceae; genus Flavobacterium; species Flavobacterium sp. YO64. The sequence goes on along the minus strand of NZ_NRQV01000041.1, from coordinate 3,585 downwards.
AATATGAAATGGAAATTTATGATAAAACTTACACTGTTCCTCGAATGATTTCTTGGTATGAAGACAAAGATAATCCCGGAGCAGATCTAAACGGGCCAGATTGGACTTATGAATTATTAACCATTCGGAGCCGTGTAGAGAAAGAAACGCAGCTTGATTTTAACAGTCTCCTTTTAAATTTGTACCGTAATGGAAATGACGGTGTAGGATGGCACAGCGACAAAGAACATAATACAGGACCTAATCCAGTTATTGCTTCGGTAACTTTTGGAGAAACCAGAATGTTCAGGCTCCGGCATAAATACAGTAAGGAAATTCCGCAAGTTGAAATTCCATTACATCATGGTTCTTTTTTATTAATGTCAGGAACTACCAATAGTTTTTGGCAGCATCAAGTTCCTAAAACAGCACGGCCTGTTTTACCCAGAATAAATCTGACTTTTAGACAAACTAAACGAGTTTATGATATATAAACAACTCTAAATGAGCTTTTTCTTACTTAAAAACGATGAGGAAAATTCTTCAAAAAAAAGTTAAATTACTCACTACGTGCATCTTTTATTAGGCAGACCCTTTCTTTTTTAGTACTTTTGCAACCCTTTTTTAAATACAATACCACAAATGGCATATTCAAACAATGATTTAGCGCGCTTTTTAGATGCGCAGAATAAACTTTATCTTACCGCACTTTCAGAAATTAAAAAAGGAAAGAAAGAAACTCACTGGATGTGGTTCATTTTCCCACAGGTAAAAGGATTAGGTAAGAGCGATACTGCAAATCTTTATGCAATTGCCGATTTAAAAGAAGCTTCAGAATTTCTAGAGCATCCTATTTTAGGAAAACATCTTATAGAAATTTCAGAACTGTTATTAACTTTTAAAAGAAAATCAGCTGATGGAATTTTAGGAGATTTAGATGCTCGAAAATTACGTTCGTCTATGACACTTTTTTCTATGACTGAAAATACAAATCCGATATTTCAGGAAATATTAGATGCTTTTTTCTCGGGAGAATCAGACCCACTTACTATTTCTATTATTAATTCAACTATAAAATCTTCTGTTGAACCTGTTATCGCATAACAATCTCAATAGATTATTTGACATCAAAAGACACTGTTTTTCTAAGCAGTGTCTTTTTTTATGATTAAGCAATAACTCATTATTTTTTTATTGCAAGCAGCTTTTTTAGTTTTATATTGTACCCTCAAAAAACTAAACCATGACTCAAAAAATCAAAACCTTGCAAATTATTCATCTTGCTGTTTGTGCAGGAACAATTCTTGTCTATTTCTTTTTAGGCGAACTTTCAATTGAAAAATTAAAAAACATTCCCAGTATAGACTCATCCTCAATTGTATATGTTTTTATACCTGTTCTAGCTTTTGTTTTAAGTACTTTTTTATTCAAATCACAATTAAAACAAATAGATCCTAAATTAAAAACGGAAGACAAATTGCCTGTTTATCAAACTGCTTCTATAATGCGATGGACAGTTCTTGAAGGTGCTGCTTTTTTAATATTATTTTTTAAACCTGATTTTATATTATTTGGGCTACTTATTATAATATATCTGATTTTATTAAGACCTACTGAGGAGAGAATTAATAATGAGTTGGCTTAAACCTCATAAAAATTTTCTTTATAGAAATTCTATATATTTTAATTGTAACGAAAAAACGCCTTATGAATAAGGCGTTTTTTATATCTAGATATTAATTTTAGCTCAAAGCCAGTACTAAACTTCTTTTGGTTTTGTTAGATAATAAACTGGAATTCCTGTAAGCATAATCAATACGCCCCAACCGCAAGTTGAAAATTTCACAACAAGCAATGATATACAAATTGCTGTTGCAATTATTATATACAACATTGGTAAAAAAGGATATCCAAACGCTTTATAAGGTCTTTCAATATCTGGCATTTTCTTGCGTAAGATAAAAATTCCATAAATCGTTAAAATATAAAAAATCAAAACAATGATGATTACAAAATCTAACAAATCACCATATTTACCTGTAAGACATAAAGCCGAAGCCCAAATACACTGTGCCCATAATGCCCAAGCTGGTACACTTGAACTATTTAAAACTGCAGCTTTTTTAAAAAACAAACCATCGTTTGCCATTGTATAATAAACTCTTGCGCCAGCCATAATTAATCCGTTATTGCAGGCAAAAGTCGAAATCATAATCATAATAGCTATAATCAATGTACCTATATTTCCAAAAATATATTGCGAAGCTACAACCGCCACACGATCAGATTTTGCAGTTGCAATTTCATCAAGCGGAATTACAGCTAAATACATAATGTTTGTAAGAACGTAAATAATTGTAACTATAAAAGTTCCTAAAAATAAACTGAAACCAACGTTACGTTTTGGATTTTTAATTTCGCCGGCAATAAAAGTTACACCATTCCATGCATCACTTGAGAATAAAGAGCCAACCATTGCTGCTGAAATTCCAGTAACCAAAGCCATACCTCCAATTGGCATCCACGAACCGCTTTCTTTGTCAAACGAACGAGTATTCCAAGCGTCTGCCCAATTAGCATCCCAAACTGAAGCTTTTGCTGCAAGTGTAAATCCGAATACAATTAATCCCAGCAACGATAAAATTTTGATAATTGTTAAAACGGTTTGCAGAATTTTACCATTTTTTACCCCGCGGCTATTAATGTATGTCAATAAAATAATAGTGAATATCGATACTAACTGCGCTGAATTAAGCTTGAAAGAACCAATTTCATACAATATATTTTCATCGCTGAAAGGTTCATACAAATACGCTGCAAATTTTGAAAAAGCAACTCCAACAGCGGCAATTGTACCGGTTTGAATTACGGCAAAGAAACTCCAGCCATACAAAAACGCAATTAACTTATTGTACGCTTCTTTTAGATATACATATTGCCCTCCCGCTTTTGGGAACATTGCACTTAATTCACCATAACTTACAGCGGCAATAACAGTTATTAATCCTGAGATTAACCAAATTAGCGTAAGCCATCCTGCTGAACCTACTTGTCTGGCAATATCTGCACTTACAATAAATATTCCAGATCCAATCATAGAACCAACCACAAGCATGGTTCCGTCTAATAATCCGAGTTCTCTTTTAAAATTTTCTTGGTCGTTTTCTTGCATTTTTTTGGTTTTTGGTTGGTTAAAGATATACTTTTTTCTGAAATCTTATAATTTCGGTTTCTAATTTTTAAAGTTGCAAATTCTAACTCTAAAATTTAAAATTGATTAATCATATTGACCTTTCAAAAGCTAAAACTTGTAAATACTTTGTTATCAAAACAGATCGATAATTCTTTTTATTTTTCAATAAAACTTAATTAAAAAAAATAAAAAATACTTAAACAAAAAAATCAAAACATCATTTTATACATATAGGTTTCAATTAGCATTAATCGCTTTTAATTCTTGATCAATAATAACAACAGGAACATTGTTTTAAAAAACAAAAAAACTCAAATACTTAAAAACCAATAAGTTAAACCGTATAATTATTTAACAAATTTAATCGTAAGAAAAAACAGATCATTTGTAAAACCCAATCTTTTTTTTATTAA
>NZ_NRQV01000040.1:0-31649 GCF_004119505.1 Flavobacterium sp. YO64 | reverse complement strand
ATCAAGGTCAAACCGTTACAATTATTAGAATAAAAAAGAAAAGATACTCATTAATACTCAGCCGAATGGAAGAGCTGTATTTACTTTTTTTAAAGACATACTCAATTATAATCAAGTAAAAAAAATATTAGCACAATAGAGATTAAGAACAACAAAATATTATTCTTATAAAGAAGTATTTATCTTAAAAAGAACAATTCAATTTGATACTTTTGCCCACCTATAAGCTTTCAGATTTTCAATAAATCTAAAAAAACAACAATCTAAAAATTGAATACATGTTTGTCAGAATTGTAAAAATGAGTTTTCACGAAGATAAAATCTCTGATTTTCTAGAGAATTTTGAATCTGTTAAAGACAAAATACGCAATGCAGAAGGAAATCGCTTTTTAGAATTGTATCAAGATAAAAACGATAAATGCATTTTTTTTACTTATAGTTATTGGGAAACCGAAAGCGATTTAGAAAATTATCGACAATCTGAACTTTTTAGCAGCGTTTGGACTTTTACAAAAAAACTATTCAATGCCAAACCAGAAGCTTGGAGTGTCGACAAAATTGTGACTTTAGTTTAAATTCGATTTTCAATTTTAAACTTACAATAATTTAAAAAAAAAGAATGGTTTTTCAAGTACTATTTTCTATCTTGAAACCTGAAAATATATTATAATTCAAGAGTATAAAAATGAAGATATTCTCTAATAAAAGAGAATACAAAGCAAATAAATTAATCTTTTTTTAAATCCTTTTTTAAGCTTTAAAAAACGAATTATTTGATTTTTATTTTTTATTCATTGACCATTGAGATCTAAGAATGTACGCAATATTAGACATAGAAACTACTGGAGGCCAGTTTAATGAAGAAGGAATTACTGAAATTGCCATCTATAAATTTGATGGTCATGAAGTTGTCGATCAATTCATTAGCCTAATTAATCCCGAAATTCCAATTCAGCCATTTGTGGTTAAATTAACTGGAATCAATAATGCTATGTTACAATCAGCTCCAAAATTTTTTGAAGTTGCCAAGCGAATCATCGAAATAACTTCAGACTGTATTATTGTCGCTCACAATGCATCATTTGATTATCGCATTTTACGCACAGAATTTAGACGTCTGGGTTATGACTTTCAAGCAAAAACACTTTGTACCGTTGAACTTGCAAAAAAATTAATTCCAGAACAGCCTTCATACAGTTTAGGAAAACTAGTGCGCGCTCTTGGAATTCCAATGGCAGACAGACATCGCGCCAGCGGAGACGCAATGGCAACTACAAAGCTGTTTAAAATGCTTTTAGAAAAAGACTTAGAAAAAACAATTGTAAAAGATTTTATAAAGCTGGAAGTAGAAAAAGGAATTGCACCAAAGTTTCTAGATCTATTAAACCAAATGCCTGCTAAAACTGGAGTATATTATATTTACAACGAAAGCGGGACTTTAATATACATTGGCAAAAGTCAAAACATAAAGAAAAGAATCAATCAGCATTTTACAGGAATCACAACAAAAAGTAAAAAAATTCAAGCTGAAGTTTTTACTATTACATACGATGAAACCGGAAGTGAATTAATCGCTCTTTTAAAAGAAAGCGAAGAAATAAAAATAAACAGACCGCGATACAATCGTGCTCAGCGCAAAACAATTTTTCAATACGCCTTATATTCTGAGAAAGATTCTAATGGTTATATTAATTTAAAAATTGAAAAAACGGACGGTCGTAAACGAGAAATCACCTCATTTGTTACCCTGCAAGAAGCTAAAAATGCTCTTTTTAGATTTACCGAAAAATATCATCTATGTCAAAAACTGACAGGACTTTATCAAACAAAAAAAGAATGTTTTCAATATAAAATAAAGCAGTGCGATGGGGCTTGTATTGGCGAAATTACCCCAGAAGTTTACAATGCCCGAGTGCAGCAGTTTATCTCTGAAAATAGTTTTGAGAATAAAAGCATGATTTTAAAAGACAGAGGCCGAAATGTAAATGAAAGAAGTGCAGTTTTAATCGAAAATGGCATCTACAAAGGTTATGCATATTACGATCTAAACTATCAAATTACGAATATCGAAATTCTAAAGAATATTTTAATACCAATGCAGCACAATCGAGATGTAAAAAATATTATACAGAACTACATCCGTAAAAATAAAAATCTCAAAATTCTGCATTTTTAACGCTCGAAACTATCATTAGCTTCGCTGATATGAAAAACAAAAAAACGAACTACGAAATATTCAGAGAACGAATAAAAATCATTCTATACGGTACTAATACCATATTAGGACGAATGTTCGATTTGGTTTTATTGGGATTGATATTATTAAGTGTTCTTCTTATTATGCTTGATACCGTTGAAGGAATCAGCCAAAAATACCATAACCAGCTGCTTATTTGCGAATGGATTATTACTGTGTTTTTCACAATAGAATATATCTTAAGAATCATCTCCATTCAAAAACCAGTTAAATATGTATTCAGCTTTTACGGAGTAATTGATTTACTTGCCGTTTTACCCATGTATTTATCTATATTTTTTCCTGGAGCAAGTGTTTTATCCGTTGTCAGAGCACTGCGTTTTTTCCGATTATTCAAGATACTGCATATTCCCCAAATCTCTCATCAATCGGCACAGCTTAAAGACGCAATAGAAGCCAGCAAAGAGAAAATTTTAGTTTTCATCTATTTTGTACTTATCAGCACCGTAATCATTGGTACAATTATGTATTTGGTAGAAGGCAAAGAATCAGGATTTACAAGTATTCCGATGGGAATTTACTGGACAATCGTAACCCTGACAACAGTTGGTTACGGCGATATTTCGCCACAATCTCCTTTAGGACAGTTTATTGCTGCATTTGTAATGATTTTAGGTTACGGAATCATTGCCGTACCAACAGGAATTGTGACTGCAGAATTTGCAAAAAGCAGTCTAAAAAGCAGCTCGGTAAATACGAAAAAAACATGTAAAAAATGTCAATCACAAGTTCACTTCGATAACGCCAAATATTGTTACGAATGTGGAACTCAATTGCCAAATAGTTAAATTTAAGAAGCTGATCCGGCTGTACATTGCAACTCCTCCTTATCTTTGTTGTTTTTTAAAGGTATAAAAAGAGCTTCTAAAGTCGCTTTTTTATCCCAAAAAAAACGAACAAACATAAGTCCGGGGTTTTCATTTCTATCCGGGCTAAAAATAATATGAAATACCTAATTACCATTGTCGGGCCAACAGCAATAGGCAAAACAGCCTTAAGCATTGCTTTGGCACAACATTTCAAATGCGAAATCGTTTCTTGCGACAGCCGTCAGTTTTTCAAAGAAATGACAATTGGAACTGCAGTACCTAATCAAGAAGAATTAAATTCTGCCCAGCATCATTTCATTCAAAATAAATCTATTTTCGAAAATTACACCGTAGGCGATTACGAAAAAGAAGCTTTAGCCAAAATTGAAGAACTATTTCAAACCAATGATTTTGTCATTCTTATTGGCGGTTCAGGCCTGTATGTTGATGCCATTTTAAAAGGTTTCGATGAATTTCCTGAAATCGATCCTCAAGTTCGTTCTCAAGTAAATTCTAACTATGAAAAACTTGGAATTGAATATCTTCAAGAGCAACTGAAAAATTTAGATCCCGAATATTATCAAAAAATAACGGTAGAAAACCCGCAAACACTACAAAATCCACAGCGAATGATGCGTTTTGTAGAAGTTTGTATTGGAGCCCAAAAACCCTATTCATCATTTCTAAATCAAAAGAAAAACAATAGAGACTTCACCCCTGTTTTAATTGGTTTAGATGCAGACAGAGAAGTTATTTACAACCGAATCAACCAGCGTGTTGATATTATGATGAATGAAGGTTTACTTGAAGAAGCAAAAGGACTGTATCCTAATAAAGCGTTAAATGCACTTCAAACGGTCGGTTATAGAGAATTATTTAGTTATTTTGATGGAGAATTCACTTTGCCTTTTGCCATAGATGAAATCAAAAAAAATACACGAAGATTTTCCAAAAGACAATTAACGTGGTTCAAACGAAATGAAAACACAAAATGGTTTGATTACGCAACAGATAGAAAAGAAATTACAACTTACATAGAAAATATTCTAAAATAAAAGTCTTTTTTCTTTCATCTTTCTTCTATTCTCAAAAAGAAAAATCTAAACTCAACAATCTAAAATTAAAAAATGCCAATATCTCCAAATTTTACATCCGTATTAAGTAAAGACTGGGAAATCAATTTTACACAATGTACGCCAACAGGTTTCTTAAAATATACCGATTTGTGTAATATTTTACAATTAACCGCTGCCGCACATTCAGAAGTTGGAGGAATCAGCTTTTATGATATGCAGGAATTTCACCAAGCTTGGGTTTTAAGCCGAATGCGCGTTGAAGTTCACGCTTTACCCAAATGGCAAGACGTTGTAACCGTAAAAACATGGATTAATAGCCTAGAAAATTCACGCTCTGTTCGTGCTTTAGAAATGTATGTAAACGGAAAGAAAATTGTAGGCTGCGAGACTTATTGGGCCGTTTTTAATACACAATTACGCCGTCCGGAAGCTTTAGCGTTACCTTACGAACATTTCGAATTATTCCCTGAAAATAGAGCAACTGAGGAAGGCTTTTCTAAAATAAACATCAATCACGAAAAAGAAGCTGTTTTTGAAAAAATAGTTTACTTATCTGATTTAGACATTGTAAACCACGTAAACAACGTAAAATATCTTGAATGGTGTCTCGATCATGTTGACCCAAAAAGAATTATGAAGCAGGAAGTAAAAAGCTTCGAAATGAATTTCATGAAAGAACTTTCATTAAAAGATAATGTTGTAATTCATGAAAGCGAAGACGACGATCATACTACAGCAACATTCAGCATTACGAAAGGCGACAAAACCTGTTTTGCTTTGGAATTACATTGGAAGTAAAACAAGTTTATAAATAAGTTTTCTTTCCTCTCTATTTTCCTATAATATTGTCATTTCGACGGAGGAGAAATGACAAACTTTATCTAAAAAACAAAAAAACGATGCAATATGCATCGTTTTTTCATCAAAATCATTTCGATTTCTCTTTAGATTTCTTTTTATAATTCTTATTCTTCTTTAACAAATCTATTTTACCTTGAATTCTTTTCTCTACTTCACTAATATCAGAATCAAAAGCAAACTGTAAACTGCATAATTTTGCATTTTTAATTTCTTTTAATGCTTTTTCAAATTCCTGCTGCGCTTCGAAAAGAATTGCTTTCTTCACATAAATATCAGATTTATTAATTCCTTTTATCGTCAAAGCAAAATCGATTAACTTTTGAGCTTCTTCATAATCTTCATTTAAAATTAAAGTCTGCAAATAATGCGGATACACTTCAAACGCATAAATATTAATAGCCAGAGCTTCCTGAAAATACAATTTTGCATCTTCGTAATTCATTAACTGCTCAGCCTGAATTCTTCCGTACAAACACAAAACCATAGTATTTTTTGCATTATAAGAAAAAGCATAATCCAAAGATTCAATTGTTTCCTCAAGCGAATACGGATAGTTATCCAAAGCCTGAAAAAGATATTTATCTATTGTTTTCATTATGTAAATCGTTTTTTAATTTCTGACGAGTTGCTTTATAGGTTTTCTCTATTTTATTCTTTTTAAAATCACTTCCGGTAAAAACTCTAATAGGATTCCCGCGCTGAATATTCAGCTGATTTTCCCATTGCTTTCCAACGTGATTTTTAAGTTGAGTTAGTTTTTCGTCTTCTAATTTTTTTAATAATCTTTCTGTTGCTAGTTTTTTGTTTTGGTGCTGCGAACGGCTGTCCATTGCCACAACTGCAATTCCTGTTGGAATATGTGTTGCACGAATTGCCGAACTCACTTTGTTCACATGCTGACCTCCTGCTCCAGAACTACGCATTGCCTGATAATGAATATCATTTTCTGAAAATGACACATTTTTTTGCGATTCGATTTCAAAAATCCCAATAAACCAGTTTTTGCGCTTGTGCATTTTTCTAAACTGACTTTGACCAATCCACTGAATCGTACCAAGCCAAGAGTTCACAAAACTGTCTGCATTTTTACCTTTTACAGCAATAGAAGCTGTTTCGACCGTTCCATTTTCCTCACCTGTTTCCCTTTGAAGTAAAACAACATCTAATTGCTGATCTTGTGCTTCTTCTAATACTTTTTTAAGCACTTGGGCAGCAACCCAAGTGCATTCTGCAGGTCCTCGACCCGCTGTTATTTGAATTATTCTTTCCATTTTCTTAAAATTTTAAGCAGTTTCTCTCTGTTTTTTGCTGCTTTTACAAATTGTGGTAAACGAGAAACTAAACTTGAAGTAACATTCATTTTTGAATTGCGTTCTCTTAAATCAGCTTGAATGTATCTTTCTAAATAATCAATATGATCTTGATTATAAGCCCAGAAAATACTATCATTGACTTCTTTTTGAAACCACAGTGGTAAATTATACCAACATTCTTTTACCAAACCATCATCATGCTTTGGTTCCTTTCGAGCTCTATAAACCTTTGTTTTCCAATCCTCTTGAAAATTACAATGCGGACATTTGGTTTTATACATTAACGGTTTTTCCTTTAATGGTTGAGACTTATATTCAAATTTTTCAAAGCAATTATTACAATACTCTTTCCCATATGCCACATATTGATAAATAGGTTCATCCATTTTGTAAAAGCAATGTTTACACTCAAAAATCATTGTTATGCATTTACCACATTCACAATCTTTCTTTGGTACGCTCCTTACAATGGCCCTAGATTCACATTTTGGGCATTTTACAAAAATCTCATTGTAAAAATTCCCTAACCATTTATTTTCATCTTGAAATCTTTCCATAATCTACTTTTTAACGATCCATTCTAACAATCTTCGGCGTAAAAGTTCCTAAAACTTCAACCAAATCGGTTTGATTTGCCATCACTTTTGTAATGTCTTTGTATGCCATTGGCGCTTCGTCAATATTTCCTCCAATCAACGTTACATCATTGGCTTTCAAAACCTTTTTAATTTCACTTTGCGTAAATGTACTTTTACATTTCGCTCTTGAAAACAAACGTCCGGCACCATGCGAAGCAGAATTTAAACTTTCGGCATTTCCCTTTCCTTTTACAATGTAGCCGGGCGCAGTCATTGAACCAGGAATAATTCCCAACTGACCTTCTGCCGCAGGAGTTGCACCTTTTCTATGCACAATGCATTCCTGACCATTTACCATTTCTTTCCAAGCAAAATTGTGGTGATTTTCAATCGTTACCACTACTCTTTTTCCAATTGCTTTGGCAATTCGTCTGTGAATATCATCGTGACAAGCTTTTGCATATTCTCCTGCTAAATTCATCGCCAGCCAATATTCCTGACCATCATGCGTATTTAAATCTAACCAAGCTAAATGCTGTACATTTTTAGGTAACGGACATTGTTTTGTTGCCAAATATGTGTAATGCTTCGCTATATTTGCACCTAAACCCCGAGAACCACTGTGCGAAAGAACAGCAAAATATTCGCCTTTATCAAGCTTCCATTCGTTCTCTGGATTTTCAATTTTAGCGATTCCAAACTCTACAAAATGGTTTCCTCCGCCTGAACTTCCTAATTGTTTATAGGCTTTTGGCAAAAGATTCTTTAGTAACGGAATATCCTGAAATTCGCTTTTATAAAACACTTCATGATCAACTCTTGAAGCATGTGTTTCATACATCCCAAATTTTGTATTATCTTTTAAAATTGCCTCTAATTGATGTTCTTTTCCTTTGAAATGAGAGGCTGGCAAATCGAAAATTGAAAGACTCATTCGACATCCAATATCAACTCCAACTCCGTAAGGAATTACAGCATTATCTGTTGCTAAAACCCCGCCAATTGGTAATCCATATCCTGAATGTGCATCTGGCATTAATGCTCCAGCAACTGAAACTGGCAGTTTCAACGAATCATACAATTGAAATTTTGCCTGTTGGTCAATTTCATTTTCACCAAAAATGGTAAAAGGCGCTCTTGTTGTTTTAAGCTGATGCATTCTTACTTGAACTGGTTTTATTAAACCTTCAGCCACTTTACCCCAAGTTCCATTTCCTTCGTACTTTTCCGGATTTAACAAGACGTCTTTTGCTTCTGTTAGAATAGTTTCTTTTTTCTCTCTTTTTCTATATCTGTTTATCTGCCCTAAGGCTATATTTATTGAATTATTCTTTGGAAAACCTAATTTAATCAGGTCTTTTCCAGTTAATTTATTTCCCATAAATTATTTAATTATTTGTTGGACAAGCTCAAATCAAATCGAACGTAAAATGGTTCAAAATGAAATAAACATGCGAAATCTTTAATCCTTTCGGATAGTTGTTAAATTATTCTTTCGGGAAAATTTGAAGTGTCTAGAATAAAAAAAGCCCGAAACTAAATGTCTTCGGGCTTTTTTATATATCTAAAAATGTATTTCTAAGATTGAAATAAGCCACGAAGAGTCGCTGCACCAAATCTGTTTGGTGTGAAGCTTTGTGATGTTGATGTAAGTACAAACATTTTTCTTCGTTTTTAAAAGGGTTATTATTTTTTCGTCTGCAAATATTCAGAATTGTTTTTTGAATTTCCAAATTTATTTTAAAGAAAATTCTTTAAAATAAATATTTCTACTCTTTAATACTTAATAAAAAAAAGCTATCTATCTAACAATAAACACTTTAAATCCAACTCAAAATAATTAGTTTTTTGTCGATATTGCCAACTATTTAATCGTTGATGCGTAATGAATTATCGTAATACGTCTCTCAAGATTAAAACCCTCGTCAATATAAATTCTAATTTTAAAGCATAAAAAAAGCTCTGATTTCTCAGAGCTTCTATTTTTTCGGATGAATTTATTATTCAGATACTTTGCTTTTAACAACTAATCTGAAACCTTCTCCGTGAATATTCAAGATTTCTACATCTTCATCTGCTTTTAGATATTTTCTAAGCTTTGCGATGTAAACGTCCATACTTCTTGAAGTAAAGTAATTGTCGTCTCTCCAAATCTTAGTCAAAGCTAATTCTCTTGGCATTAAGTCATTTTCATGAAGAATTAACATTTTAAGTAATTCGTTCTCTTTTGGAGATAATTTTATTGGTTCTTCGTTTTCGAAAGTTAAAAATCTAAGTTTAGAATTAAGGTGGAATTTACCAATATTAAACTCAAATTGAACTTGTTCTGCTTTTGTATCAGCAGATTTTCTCTGAATAATTGCTTTGATTTTCATCAATAAAACTTCTGAATCAAAAGGCTTATTCAAATAATCGTCAGCACCAGCTTTGTATCCTTTTAACACATCCTCTTTCATAGATTTTGCTGTTAAGAAGATAATAGGCACTTCACTGTTTTTTTCTCTGATTTCTTTGGCTAAAGTGTAACCATCTTTATAAGGCATCATTACATCCAGAATGCATAAATCATATACATCTTTTTTGAATTTCTCGAAACCTTCCATACCGTTTTTAGCTAAAGTAACTTCAAAGTCATTTAACATTAGATAATCTTTAAGAACTGCCCCAAAATTAAGGTCATCTTCTACTAAAAGTATTCTTTTGTTATTATTTTCCATATTTTAATTTATTAATGGTATTTTTATTATAAAGGTGCTACCTTTTCCTTTTTCACTTTCAACATATACTTGACCATTATGGTCTTCTACAATTCTTTTTACGTAAGCAAGACCTAAACCATGTCCTTTTACGTTATGTAAATCTCCTGTATGTTCTCTGTAAAATTTCTCAAAAACTCTTTTCTGAGCAATTTTACTCATACCTAATCCATTGTCTTTTACTTTTATCAGAATCATGTCTTTAACATTCTCTGTAAAAATTTCAATTTCAGGAATATCTGGTGAATATTTTATCGCATTCTCTAAAATATTAACCAATACGTTTGTAAAATGTACCTCATTTATCAAACAAGTGGTTCTGGCCGCATTATAATGTCTTACAACAGTCCCTTTTCTATCTTCTAAAATTAAATTTACATGCTCAATTGCATCATCAATTATCTCAGTAATTACAGTTGGCTCTTTTGTAATATCTAATTCTCGCTTTTCAAGTTTAGAAATTCGCAATACATTCTCAACTTGTGCATGCATTCTTTTATTTTCATCCCGAATCATTTGAAGATAACGATAAACCTTTTCTTTATCTTCAATAATTTTTGGATTCCTAATTGCATCTAATGCTAAATTTATCGTTGCAATTGGAGTTTTAAACTCATGCGTCATATTATTTATAAAATCGGTTTTGATTTCAGAAATGTGTTTTTGACGCAGCAACTGATTTAATGCACTAGTATAAGCTATTATAATAATTAATGTAAAAACGATTGATAATATTGTAATGCTTAGCAATTCAGATAATAAAAATTTCTTTTTATGAGGAAATGTAACTGATAACTGATATTTACTATTTCCTTCGTTATCTGTAAAAATTGGAATACTATACGTTGCCTCTTTGTCGTAATGAAATCCATCGGATTTTATTTTAGTTGGAACGCCGCTGCTGTAAACTCCAAATTCAAATTTGGTTTTAACGCCGTATTCTTCTAATTCTTTCCTTAAGAGTTTATAGAGTTTATCTTTTGTAATTCTGCCATCAATTGGGGTTAATGACGCAATATCTTTATATTGAATTTGCTGTTGAACTTTATTAAGAATATCTAAACTACCTGATTTTTCAATCTTTAGATCAGGTATTAAACTCTGTCCTAAATTATTATTATCAATACCGTTATTATTGTTATAAACTTCAGTTACTCTTTTTGTACTAAAATTTTTAAATCGTTCACTGCTGAATTTTTTATTAAAAAGCGAACCGCTTATATCATAATCTTCAGAAGTTAATGTATTTGAGTAGATGATAGTTTTATTCGTCTTTGCATTCCTCTGAACATAAAAAACCTGCAATAAATCTTCTTTTTTTGGAATTTTTCCTGTACTGTCTTTAATGCGATTATATTTATCGTAAAAACTGTACTCTTCTTGCTGTTCAAGCTTATCGGCAACATTTCCGATTACTTGTGTAACGTGGTATTTAAACTGTTCTTCGTTATTTTTAAACGAAGAATTGAACCAAAATACCTGTACTAGAATTATCCCTATTAAGGACAAGCTCATCAATAAAACAAGTATTCTAAAAAATAATTTATTCATCGAAACAAAATTAATATTTTAACAATATACTAAATAATACATTAACCAAATATTAACATTTAAGACTGATTTTGTTTTATATTTAAAATTTTAAGAATTTTAACAACTTCTTCGTTAGCAATTTTAAGATTACTGTTATTAATAACAAAATTGCTCAAAGAAATTCGTTTTTCATCATTCCACTGCATTTCCATCCGGCTTAAAACCTGTTCTCTTGTAGTATTGTCGCGCTTTATTACTCTTTCAATACGTACTTCAATCGGAGCTGTTACAGTAACAATGTAATCACACTCTTTATATCTTCCACTTTCAAATAAAATAGCAGCCTCATAAACCACATATTGATCGTTTTTATGCTGCTGGAGCCAATTTTCAAAATCTTTTTTTACCGCTGGATGTACAATAGCATTTAGCTGTGCGAGCTTATCTGCATTATTAAATACGATTTCAGCAAGTTTTGATCTATTTAAAATATTGTTTTCAAAAAGAGTTTCGCCAAAAACACTTTTTATTTGATCGATAATTTCAATCGACTGCATTACTTTTTTGGCTTCATCATCGGCTATATAAACCGGCACACCTTTTTCTTTAAAAAAATTGGCAATTGTAGTTTTACCGCTTCCAATTCCGCCTGTTAAACCAATGACTTTAACCATGAATTATACTTTAAAAAACATACGAGGAAAAGCTTCTTGTGGTTTTCTCTTTAATAAACCAACTTTTATGAAAGACTCTAAAAAACCTCTTCCGTATCCGTAAAACTGTTTCCAAACTGCAATTACAGATAGATACCCAATTTTAATGCTTTTATTCTGAATAGTTGCTGTAAGAAAAATTATAACGAAATATACAAAATATAATTGTAATAAAATATCAATATTAAATATTAATAGTAAAAAAGCTAATAATAGACCCAATATAAATAATGTAGGAAACCAAAAAGTCACCTTTTTATGCTCTGGATACCAGCTGTTTAATATTGGGCGGGCTTTTCCGAATTTATTAACTTGTATCGAGAATTTCTCCCAATCGATTCTACGTTTATGATAAACATAGGCGTCAGGAAATAATCTGGTTTCAAATCCTAAATTCCACAAACGAATCGACAAATCTGGATCTTCCCCAGGATGAATATTACCAAATCCTTTAGAAGCTTCAAATGCTTTTTTCGAAATTCCCATATTAAAACTTCGCGGCTGAAACTTATTAATTTTTTCAGAACCACCTCGAATTCCGCCTGTTGTCAGGAAAGATGTCATCGCAAAATTGATTGCTTTTTGTATGTCTGAAAAACTATCTAATGCTTTATCTGGACCGCCAAAACAATCAACATAATCTTCATTTAAAGCTTTACGAACTTCGCTTAGGTAATTTGGAGGAATAATACAATCTGAATCGAATATGATAAAATAATCTCCTCTAGCCTTCTGCATTCCAAAATTTCTAGAATCACCCGGTCCGGAATTTTCTTTAAAATAGTATGATATATTTAATTTTCCTTGATAAGTCATTACAACATCTTTACAAGGAATTGTCGACCCGTCTTCAACAAGGACAATCTCAAAAGCTTCATTATAATCAGATTTTGAAAGACTTTCTAAAAGTTCATCTACTTCATCTGGACGATTATACACAGGTATAACTAAAGAAAAAATCATAATGGGAATGCGGTATTAAATTGTATATTTTAAACTTTAAAAATTTTAACAAAGATATGCTATATTCATAAAAAAACCATCAACTTTTGGTTGATGGTTTTTTACTTATGTTAATTTTTATTTATTTGATACTTTCAATATTAACTATCTCATTTGCTTCAGCTTTGTAGTCAACTCCAGCAAATTCGAATCCAAATAAATTTAAGAAATCATTTCTATAACCTGCTAAGTCTCCAATAGCTGGTAATGTTTCCGTCGTAGCTTCTTTCCAAAGTTCAGCAACTTTTGCCTGAACATCTTCACGCATTTCCCAATCGTCAATTCTAATTCTTCCTTTTTCGTCTGTTGGAACGTCAGAACCAGAATACAATCTATCTTGAAATAAACGCTGAATCTGCTCGATACAACCTTCGTGAATACCTTCTTCTTTCATAATTTTATAAAGAAGAGAAATATACAATGGAATAACTGGAATTGCAGAACTTGCTTGTGTAACTAATGCTTTGTTTACAGAAACATAAGCTTTTCCTCCAATAGATTTTAAACTATCTGTAATTGTAAATGCAGTCGCTTCTAAATGATCTTTTGCACGACCAATTGTACCTTTACGATAAACAGCTTCTGTAAGTTCAGGCCCAATATAAGAATAAGCAATTGTTGTAGCGCCGTCTGCCAATAAATTTTCATTTTTTAAAGCATCCATCCACATAGCCCAGTCTTCACCCCCCATAACTGCAACTGTATTTTCAATATCTTCCTCGTTTGCTGGAGCGATTGAAACTTCGGTTACATTTCCTGTATGAAAATCAACTGTTTTATTTGTAAAAGTTTGTCCAATAGGTTTTAAAACCGAACGGTGCAAAACTCCTGTATTAGGATTTGTACGCACTGGTGAAGCTAAACTATAAATTACAAGATCTACTTGTCCTAAATCAGCTTTAATTAAATCTAATGTTTCTCTTTTTATTTCGTTTGAAAAAGCATCTCCGTTGATACTTTTTGCATATAAACCTGCTTTATGAGCTTCTGTTTCAAATGCAGCAGAATTATACCAACCTGGAGAAGCTGTTTTTCCCTCAACAGGCGGTTTTTCAAAAAACACTCCAATTGTCGCAGCATCAGACCCAAAAGCACTTGTAATTCTTGAAGCTAATCCAAAACCTGTTGAAGCACCAATAACCAGTACTTTTTTTGCACCAGCGATTGCACCTTTTGATTTGATATATTCTATTTGATTTTTAACATTTTGTTCGGCTCCCTTTGGGTGGGCTGTCAAACAAATAAATCCTCTCATTCTAGGCTCTATAATCATACTTTTTTTATTTCAATTTTATTTAAACAATATACCCTCCTGAAAAACAAAATAATATATTCTATTTTATAATTTTTTCAATGTTTTCTCTAACAGTTAAAATGTCAATTTTTTTATCTTTACATTCAATCTTAACACCATCATATTGTATAATAAGTGTATTTAAGTCTTCGCATTCTCTTATAAAACTAAACTCTTTCTTTTCAACATTAAAAACAATACCTTTCAAAGTATTTAAGCTAGCCGCCAATGCACCTCCTGCCGCACCTGCATTATACGCAAAAGCCTTAGACCATGCATTTGCGAAAGGTCCTTCGAGATATAAAAACTTTCCGTCATTTAAAACTCTATGGTAAGAATTTGGATTATCAGCTGACATATTTCGATCTTCCTTTGAAGCAAACTTCATAAGATATCTTTGCTGTAAATAAAGATTACCATTGTAAACAATAGCGAAATAATCAGTGATTTTCACATTATTCTTCTTAAAGTAAAAGAAAGCCTGATCTACCTCTACATTTTTATCGATTGGTTTAGAACCAAAAATAGTATGCCTTTCTATAGCATCACCCATATTAATTGATGATTTCTCAATAAAATTATCATATGTTTTATATACACCTTGAGGAAAATCTTTTATTAAATAAGACTTAGCACCATTACTAACTATTTCGGTAGTTTCTCTTGAAGCAGTATCCTGTGCATTTATTTCGCTAATAAACAAGCAAAAAATAGATAAAACATATAATTTTTTAATCATATTTCTTCAGATTTTGATCTAGTTGTTAAGCAGGCAAATATAATTTAAATATTTAATTTAATAATTCTTTTGCATGATTTAATGCCGAATCCGAAATTTTGGCTCCCGATAACATTTGAGCAATTTCAGTAATTCTTTCGTCCTGAGATAAAAGCTTTAACTCTGACTGCGTTGCATCATCAATTATTGATTTAAAAACTTTAAAGTGCGAATCACCTTTTGCAGCAATTTGAGGTAAATGTGTAATGGCAAAAATTTGCATTTTTAAACTCATTTCTTTCATGATTTCCCCCATCCTAATAGCTATTTCTCCAGAAACTCCTGTATCAATTTCATCAAAAATTAAAGTAGGTAATTTTGAATATTGAGCTAATATTGCTTTTACTGCAAGCATAATACGAGACATTTCTCCTCCTGATGCTACTTTTTTCAGTAGACCAAAATCAGTTCCTTTATTGGCTGCGAACAAAAACTGCAATTCATCTTTTCCATTCTGAAAATAGGTTTCTGATGGAATCAATTCAATTTTAAAGCGAACATTAGGCATTCCTAACGTATCTAAAATAGTTATTAACTGATTAGACAAAACTGGAATTGCATCAATTCTATTTCTATGAATTACAGCCGCAAATTCATTCAATTCGACTGCTTTTTGCTCTATTGCTTTTGAAAGAGATTCTATTTCTTCTTCAATATTATCTAATTCAAGTAATGTATTTCCTAAATCTTCCTGAATTTGAAGTAATTCTTCTACAGAAGCTGCGTGGTGCTTTTTCTGCAGGTTGAAAATTAACTGCAATTTTTGACTGATTGCTTCTAATTGCTCTGGATCGTTTACTAATTTTTCAACGGCATTTTGTAACTCTTTAGAAATATCATCAAACTCAATAGATAAACTTGTTATCCTTTCGAATAAATTTTGATATTCAGATGAAAAAGGTGCAATTTTTTGCAATGATCCTTTAATCTCATTTAAATTATGAAAAACGCCAAATTGTTCTTCGTTTGCAATTACGAGTGATTTATCTATTGATTCTTTAATAATTTCGACATTATTCAATTTTTCAAAATCAGATTCTAATTCTGCTTGTTCACCAGATTTTAATTTAGCCGAAATCAACTCATTCAGTAAAAAAGTATTGTACTCCAGCTCTTTTCCTGAATCGCTTTGTTTTTTAAGCAATGCGTTTAGCTTTGATTTATCTGATTTATAAACTTTTAATAAATTTTGATATGCTGCAATTGTATCTCCGTTATTCGCAATTGCATCAATAATTTTAAACTGAACACTTTCTTCTGATAATTCCTGAGTTTGCTGCTGAGAATGAATATCTATTAAAAATAAACTTAAATCTTGTAATTCCTGCAGATTCACAGGACTGTCATTTATAAAAGCGCGAGATTTTCCAGAAGGTAAAATTTCACGACGAATTATGGTTTCGTCTTCGTAATCTAAATCGTTTGTCTCAAAAAACTCTTTTAGATTGTACTTAGAAATTTCAAACTGAGCTTCTATGACACATTTTTCTTCTTTATTTTTTAACGAAGTAAGATCTGCTCTTTTTCCTAAAACCAAACCAATTGCACCTAGTATTATAGATTTACCAGCTCCTGTTTCTCCTGTAATTATAGAAAATCCTTTTGAAAAATCAATTGAAAGCTTTTCAATAAGGGCATAATTTTTAATTGACAGTGAAGTTATCATAGGGGAAATTTATAAATATTTAAGCTAATGAAAAAATAAGAAATAAAGCTATTAAAACTTTATTTGAGACCATTTTGAAGAATTTAATGGCGAAACTTTATTTAAAACATCTGTTAAATCAGAAATTGGAATACTTGGACCTCCAGAAAAAATAGAAACAATTTCATCTGATTTTGCATCAAAAAATATTCTAGTTAAAAAAGCATTTGGCTTAACTGTATTTAACCTTCCAATAATTAAAATTGCATTTTTTACTTTCTCTTTTGAAGTTTTCAAATCAAGACTCATTCCATCTAAACCTGTGTGATATGCATAAGTTACCTGACGTAAATCACTAAACATTGGAGAAACCATATCATTAATTAAATAATAACGGTTTTGAAGTCCATCAGACTGATTCCATCCTTTAAATCCTCCTTGCTGTGCAACGTTTGCAATATTTTGAGCGGTTTCAAGATATTGATTTCCTGCTCCCATTTGAAACGTGTCTGCATCCATTCCTAAAATTAAATAACTGTAAAATGATATTACAGAAACTAAGTTGGATTCATAAACAGATGGATTAAACAATAAAGGTTCGTATTCTGTATATTTAAAGTTGAAATCTTTATCATTATAATTCAAAACTGGCGAAGAATAGGTTGAATTAAAAATCAATCGAGAAGACTGTACTTGTATTGTTCCTGTAAATTGATCTGAGCTGTTAGATGAAAGTGTAATATACATTGAACAGTTAATTCGCTCATTCTGTTTTAAAACCGAACCTGTCCAATCTGTTTTGTTTACAAATTCAGATAAGGCCGTCTGCAGTGTTTTAAAAACCTGTTGATTGGGATTTGGCAGTCTTTCAGTATTAATAGTTACTATACAATTTAGTTGTTGCGCTTGTGTAAAGCCAAAAATTAAAAACGCTAAAAGAGTAACTATTTTATTCATATAAAAAATATTAACTGCTATAAACAGTAATCTCAAATTTGCTTTAAGATGCTGTATTAAATCCTAACTACTTCGAGAAAAACGAAACTACTTTCTTTAAAATATCTATTGCTACAAATTCCTTCGATTTTAATTCCATTGGCTCGATCTTGAAGTTTTTATCAATAAAAGTAACTTTATTGGTTTCTTTTTTAAATCCAGCTCCTTCATCTTGTAAGGAATTTAAAACAATCAAATCTAAGTTTTTTTTCTGAATTTTCAGCTTAGCATTTTCAATTTCATTTTCAGTTTCTAAAGCAAAGCCTATTAAAAACTGTTTTTCCTTAACTGCTCCTAAAGATGACAAAATATCTTTTGTTTTTTCCAACTCAATCGAAAATTCACTTGAATCTTTCTTGATTTTCTGTAAAGCAACTTCCTTTGGCCTATAATCCGCAACTGCTGCTGCTGCAATCACTACATCAGAGTTTTTAAAATGCAAATGACAGGCATCATACATATCTTGTGCAGACGTAACATTTACAACTTCAATAGACTGGTTTTTAACTTTTAAATGTGTTGGCCCTGCAACTAAAACAACTTCGGCTCCAAGTTTTGAAGCTTCATTTGCAATATCAAACCCCATTTTTCCTGAGGAATGATTTCCTATAAAACGTACAGGATCTATTGCTTCGTATGTTGGTCCAGCGGTAACTAGTATTTTTTTTCCTCTCAAAGGCAATTTACTTTCTAAATCAGCCTCTAAAAAAGCAATAATATTTTCTGGTTCAGCCATACGTCCTTCACCAGACAAACCACTTGCAAGCTCACCATTTTCAGCAGGAATCATAATGTTTCCAAACTGTTTTAAAGAAGTAAAACTAGACAATGTTGATGGGTGTTTATACATATCTAAATCCATTGCCGGAGCAAAATAAACAGGACATTTGGCTGACAAATAGGCTGCGATTAAAAGATTATCGCAATTTCCATTTGCCATTTTCGACAATGTATTAGCAGTTGCGGGTGCAATCAACATTAAATCAGCCCAAAGAGCTAATTCTACATGATTGTTCCATACAGCATCTTCATCGTCCTGATTAAAGAAATTAGAATGTACAGGATTTTTTGATAAGGTAGATAATGTAAGCGGGGTTACAAAATCCTTAGAAGCAGGTGTCATTATCACTTGGACATGTGCACCTGCTTTTATAAAAAGTCGTACTAATGAGGCTGTTTTATACGCTGCAATTCCACCAGAAACTCCTAGTAAAATTTTCTTCCCGTTTAAAACTGACATTATACTATATTATTTATTTGAACTTCTATGGTAAGTTTTACCATCTAACCATTCTTGAACAGCTAGAGCGTGTGGTTTTGGCAATTTTTCGTAAAATTTAGAAACTTCAATTTGCTCTTTATTTTCAAAAACTTCTTCAAGACTGTCATTGTAAGTAGCAAACTCTTCTAATTTCTCAGTTAATTCTTTTTTAATTTCAGAATTAATTTGATTTGCTCTTTTAGCCATAATGGTAATTGCTTCATACACATTTCCTGTTGGCTCTTCAATAACTGTTTTATTGTAAGTTATTGTGTTAACAGGAGCATTCGTCTTTTTTAAATCCATGACTTTATTTATTTAGTAAATTTTTGTAAATCTGTTTCAACTCTGGCATTCATTTCTTCTGCCTTTTCTTTGTACTTTGTATCGCTTTTAAACTTTATCAAGTTATTGTAAGCCACTTTTGCAACGTTTAAACGTTCTTCCATTTTTGATGGAATACTATTAATTGCTAATTGATATGCTGAATCGTATTTGTAAAACAAAGCATCTTCTTTAAACGGTGTTCCTGGGAAATCTGCAATAAAATTATCAAATGCAACTAGTGCTGATTTGTAATCTGAAATTGTATTATATCCTTTAGCATTCTCGTAGGCTTTTTTCTCTAACTTTCCATTTAATATCTTTACAGCTTCATTTGCTTGAGCAAGATATTCTGAGTTTGGATAATTATCAATAAAAGCTTGTAATTTCTCTAATGCTTTTACCGTATCTGCTTGATCTAAACTGTAAACCGGCGCTAATTTTGAGTAACTAAAAGCACCTAAGAAAGCTGCTTCTTGTACTTTTTCACTTCGTGGATAACCTGACACAAAACTTTCGAATTGATATCCAGCTAAATAATATTGTTTTGTTTTATAGTAAGACTGTGAAAACATATAAAAAAGCTTTTCTGCTTGAGGTTTTCCTCTATATGTAGGCGCTAACTGCTCAAAAAGACGAATTGCTTTTGAATATTTTCCAGCATCATACATTTTTGTCGCCATTTCAAATTTTGCTGCGACGTCTTCATTTTTCAACACTTTTTGGTATTCACTACAAGAACAAAAAAGGGCAACAATAATTAATAGAGATACTAGTTTTTTCATTTTCTTACTTTTATTATGATTCCTTAGACGTTATGCCAAAGCAAAATCACACCGAAGTTTCGGTGGCAAATTTAGTTATTAATTTAGCGAATGCAAAATATTTTTTTCGTATAATAAAATACCGATAATCTTAGAGTTACTAAATACTCGCTTTTACAAAATCATTTAATCTTTGAGCTAATGAATCATCAACAGCTACAAGAGGTAAACGCACTGTATTATCAGCAATACCAAGAGCTTGAAAGATTTGTTTAATTCCTGCTGGATTTCCCTGCTCAAAAATCATATCGATACAATCTGACAATAAATATTGCGTTTTAAACGCTTCATTTACTTTTTTATTCAATCCTAAACGAATCATTTCTGAAAATTCTTTAGGAAAACCTTGTCCAATTACTGAAATTACACCTGCTCCTCCTGCCAAAACAATCGGTAAAGCAATCATATCATCTCCTGAAATTACCAAGAAATCTTTTGGTGCATCTTTGATAATCTGCATTGCTTGAGCCATATCTCCGGCAGCTTCTTTTATGGCAACTACATTGCTAAAATCATTTGCTAAACGAACTACTGTAGACGGCAGCATATTACTTGCTGTTCTTCCTGGTACGTTATACAAAATTACCGGTACTGGCGATGCTTCTGCAATTGCTTTAAAATGCTGATAAATTCCTTCTTGCGTTGGCTTATTATAATATGGTGAAACAGAAAGTATAGCTTCAAAAGCTGAAAAATCTCTTGTTTTTAATTCTTCTACAATCTGCAGAGTATTGTTTCCTCCTACTCCAAGAACTAGAGGCAGTCTTCCTTTATTAACATCAATAACGGTGTTTATAACTAACTCTTTCTCTTCTTGTGTTAAGGTAGCGTTTTCTGCTGTTGTTCCCATAACTACAAGATATTCAACTCCTCCATCTATCGAAAAATTAACGATACGCTGTAAGGCTTCGATATCTATTGAAAAGTCTTTTTTAAATGGGGTCACAAGTGCAACACCAGTTCCTATTAATGATTGCATATTAATTTATAATTTATTTTATACTTTTTAAATACTTAAACAATTCCTTAATGAAAAGTTTATAATTCTCTATTTCGGTTTTAATCATCCAGCGATTTAATCTATTATCTACTGAAGCAAATCCTACTTTAAATTTAGCTTTTGAATTATTGGTAATCATCATCAAAATTGCTTTTTCGATTTCGTAATAACTAATCAAAAGATCAAATTCTGTTTCGATAAATTCGTTTAAAAATTTTTCTGTAATCTCTCCTTTCCAATTGATATGATTTTTACCAAAAGTGGGTTCTGAATACGTTTCTTTTACTTTAAATTTATCTCTGTACGCAACGATTTTTATGTTTTCAGTAGCAATTCCATAAAGGGTTAATTCTTTTACTAACTCTTTAGAATACTGAAACTTGCTTTCATCAACCAATAAACCAATTGTTTGCACATTGCTTGTAAAGACTTCGTTTTTGAGATTATTCAAGTTATTTTTTAATGATTTTTTTACAAAAAATTCCTTTATATAATTTAAAAACATAGTACTTTTACCAAATTACAAAATTAATTATTTAAGCCGCATTTAAAATGGTAAAACTAAAAAAGTATAACCGATTTTTAAAACTTTTTGTTATATTCTTAACACTATTTTCAATATTTTCCTGCAGTACTAAAAAATACAATCTAACAAAAATAGAAGGAAAACAAATTCCAGTTACCGAAAAAAGTGCACAGACACCAGAAATTGAGTCTTTTATAAAGCCTTATCGCGATCATATAAACAAAGACTTAGACAGTATTCTAGCTTATTGCCCTGAAACTCTTGACAAAAGTACTGGCAAGTGGCAAACGAGCATAGGCTGCTTAATGGCTGATGTTTGTTTAGAGAGAGGAAATCTTGTTTTTAAGGCTCGTGAAAAAAAAGACATTGATTTATGCTTTTTAAATCACGGCGGTATTCGCGCTATTTTGCCAAAGGGTAATGTTACTACAAGATCGGCTTTTGAAATTATGCCTTTTGAAAATAATCTTGTTGTTCTGGCTTTAAAAGGACAGCAAATCTTAGAAATGACTGCCTATATTATTAAAGAGAAAAAACCTCATCCTTTATCTGGAATGACGTTTACTATTGCAAAGGATCAAACGGCTAAAAACAT
The DNA here is from genome assembly GCF_004119505.1 of Flavobacterium sp. YO64. NCBI lineage: Bacteria > Pseudomonadati > Bacteroidota > Flavobacteriia > Flavobacteriales > Flavobacteriaceae > Flavobacterium > Flavobacterium sp. YO64. The sequence goes on along the minus strand of NZ_NRQV01000040.1, from coordinate 9,508 downwards.
ACTTATTCAAGGTAAACCTCTTGATCTCGACAAGGTTTATTATGTTGCTACTAATGATTATTTGGCTAATGGCGGAGACAGTATGAATTTTTTCCAGAAAAATGTTCAGAAATTTGATTTGAATTATAAGCTTCGAAATGTACTTATTGATTATTTCAAACAAGTTGACACTATTCCTGTGCCTAAAAACATTAGAATTACTGAAGAGTAAAAAAGTTCGCCGCGAATTACACGAATTTTAAAATGCTAAAAAAGGCAATTTGTATTAATTCGTAAAATCAGCGGTCAAAAAAATAGAATTACTGAAAAATAAAAACACGAGCGTTCCCGCAAAAATATAATATACAATGAAAAGAAGAGAATTTATCGAAAAAACCGCTGCAAGTACTGCTTTATTAAGCTTAGGGTTATCATTAAGCAGTTTTGGAAGTAACGATGTTAAACATTTAACGATTCTTCATACGAACGATGTTCATAGTCATATAGATCCTTTTCCGGCTGATGATCCTCGTAATCCAAACAAAGGCGGTGTATCTCGCAGGGCAGCGCTTATTGAATCTATTCGTCAGGAAAATCCAAATGTTCTTTTATTAGATGCGGGCGATATTTTTCAAGGAACTCCTTATTTTAATTATTATGGGGGTGAACTTGAATTTAAGTTAATGAGTATGATGAAATATGATGCATCAACCATAGGAAACCATGATTTTGATAATGGTTTGGATGGCTTGTATGCGCAAATGCCTCATGCTTCTTTTGATTTTATTTGTTCTAATTATGATTTTAAAAATACGGTCATGAACGGGCTTGTAAAACCTTATAAGATTTTTAATAAAAATGGTATTAAGGTTGGTGTTTTTGGTCTTGGTATTGAAATGGCAGGATTAGTTGACAAACAACTTTATAAGGAAACTGTTTATAATGATCCTGTCGAAATTGCTCAAGATATGACTCAATTGTTGAAGAAAGAGGAAAAATGTGATTTAGTTGTTTGTCTTTCGCATTTAGGCTATAAGTATAGAGATGATTCTGCTAAAATTTGCGATTTAAAATTGGCTGAACTTACTCAGGATATCGATTTAATAATTGGCGGTCATACGCATACTTTTCTTGACAAACCTACTGTTGTTAAAAACAAGGCGGGAGAAAATGTATTGGTAAATCAAGTTGGCTGCTACGGAATAAATTTAGGCCGAATTGATTTTTACTTTGATAAAGATAAAGCGCACAGCAATCAAGCTAGATCAATTGTTGTATAATGCTTTTCTATTATTTTTCTCTTTTTCAAGGAAATATTCGACCATAAAATAGTAAGCCAGGATTTGGGTTACATCTCGAATTAACACTAATACAATTGAGTACGAAAAGTATTCATTGAAAATATAGAATATATCCGAAAAAATATAACTTATTGCCATCAGGGACATTAACAGCGCCAAAAAGGTTCCTTTTGTTATATAACTTACAAATGAAAAATAACTTACTACACTAAGTACTATACCGTAAATGGTATAGACTGCATTAAATCTTTTCATTTTATCAAATTGCAGACTCAGGACTGAAATTAAAAGGTATACAATAAATATTACTACGATAGATATTGGCAGAATGTCCTTTTTTTTCAGTGTTATTTTTTCGTGCTCGAAAATGAAAAGTTTCATGATTAACAGGTAAACAATCAAGAAACTTATCACTCCTCCTATTTCAGAAATTTCGATGTCCATAAGATCGAAAACCTGTCCTATAAAACAAAACAGAAAAATAAATCCTTCGGTTTTTCTAATCTTGAAATCGTTGCTTATCAAAAAATAAATAAAAATTGCGGGAAGCACGATTGCTTTAGCATAGATTGCTAAAAAATCCTGTCCCGTCCAATCAAAAATGACTGTAAACAGCAGTGCTGAAAAAAATAAAATCAACGATGGTTTATTCGCTTTCATTCAATTTGTTTATAAAATCTTCCTCTGATAATATTGGAATATTCAGCTTATTTGCTTTTTCTAATTTAGCTGGTCCCATATTATCTCCTGCTACTACAAAATCGGTTTTTGCAGAAATAGAACTTCCTACTTTCCCGCCGTTATCTTCTATTGTTTTCTTTAATTCATCTCTAGAAAATGTGGTAAAGACTCCAGAAACAACAAAAGTTTTTCCTATAAATTTCTCAGTAGCATTTGGGTTGATTTTCTCAATTATTTCAAATTGAACTCCATAACTTTTTAAACGTTCAATGATGCGTTTGTTTTCTTCGTTTTCAAAAAACTCTATAACACTTTTAGCAATTCTTTCTCCAATTTCATCTACTAAAATTAGATCCATTAAAGACGCTTGACTTAATGCATCAATGTTTTTATAATGTTTGGCTAATTTTTTTGCAACGGTTTCTCCAACAAAACGAATTCCAAGAGCAAATAAAACACTCTCAAATGGAATTTCTTTTGATTTTTGAACTCCTTTAACCAAGTTTTCAGCAGATTTTTGCGCCATTCTTTCTAATGGAAGAATGTCTTCTACTTTCAATTCATAAAGGTCGGCGTAATTATGTACTAAACCATTATTGAATAGCAGAGCAACTGTTTCACCTCCCAATCCTTCAATATCCATCGCTTTTCTTGATATAAAATGCTGAATTCTTCCAATAATCTGCGGCGGACAGCCATAAAAATTAGGGCAGTAATGATTGGCTTCGCCTTCGTTTCTTACTAACTCAGTTTGACATTCAGGACAATGTGTAATATAGTTTGTTTTTTCTGAGTTTTCTGGGCGTTTATCTAAATCTACTGCTATAATTTTAGGGATAATTTCGCCTCCTTTTTCAACAAAAACGGTATCGTTTATTCTAATATCAAGTTTCTCAATCTGATCTGCATTATGCAATGAGGCTCTTTTTACGATGGTTCCTGCTAATTGCACAGGTTCTAAATTTGCAACTGGTGTAATAGCACCGGTACGCCCCACTTGATAAGATATTGATTTTAATTTTGTTGAAACTTGCTCTGATTTGAATTTGTATGCGATTGCCCAACGTGGCGATTTAGCGGTATATCCTAATTCTTCCTGCGAATGAATACTGTTTACTTTTATTACTACACCATCTGTTTCATAAGGTAATTCATGACGGTGTACATCCCAATAATCAATAAATTCAAACACTTCTTGCATATTATTGACTAATTTGGCTTCTTTTGGTACTTTAAATCCCCAATTTCTCGCGGCTTCTAATCCTTCATATTGGGTTGTAAACGGAAGATCATTTCCTGTTACAAAATATAATAAACATTCTAACGGACGTTTTGCAACTTCGGCACTGTCTTGCAATTTTAAACTTCCTGAAGCTGTATTTCTTGGGTTTGAATACGGTGTTTCTCCAATCTCTATTAATTCCTGATTCATTTTTTCGAAACCTGCAAACGGGAGAATGATTTCTCCACGAATATCAAATTTTTCAGGATAGTTTCCTTTTAACTGCAAAGGAACTGACTTTATTGTTTTAATATTATTGGTTACCTCATCTCCTTGAAAACCATCTCCACGGGTTAAAGCTTGAACTAATTTTCCGTTTTCATATGTTATACTAATTGAAGCTCCATCGTATTTTAATTCACAAGTATATTGCAAGTCTACATTGCCCAAAACACGTTGAATACGGTTTTCCCAATCAATTAAATCTTCTTTTGAATAAGAATTATCAAGCGAGTACATTCTGTACTGATGTGCAATGGTTTTAAAATTCTTTGTTATGGTTCCTCCAACACGTTGTGTAGGTGAATTTTCGTCAAAATATTCAGGGTATTTACTTTCTAAATCTTGTAATTCTTTTAATTTAAGATCAAAATCATAATCTGAAATTGTGGCATTATCCAGCACATAATAGTTGTAATTGTGCTGATTTAGTTCGTTTCTTAAAGATTGAATGTTTTCTTGGATACTCATAAATAATAAAATGATGCTGATTTTGATCGAGAATAATTGAATATCAAAATTAGGATTATTTTTTGTTCAAAAAGCATAAGAATTGAAAGTTTTTAAAATCAAAAATCAAGCTGCAAAATCATGCAGCCTGATTTTCTTCTTGTCCATTATTCTTAAAAAAGAATTAAACAAAACCAACTTCCAAATGGTTTCTACGTTTTATATTTTAAATACTGATTACCAAGTAATTAGATTGTAAATATAACGCTATTTTTGGATAATAATAAAGTCTGAACGTCTATTTAATAAATGCTCTTCTTCGGTACATTTTACACCGTTTTTACATTTATTGATTAATCTGCTTTCGCCGTAACCAATGGCGCTTTCAATTCTTGAAGGATCAATGTCCTGTGAAATAATATAATCACGAGTCGATTTGGCTCTGTTGTCTGATAGTTTCATATTGTAAGCGTCTTTTCCTCGGGAGTCTGTATGTGACTCAATTTTGATGCGGATATTCGGAAATTTTTTCATAATAAATACTACTTTCGACAGTTCTTCAATAGCTAAAGGAGTAATGTCGTATTTGTCGTAATCAAAATAAATTGGTTTTACATCTACTTTTTCAACTCCCTGTTTTTTAACTACTAAATCATCATAATTACTAAGTTCGAAGTTGACATCTTTAATTTCTCCTTCGTTTTCATTGGTAGTTTCCACGGTTTTTTCATCACTGCTGTAATTTGGTTTTGCAGCAATCATTTTAATTACTTTTCCGCATGGAACTGTTATAGCATATTTACCTTCGAAATTTGTTTTTGTTTCTCCCAACACTTCGCTGAATGAATTATATGCCATTACTACAACATCTGTCAAAGGAAGCTTAGACTTTCTATCAATTGCAACGCCTGATATACTTTGGTTGCAAATAGGTTTTCCTTTTATAAACGAGTAAATATCGTCGTCTCCTTTTCCTCCAGCTCTATTTGATGAAACGTAGCCAAAACTTTCGGTTTTATCAATAATAAATGCAAAGTCATCTTTATTACTATTAATAGGAGCTCCGAGATTTCGCGGTATAGAAAAACTTCCGTCGTCTAATAATGTACTTTCATAAACATCTAAATCTCCCCATCCGTAATGTCCATCTGAAGAAAAGTATAATGTTCCGTCTCTAAAAAATGGAAAAAGATCATTACCAAGAGTGTTAATATTCGGCCCTAGATTTTTAGGTGAATTCATTGTGCCGTCGGCCGCAATTTTTACCACATATAAATCTGTTCCGCCAAACCCGCCCGGCATATCTGATGCAAAGAAAAGCAATTGACCGTCTTCACTTAAAGAAGGATGTCCTACGGAGTAATCGTCACTGTCAAAGAAAACTTTTTCAGAATTTTCTAATTTATTATTAACTATTGAACCCTTAATAATCTGAAAGTTATTCGTTTTACTTTCGTCGATTACTAATTTCTTTTTCTTTACAATATTTGTCGAATAATAAATGGTTTTTCCGCTGCTGTCAAATGTTGCTGTCGCTTCATGATACTTTGTCATTACGTTTGGAAGGAATAATTCTGCGTTGAGCAAATTTCCATCAGCAGCATTTCTTTCGGCAATATATAAGTTTAAAAATGGCTGATTGTTCCAGTTGTATAATTTTTGACTAAATTTTGTTGTATCTCTTGCAGATGTAAATACGATTTTATCTTGAAAAAAAGTAGCTCCAAAATCAGATTTATTGGTATTTATATCCAAGTTTTTAATCTGATACAGCGATTTTGTTTTCGCTAAACTGTCCATTTGTTTTTTCTGAGTCACATAGCGATTAATCTCTTTTTGATCTCCTTTCTTATTCAGATACTCTTTCGTAATTCTATCAGCATCATCATAATCCATAACTGCTTTCATTGTTTGGATGTATCGTAGATAATAAACATCTGTCATGTTATTATCCTGCGCTTCATATAGTTTTTTATACCATTTAAGCGCATTTCGAGCATCGGATATAAAATAATACGAATCAGCCGCGTTCTTCAACGTTTGTGTCGATGGTTTTTTAATGTTTTGTAAACATTCTTCATAGGCTTTTGAAGCATCTAGATAAGAATAGTTTCTAAACAGTGCATCGGCTTTTTTTAAATTAGTTTGAGCAAAACCAAATGTCAAACTCAATACTAAACCAAGGATATATAGTTTTTTCATAGGTTTTTAATTTTAGAAGAATCGAGGAGATTTAATTTTACTTTGACCTTTGTTTAACTGGTAACGCAAAATGATTTCATGAGTTCCATCGTTATATTTATTCAGCTGGCTCACCGTGTAATCGAAAGCATATCCTAAATAAAAACTCTTAGAAATTTGAAAACCTGCTAAAATACTTACAGAATCATCTGTTCTATACGATGCACCGATTACAAATTTTTCGGCAATCATAAAATTTGCCGAAATATCAGCAGTAAGTGGTGCTCCACTCACTGCTTTTACTAAAAATGCTGGTTTAAATTTTAAATTCGGATTCAAATCAAAAACATAACCTCCCATTAAATAATAATGTAAACGATCATAATCAATAGATTCCTGAACATCATCGTAATAAGTGCTTTGAATAAAACTAGGGACAGATAAACCTACATACCATTTATCTGTATAGTAATACACTCCTGCTCCAACAGCCAATTTTGCCTGATTGTTAATGTTTTGATTGAGTAAAACATCGTTTGAATCATAATATCTCCCTTTTGACCAGTCTATATTTAACATTCGCATACCGGCTTTTAATCCGAATGCTAATCTTTGTTCGTAACCTAAAGGAATCGAATAAGAGAAGTTTCCATCTAAATACAATTCATCTGACGGGCCGATTTTATCATTTACAATACTTAACCCTAAACCAATCTTTTCGTTTCGAAGTGGTGTCTGAAGAGAAAATGACTGTGTTTCTGGTGCTCCAGGAATTCCAATCCATTGCGAACGATATAAAAGAGCTGCTTCTAAATTGCCGGTAGACCCAGCATAAGCTGGATTTACCGCCATTGTATTGTACATATACTGTGTGTACTCTGGATCTTGCTGCGCAGTTGCACAAAATGTGATTAAAGAACATATTATTACAAAATACGTTTCTAATGATTTTATATATAGTTTCATAACGATACTTATTTAGTTTAATTAATTAGATGATTAATCAAAACGCTTATCTCATAATAGATAACCATCCTTTTTTAACCGTTCCATCTCCAATGGTAATCACATAAAAATAAGTACCTGTTGGCAGCATATCTCCTCTATTAATTACTCCCGACACGTTGGCCGTTCCGTTCCAATCATTTTCGTAATGCTGTTTACTGTATACCAATGCTCCATATCTGTTATAAACTTTCAGCTCATTATTTGGATATGATTCGATACAATCAATTCTAAACAAATCATTTGCACCATCATTGTTTGGCGTAAATTCATTGTAAACAGTCAAACAAATTGGAGTAACCGAAACTGAAGCTGAATTATTTGAAGCATCAACATCTAGTGGCGTTGAAATTTCTATTGTAGCCACATTCAAATAATTTCCGCTTGGCAATACCTCAGCAACAATTGTAAGCGTAGCACTTTGACCAGAATTCAACGTTGGAATCGTCCAAAGTTGTGTCTTTGGGTCATAAACTCCTATTGTTGTACTTGAACTTACCAAATCATAACCGCTAGGCAGTAATTCGCTGACAATGGTATTTATAAAACTACCTTGTCCTACATTATTTACGGTCACTGTAAAGGTTACATGATCGCCAAAATTAGGTGTTGGATTATCGACTGTGTTTGTAATTGTTATATCTGAACAAGTCGCAACTGTTACACCCAAAGTCTTGGTGGTAGTTTCATTACAAGTATTGATATAAGTAACTTGAACTTTACCCGGTCCGATATCTGACCATGAAATTGTAACATCATCATCTGATGTTCCGCCGCCATTAATAATGGTTCCATTAGTTACAGACCAAACGTAATTTGATTTTCCATTTGCTATTGAATAAGTCACACCTTGAAAAACACATGGTGTATCATCATTGGTTGTAATTGGAACTAAAGCATCATTTTCAAAACTAACTGTTACACCTAATCTAGAAGCTCCTCCACAACCATTTGTAAGATTAGAAAGTGCATCTGCATAATATGTGGTTGCAGTTAACAATGTACTTGCAGTTAACGGAACTCCTCCTGTTGGTGTTGAATACCAAACCACATTTGCTTCATTAACCTGAATATTAGCTAATGTTGGTGATGCCGCTAAACAGAATACTTGTGCTGTTCTTGGTGTTGTAATTCTTCCAGGTGTATTTACTGTTACTGCAACTGCTAATCTATTAGGATTCTCGCAGTTTGTACTGCTTGCTATTACTCCATAATAAGTTCCAGTTACTAAAGCTGTAGAAGCTGGAATAGCAGTACCTCCTGTTTGGGTGTTATACCAAATTACATTTGCTTCATTAACTTGTATACTTGCAACAGTAGACGAAGCAGTTGAACAGAAATCTTGTGTTGTATCTGTTGTAGTTGGCGTTGGACTCGGATTTGTTACTGTAATCGTAACTTTTAAGCGGGCTGCGCTTTTACATCCTGTTGTAGTCTCTGTGATTTCTCCGTAATATATACCAGAAGTTAATGCAGTGGCTGCAGAAATTGCAGTTCCTCCAGAAGGAACATTAAACCATGATACATTGCTTTCATTTACATTAATACTTGCAATGGTTGGTGCTGTTGTTGAACAAAACTCCTGCACTGCATTATTTGTTGTAGGTGTTACTGAATTACCAACAGTAACTGTTACTTTTAGTCTAATACTGCTCTCACAACCTGTTACAGCATCTTTTAATGCTGCAAAATAATCTCCATTTGCTAATGGTGTTGTTGAAGCAACCATTGTTCCTCCAGTCGCTGCGCTATACCAAATCACATTACTTTCATTAACTTGGATATTGGCTACTGTTGGATTATTTCCTGAACAGAAAACCTGAGTTCCAGAAGTTGTTGTTGGTGTAACTGGATCTGTAACACTTACAGCTACAGCTTGTCGTACTTTGCTTTCGCAAGCTGTTGTGGCATCTTTTAAAGCCGCATAGTAAGTTCTTGTCGTTAATGCTGTTGTTGATGTTACTACATTTCCTCCTGTTAAAGCATCGTACCAAACTATGTTTCCTGCTACTGGATTTACATTTATACTTGCAATTGTCGGTGCATTTACTAAACAGAAATCTTGATCGGTATCTGCAATATTTGGTGTGCCCGGATCTGTAACATTTACCGCTACAGCTAATCTTACATTACTTTCACAAGTTGTTGTCGCATCTTTTAAAGCAGCGTAATACGTTCTTGTCATTAATGCTGTTGCTGCTGTTACTACGTTTCCTCCTGTTGAGGCATCATACCAAACAATATTTCCTGTTTCTGGATTTACATTAATACTTGCAATTGTCGGTGCATTTACTAAACAGAAATCTTGATCGGTATCTGTTATATTTGGCGTGCCTGGATCTGATACATTTATTGCAACAGCCAACCTTACATTGCTTTCACAAGTTGTTGTGGCATCTTTTAAAGCCGC
>NZ_NRQV01000039.1:0-32040 GCF_004119505.1 Flavobacterium sp. YO64 | reverse complement strand
GCACGTTTTTGCGTGCCCATTTTTTATTATTTTAATTTATAAATTTCTGATCCTGCCAGTAAAAAACATCCTAAACCGTAATCTTCAAAATCAGGAATTTTATCATAGGATAATGGCTGACCGTCCTTAGGTTCTTTTCCAGTAGATTGCAAATAACCCAAAAAACCATTTGTGTGAAGACTTTCGGTTGTTATGGCTTTCCATGCCTTTTGAATTACAGGTAGATAAGTCTCTCTTTTTAAAATGCCGTTGTTTATTCCGTATGCTATTCCGTAAATAAATAGTGCGGTGCCGGATGTTTCTTTTTCTCCAAAATTTGTTGGATCATGCAGACTCACATTCCAAAATCCGTCTGCTCTTTGTATGGGAACTAGTGCAGCCGCCATGACCTTCAAATCTTTTACATATTGATCTCTATGGGGAGCATTTTCTGGAATAATAGTTAAAACCTTTGCAAGAGCTGCAATTACCCATCCATTTCCACGGCTCCAGTAGCAGTTTTTTCCATTTGGCTCTTTATAAGGCGGATCAAAATCTGCATCACGCCACCATAAACCTTCCTTAGGATTGAATAAACCGTTGTCTCCATGTTTGTTTCTAGAGAACATATACATTTCATACATTTTTTCAAAATAACGATTGTCTTTTTCTAAAACTCCCATTTTTGCAAAAACAGGCATTCCCATTTGAATAGCATCAATCCATGACCAGTCATTTACCTGAGGTGTATTTAAAAGCATATTAATGTTTGCCTTTGTATTTTTGAGCTTTTTAGAATCAGGTTCTAAATTATACAAATCGATATAAGTTTGTGCAGCGCAGTAATTGTCAGCGTTTCGGGTTACATTACCGCCATTAAATCCCCATTTATGAAATTCGGCCCATGCATAAGCATAATCATAAAATGAATCTTTAGGATAAATTTCATGCAGAGCCATTAATCCTTCGTAATATACCCCTCGAGTCCAGATATTGCTCGGGCGTTCTTTGTTTGTAATTATAGTTTTTCCAGTATCAGGCCATTTTTGCATAAAATAATCATTTGCAAGTATCATTTGCTGCAGCACCTGTTTTTTATCAAAAGGCTCTTGAGCATTTAAGCGGCTCAGCGAGAAAACAAATAGGAGTGAAAGAAAGAGTAATTTTTTCATTTTTCAATAGATGGTTATATAGTTAGTTTAGTTCTTTTAAAGGAGTTAGTGTTACTGGCCCTAGAAGCCCGGATGGCATTGGATTCCATTTTGTCGCATCAAATTTTTTGTAATCTTTGTCAACCATGTTTATTTCATGGAAGATTTTCCATTCCTGTCCTTTTAGTTCCATATCTCTTATTCTGTTTGCAGGAAGATTAGTGACCTCAATTTTCAAAATATTTTTACCCGGTTTTAGTTTTTGAATGTTCAATTTATACGGAACAGACCAAGCAGTACCAACAAAATCATTATTAATCCACACCTTGGCACTTTCTCGAACCTCGCCAAGATCAAGGCTCCAATGACTTATTTTAGGGTTTGGATTCTCAAATTGCAGCACATAAGCAGCTGTGCCTGAAAAAGCTTCGGCTTCAGAGTTTAATTTTGTCCATGATTCTAAGTTGGTAAGTGTAGTGCTTTGAGGTAATTGCGGCCCACCTTTTTCAAAAGTTAATTTCCAAGTTCCTGTTAAAGGAATTTGCGGAGATACTGTTTCGTAATATTTCCATTTTTTTTGAGAAGGGGTATTCTCCGTTTTTAAAAAATAGGATTGCCCGGGTTCTATTTTTATTTTAGCATAAGTTATTCCGTTTTTTTTGTCAACTTGAGCATTGCCGTATGCTTTTGTTAAAGGATCAAAAATAATGACTTCTTTATTTTCAATTTGCAGCGGAATAAAATCATCTATTGTTTTTGTAGTGTGATTTACTACATAATAAATTTTTTCACCGTCAACATCTCGTCGGATGAATTTTAGTCCTGTATTGACAAGATTTTCAGGCTCAATTTTGAAGTTTTCTAAAGTTTTTAAAACATCAGAAACAGGTTCAATTGTATTTTTATTTGAGGTTAAAAGATTTTGAAGATTTTGTTCTTGCGTTTTATAATCATTGAAACCTGGAACAGATTCCGGCAGACCTTCAAATAGGATTACTGCACCAGCTTTTTTTAGTTCGATTAGTTTTTGCATGGTTGCAAACGGCATTTTTTTGCAAGATGGAATAATCAATGATTTATAACGCACTCCAGAAACTATTAAATTCCCATTTGCAACTGTTGCTTCGGTGATAAAATTATCTGAGATAAAATCAACACTATATCCTTTTTTCATCAGGCTTTTTGTAGTATCATAGAAAGAAGTTCCGTACAGCCATTCTGATAGAGAGTGTATTTTGAATTGATAAAATAAATTTCCGTTTTGAAATTTATCCCAAGTATCAAATATGGGCCAATAGAGAAGGATTTCATTGTCAGATTTTCCTTGTTGAAGCATCGATTGACAATTTGAAATATAGGAAAACAAAGCGGGAGCATCTTCCCAAATTGTATTATTAGTATTAAAATTAACAGAGGCATAAAACTCCCATCCCGGCCATGCAGCGCGAGTTGGAGAGTAAGTAGAGCCATGAAGAAAAATATGATTAACACCATTTAGCATTAAATCTTCGGCTTCGGGTTTGCATTGTGAAAGTGCGGTTTTAAAATGTTCTCTCAGCCACGTGAAAGTTTCAGAAGAGACTAAATTTTTCCCTGAAATATGTGCTGCCGACGATGCAAATTTTAGCATTACTGGATCAGCATCGCCTTCACGAATATCTTCTTTCTCACGTCGGAAACCCGGAATATCAAATGGCATAGAGCCAAAAGTTTCGCATTCTGGAATATCAGCAGATGCGTACAAATCTATTAAATTGCCTGGTGAACCATGTGCCTGCAGTTTTGTTTTAAAATTTTTTGAATGTGCCCAGTTTGTCCATGATTTATCAAACTTATTGAGTAATAAATCGGCAATAGTCTGACGATAATCGCTTCTAATTCGATTTCCAATTTCATTATCAGTTTCATTCAATAAAATCGAAAGCTGTTTTTTTAAATCGTAACCTCTTAATTTTTGAAATTCTTCAAAGAAATTGGGCGTAAAATCGGTTCCGTAAACTTCAAAACTGTCATTAAAAACAGCTCTTATTTTTCCCTCTCGCCCCTTAAAAGCATTGTTAAAAGGAATTACATATGCATTTAAAGCTTCTGCTGAATAATGATCTAAGGTATAGCCTTTTCCTCCTGGAGCGGCTCTTTTTACCTGCTGTCCTGTTTTACCGCTAAATATGGCATAAATGGTATAATTGGTTTGTTTGGCTTTCCAGTTTAATCGGTTTGGTTCCATTTTATTTGGAAGCTTAATTGCAGATCCCTCAATTCCTTTATCTTTTGAAGCTGCTTTGTTTTTTTCGAGATTGTCTGTTAAATTTATATAAGAGCCGTCGCTTCCGTAAGCTACAACATATAAAAGTTCAGCAGGAGTTTTTTCTTTACTGCTGTCAAGCGTTATGTTTCGATCGAAAGTTTCATTTTTTTTAAGCGGATATTTTTCAACAATAAGTTTAGTTGCAGCATATGGCAGAGTAACATGTGATCCGCCATAAGGCCATCCAGTACCTAAAACCATATCGACCTGCATTTTCAGGCTGTCAGCAGTCTGAATAGTGTAATCCAGCATTTCCATCCACTTTGGAGAAAGATAATCTATATAATTACTTTCTTCTCCTTTTACACCATAGATAGGAGTGATTTCTACCCCGCCAATTCCTGCTTTATTAAAATCGATTAAAGTCTTTTTTAAATTTGGTTTATCAACAGCACTTCCCATCCACCACCAGCGTGTCCATGGCTGATTTATGTTTGTAGATTTTGGCCACGGTGAAGTATTGCTGCTCTGCGCAGAAAGGTTGTAATTACAAATAAAAAATAAGGTAATAAAGCAGAATGTTTGAAGTTGTTTCATTATTGATCTAAAAGATTTACCTGTTATTAAAATTTATTATTTTTTTGTAAAAACAGAATTCATAAAAACATATTTAAAATTCTCTGTACAAAAGTAAAAGTATAAGCAAACCATTAAAATGCTATCCTGTTGCGTCCTGTTTTTATTGAATATTGTAAAAATTAAATTAGCAACAAATAAGTTATAAAGTTTTTTAATTGATATTAATTTATGTGAAAAAATACGAATAGTGAAAAAATAATTTACTAAAATTTAGTATAATGTATTTGTGTATTTTGTGTGTAATTATCGGTTGTAAATCAAGCAGTTGAGTTGTTTTTTGTTAAAGTAAACTTAATGAAATTTTGTAATATATTGAAAGCTAACAGGATACTACAGGATGCTGTGAAAGTCGCTTCTAAATAAATTTGGTTTGAACTAATTACCTAACCAAATTTAACTTTTTATGAAAAACAAGCTTAATCTTTTGCTGATTATAGCCTTATGTTTACTAGTGTATTCATCAGGTTATGCGCAAGGAAAAACGGTTACAGGAACCGTTACTGACCCAGCCAAATTATCAATACCCGGCGTAAATGTAATTGTCAAGGGAACGAATAGGTCTACAAGTACTGATTTTGATGGAAAATACAGTATTAATGCTGCTCCAGGTGAGACTTTAGTATTTTCGTTTGTGGGATTTGTCAAGCAGGAAATAAAAATTGGCACTGCAGCAAGTTACAATGTTTCACTAGATGCAGAGAGCTCAAGCCTGAATGAAGTCGTAGTTATTGGTTACGGCACACAAAAGAAAAAACTAACTACCGGTGCTATTTCTGGAATTAAAACAGAGAATTTTACAGAACGTCCGATTTCGAGAATCGACCAAGGTTTGATTGGTCAGGTTGCGGGAGTTCGTGTAAAACAAACTACTGGATTACCAGGACAGCCTTTTAGTATTGAAATTAGAGGAGCTGGTTCGATCACAGCAGGAAATGAGCCTTTGTATGTTGTTGATGGATTTCCAATTTATACTGAAGGAAGCAACAGTAACGGATCATTCTCAAACGGAAGTCCGCTGGACAACATGAATCCAAATGACGTGGCTTCGATCGAAGTATTAAAAGATGCCGCAGCGGCTGCAATTTATGGTTCGAGAGCTTCAAATGGAGTTGTGATTATTACCACTAAAAAAGGTAAAAAAGGTAAAACAAAATTTACGTTTAATATGTATGGCGGGGTAAATAAAGAAGCAAACCGTGTAGATATGCTTTCATCTCAAGGATGGATCGACAGAGCTAAAACAATGATTGATGCACAATGGGTAGGTTCAGGAATAGCAGGAGCATCAGCAAGCCAATCAAATGCAGAACGTATTGCGGCTTACAATTTAAAAAATCCAACAGCCCCGCTTACAACAGCAAATACTAGATATTATACTTATCTGTACGATGACAGATGGGATATTCCGGGACATCCAGGATTAGATTATATCGATTGGCAGGATAAAGTTTTCCGCACCGGAGAATTCAATAACTATCAATTATCTGCTTCGGGAGCTACAGATGCTGTAAATTACTATGTGTCTGCCAATTATCAAAAAAATACGGGATACATTGTAGGTACAGATTATTCATTATTCTCAGCAAGAGCAAATGTTGATGTGAAACTATCAGAAAGCTTTAAAATGGGAATTAATTTAGCGCCTTCATATTCTATTAAAAATGATCCAGGAGTTGAAGGTAAAGACAATACGTTGTTTAAAGCACTTACTGCAACGCCAGTTTTTGAAAGCGCTTCGAATGCTGCCGGAGAAAAATATACAACAAGATACGCGTGGGGAAGTAGTACCACAAATATGTTGAACGCTTTAGCAAGAACAGGAAGAAACTCTATGTACAGAAATTTAATTTCTGGATATGCAAGTTATCAATTCGCTAAAAGTTTTACTTTAAAAAGTACTATTAACTTTGATAACTCTGATAATACTACTGAAAGCTACACGCCAAATGATGTAATAGCAAGTATTAGAGGAGCTTATAATACTTACAGAAGACAAAATATCGTTAATGAGAATACGTTAACATATGACAGAACTTTCGGAAGCCATAGTTTTAATGTGCTTTTAGGACAATCGTTCAACTCATACGAAATAACAAAATCAACACTTTCTTCAGGAGCACTTTATAATAGTTCAAGTATAGAAACGCTTCCAGCAGGATCAATCGGCTCTACAAATGCAGAGAAAAGTACGTTGTTGTCTTACTTCGCACGTTTACAATACAACTTTAAAGAACGTTACATTTTATCAGGAAGTATTAGACGTGACGGCTCATCTAAATTTGGTTCTGACAGAAAATGGGGAGATTTTTACTCTGTTTCATTAGGATGGAGAATTAAGCAAGAATCATTTTTAAAAGAGGTGAATTGGCTTAGTGATTTGAAACTTAGAGCAAGTGCGGGTACAAACGGAAGCAATAATATTGGCAGCTACGGATCTTATGCAACGCTTGGAACATTCAATTATTCAATAGGCGGCGCAGTAGCAATTGGTCAAGGAGCAGCTTCAATTCCAAATCCTACTTTACATTGGGAAGAATCAAAAAGTATAGATCTTGGAGTAGATTTTGGATTTATCAAAAACAGACTTTCTGGAACATTTGAAGTTTACAGAAAAAACAACAGCGAATTACTTTTAAGAGTTCCTGTTCCTGGAGATTCAGGGTTTCCTACTTATCTTACAAACATTGGAGAAGTTCAAAATCAAGGTTGGGAATTTGAGCTAAATTCATTAAATATTAAGACACCAAGTTTTGAATGGAGAACATCTGCAAACATAAGTCACAACGAAAATAAAGTATTAGCATTAGGACCAGATCAATCTAAAATTGAAATTAGTAACTCATTTGACGGAGGTGTACCATTTATTAAACTAGAAGTTGGAAAACCAATGTATACCATTTTTGGATTGAAACAAAATGGAGTAGTTACACAGGCTGATATTGATACTGGAGGCACAACTATTGGAGGAAATAAACTAGTATTAGGAGATCCTAGATATATAGATCAAAACGGAGACAAAAAAATCAATTCAGAAGACCGTGTTGATTTAGGAAACCCAACACCAAAATACACTTGGGGAATTACAAATAGTTTTAAATACAAAGATTTAGATTTAAATGTTTTAGTTCAAGGTCAAAACGGAGGAACGGTTTATGGTTTAACAGGTCGTGCAATTGACCGTACCGGAATGGGATCTGTAGAAAATTCATTAAATGTAGATCCAGCAGTTAGAGGAAACTGGAGAACTTCTTTTGGATATCAAGCTAATTCTGACTGGTTGTACAAATCAGATTATGTAAGTATCAGAAGTATTTCTATTGGATATAATTTAAGACAAGCCTTAAAAGGAATTACAAGAATTGATAATGCAAGATTATATGTAACAGGAGAAAACTGGTTCTACTGGAATAAATATAAAGTTGGTTTCAATCCAGAAGCAGTAAATACTTCAGCAAGTTCAAACAGTGATTTCTCTGTGCCTGTAGATTATGGTGGAGCACCTTTGGCAAAATCGTTAGTTATCGGACTAAACATTAATTTTAATTAAACAAAAATGAAAAAATATATCTTCATAGCAGCAGGTGCGTTAATATTGTTCGCACAATCATCTTGTACAGATGAGCTGACTCAGCTGCCTTTATCCCAAGGCACAATCGAAAATTTTTATGCAACACCGGGTGATTTTGTACAGGCAAGAAATGCAACTTATTCTGTTGCTTTTCACGGAGCAACCGTATATGGTTATGCAAACCGAGTAATGAATTTAAGTGAAACCAGATCTGATAACTTGATGGCAACAACAACAGCATCAAGAGATTGGGAAGGAATTAATAGTTTTTACACTTCTATCAGTTCAAATACTTATGTGAAAGAAGCATATCTTACAAATTATAATGCAATCTATAAAGCAAATCAGTTATTAGAAAAAATTGCAGAAAAAGGAGATGTGATTTTTACAAATCCAGCAGATAAAACCGCAATGGCTGCCGAGGCACGTTTTCTTAGAGCATTTTGTTATTTTGATTTGTTAAGATGGTTCGGACGTGTGCCATTAATTGACAGAACGATGACTGCCGGAGAAGCTTCAAAAATAAAAAGAACTGCAGTTGCAGATGTTTACAAACTGATTATTTCAGATTTAGAATTGGCAATTCCAGATTTGCTTCCTTCTTATGATAATGCAAATTACGGACGTGTTACAAAATATGGAGCAAAAGCACTTTTAGGACTTGTTTATATGACTCGTTCAAGCCCAACTTACGGAATTGACGGTGCAATGTTAGGTTTAAATGAATGGGACAAAGCCTATCAACAGTTAAACGATATTAAGTTGAGCGGTTTATATGCTTTTGGTACAGATTATGAACCCATTTTTAAAACTGAAGGAAATGCTAATAAAGAAAACGTATTGACTATTTCTTATACACAAAATATTTCGACTCCTGTAGGCGGAAACTTTATGGTAGAGTTAGGGTACGAACCTTATTTTGCCTCTGTAAATTTATCAGCACAAGGAGCTTTAGAAGCAAGACCAATTTCAGCTGGTTTCATGAAATTGTTTACAGCCGCTGATAAAAGACAACTTTATGGTATTGCTACAAGTTATACTGTAGCTTCTGGAACTTACAAAGGAAGTTACACCCTGCCGGTTTTCAAAAAATACATCGATCCTGCCAGATATGGAAACGGACGTGAAGATTGGGGAGTTGATTTTATGATCACTCGTTATACTGATGTTTTGATGCTTATGGCAGAATGTACGCTTCATGGCGGCGGCGGTACTCAGGCAGATGTTGATGCTATTGTTAATAGAGTAAGAACCAGAGCTGGTGTGCCCGCAAATGCTGTAAACATTACTTTAGATCAATTATTTGAAGAAAGAAGAAAAGAGTTTTTTGCAGAAGGAACAAGATGGTTTGATTTAATTAGATCAGGAAAAGCAGTGGCAACTATGAACGCTTGGAGAATTGCTGAAGATACCGAGAATAAAATCCGAACAATCGATAATAACTCATTATTGTATCCAATTCCGTTACAAGAACTTCTAGCAGTTCCAGGACTTTATGATCAAAATTTAGGTTACGATTAGTAATTAGTATTTTTTTTATATATTTTTTGTTTTTAAAAAGCTGTCTTTTTCAGACAGCTTTTTTAGGTTTTACGTGTAAAAAAAACAGGTAAGCACAGGATGCAAAAAAAGAACAGCTAATTTAAATTTAAAGTGTTACTTAGATAAAAAAAACTAACGATGAAAAATCCAAATAAAATTCTGTTACTTTTATTGGTTTTGAGTGCAAAACTCTCACTTTCAGCTCAGGTAAAACTTCCAGCTCTAGTTAGCGATAATATGGTTTTACAACAAAATGCAAAAGTTAATTTATGGGGATGGGCTTCTCCAAATGAAAAAATAAACATTCAATTAGGGTGGTCAAATCTTCCAGTAAATGTTACTGCTGATGCCGAAGGAAATTGGAAAACAACAGTTGATACTCCAAAAGGAGGAGAAACGGCATACAATATAACAATCGAAGCTTCTAACAAAATTACGCTGAAAAACATTCTTATTGGCGAAGTATGGCTTTGTTCTGGTCAGTCAAATATGTTTTTTCCTGTTGGAAGAGAAGAAGGAACTTGGAAAACAGGCGTCAAAAACTATGAAGAAGAAGTAAAAAATGCTGTTTTTCCTAATATCAGACTTTTTACAGTTGCACTCAATGCAACGGTAAAACCACTCGAAGATGTTACAGGAAGCTGGAGAATCTGTTCGCCTGAAAGTATTAAAACATTCTCGGCAGTTGCCTATTTCTTTGGAAGAGATTTGTATCAAAAACTAAACGTGCCAATCGGATTACTATCTACTTCTTGGGGCGGCACCAAAGCCGAAGCTTGGACAGCGCAAAATGTTTTAGAAGAAGATGTTGCTTTCCTGCCTATTTTGCAAGAAGATGCAAAAAACGAAAAAGTATATCAAGAAAAGCTGGAAGCATATTATTTAGCACTTACAAACGAACGAATTGCAAGCGCAGCTAATGCTCCAAAATCACAATTAAAAAAGCCTAAAAAAGAACCCAATAAAACTTCGTATGTTTTGTACAACGCTATGCTTCATCCTTTAGTAAACTACACGATAAAAGGAGCAATTTGGTATCAAGGCGAGAGTAATTCAGGAAAAGCCTATTTGTATCGAAGCTTATTTCCAACCATGGTAAAAAGCTGGAGAGATGAATGGAAACAGGGAGAATTCCCATTTTATTATGTGCAGATAACACCGCATAAAGGACAAAATGCCGAAATAAGAGAAGCCCAATTAATGTCTTTAAAAACAATACCAAACAGCGGAATGGTAGTTACAACAGATGTTGGAGATGCACAAAATATTCATCCAATAGACAAACAGACAGTTGGTTATAGATTAGCCCTTATCGCAAGAGCTAAAACGTATGGAGAGAATAAACTGGTGTATTCAGGGCCTATTTTTAATCATATGAAAATCAAGAAACAAAAAGTACAATTGTTTTTTGATTATGCCGATTCTGGATTAAAGAAAACGGATGATACTTTGAAAGAATTTGAAATTGCAGGAAATGACCAAGTTTTTTATCCTGCCGAAGCAAAAATTGAAGGAAAAACAATAATAGTCACTTCGCCTAAAGTAAAAGAACCCGCAGCCGTTCGATTTGCTTGGAAAGCCGTTCCAGAACCTAATTTGTTCAACAATGAAAACTTACCCGCTTCTCCTTTTAGAACAGATGAATGGATAATAGCTGAAAAGAAATAAAAACGTTTTTTGAACACATAGAAACATAGTTTATAGAACTTAATAAATCTGCTCAATCTGCGTGAGAATATTTAAGACATAAATATAAATCTGAATAAAAGCCAAATGAATAGAAGACAATTTATAATTGGAAATTCTCTTGCTGCCATTGCGATGTGTCTTCCGTTTTCGGCAGAAGCCAGTGCTTTTTTCGACGATCCAAAACTCTCAGATTTTGAGAAAAGACTTCGACCAGTTGGACGTGCCTTAGAATTTGAAGATTATTATGTTTGGTGCAACAGTCCAATTGAAGGGCCAGATGGCAAGATTCATGTTTTCTTTTCTCGTTGGAAAAAATCAAAAAGCATGAGCGGCTGGATAAACGGTTCTGAAATTGCACATGCAGTTGCCGATAAACCAGAAGGGCCTTACGAATATGTCAGCACTATTCTAGCGCCAAGAGGCGAAGGTTTCTGGGATGCGACAACCTGCCATAATCCAAGTATTCATTTTGTAGACGGAAAATATGCGCTTTTTTTCATGGGAAATTCGAACGGAAAAATGGATACAAAACGAATTGGTTTAGCAACTTCAGATTCGCTTTACGGTCCTTGGGAACGACTAGATAAACCATTGTTGCAGCCTGGAGAACAAGGCGCTTGGGATGACTTACTAACCACAAATCCATCTTTTTTAAAACATCCAAACGGCGAGTATTGGCTTTATTATAAATCATTAGATACAGAGAATTATGTTCATCCAAAATTCCCTATTAAAGGAAACAGAAAATACGGATTGGCAATTTCTAAATCTTTGACAGGCCCTTATATAAAATACAAAAACAATCCATTGATTGATTTTTCAAAATTAGGAGATAACAAGCAATGTGAAGATGCTTTTGTATGGTATGAAAATAAAAAGTTCAAAATGCTGGCGAGAGACATGGGGGTTTTTGGAATGGATTACGGACTTTATATGGACTCCAAAGATGGGATTCATTGGAGTGATCCGCAAATTTCATATCAGCCTTTAAGTAAATATGTAAAAGAATCAGAAGCTCCGAAACATTTAAATCGATACGGACGCGCAGAACGTCCTCAATTATTATTTCAAAACGGAAAAGCAACTTATTTATTTACGGCATCGCAAGGTGGAAAATATGAAACTTCATCAGCGTTTATTTTTAAAATCGTTTAGATGAAATTTTAAATCAAACAGTTTAACAGAGAAAAAATGGAAAATCAAATTGTTAGAAATGCCTTTACAATGAAACTAAAAAAAGGTTTTGAAACCGAATACAAAATAAGACACGATGCTATTTGGACAGAATTGACAGCCTTATTATCTGAAAACGGTATTCAGGATTATTCTATTTTTTTAGATGAAAAAAGCGGAATACTTTTTGGCGTTCAAAAATTAAGTTTAGATTTTGATCGTTCAAAGCTTTCCAGCCATCCTCTTATGAAAAAATGGTGGAATTATATGGCTGATATTATGGAAACAAATCCAGACAATTCACCTAAAGCATATCCCTTAAAAGAGGTCTTCCATTTAGATTAAATGAGTAAATTGTTTTAAATTAAAAAGTTATAATAAGAATGAAAAATACAATAAAACTTTACGCACCAATTGCACTATCGATCTTCGTTTTTGCAAGCAGTAATGCACAGAAAAAAACAGCTGGAAATACAATTGTTTTAAAAAATACTTCCAATTTAGAGCTGACTCAAAAAGCCATTTCTATCAAAAGAAACCAACTTACCCTAAATAAAGAATCTGGAATGTATCCTATTATAATTTACAAAAATGATACAATTCCGGCGCAGGTAAATGATTTAGATGGTGACGGAAAATGGGACGAATTGTTTTTGGTAACTGATTTTGCAGGAAACCAAGAAAAGAAAGCCGCTTTAAGCTGGTCAAATAAAGATCCAAAGTTCACGATTAGAACAAGTGCCAGATTTGGAAAAAGAGAAGGTAAAAACCTGCCTGTTCATCCAGATACACAAGAAGTTTTACTAGCCAATCAAGTACATAAAAAACTTGGTTATCAAAAATACCAAACCGATGGCCCGACTTGGGAAAATGATAAAGTAGGTTTTAGACATTATTTAGATGGAAGAAACTGCAAAGATGTTTTCGGAAAAAAAACGCCGGGAATTACACCGGAAGATGTTGGTATAAACAGCAAAGGTGCAGTTGAAGACAATTACCACGTAATGCACGATTGGGGAAGAGATATTTTTCCTGTCGGAAGTTCAGCAGGATTAGGAGGTTTCGCTCTGTTGACCAATGATAATAAAGTAAACAGATTAGGGATTTTAGCCAATGATACCCTAAACAATATTGAAAAAACAACATTTAAAATTGTCAGTGAAGGTCCTGTAAATTCAGTTCTAAACTATAAATATCAAAACTGGGAAGCATCAGGGAATAAATATCAAGCAGAAGAAACAGCTTCAATCTGGCCGGGAATGTATGGTTATAAAAATACAGTTTCGGTAAATGGTTTAAAAGGAAACGACACATTGCTAATTACGCTTTCTAATTTGAACAATCAAAACCCTTTGCAAGTACTTGAGGCAGGAGATTTTGTATGTTTTATTCAGCATGATAAATTAACCTACGAACGTCAATGGATTTTAGGAACCGCTGTAATAATTCCTAAAAATGTTTATAAAGGATATTTAGAAGCGCCAAAAACAGGACAGTTAACAGATTCATATCTAATAAAAGTTTCCGTAAAAAATAATCAAGAAGTAAGTTATTACCCAATCGCCGGCTGGGAACTCAGTGCCGATAAAAACTTTAAAGATTCAGCATATTTTACCTCTTATGTGACAACTTTGGCAAAACAGTTATCGGCTAAAATTAAAGTTGAGGTAAAATAACAGGGATATATAACTACAAAACTAACAACTAACCAAATGAAAACTATTTTAAGAATCCTCTTTTGCGTTATTGGCTTTTCTCAAGTCACATTCTCGCAAAATTATACTAATGACACATTCCCAGATGGAAGTCCAATTTCGAATTGGTTTAAAGATTATTCTAAAATTCAATTAAAGAGTTTAGGTAAACAATACATTATTTCAGATTTTAATGTTGGGAAAGACAGTACCAAAATTCAGACCGCTGCAATACAGAAAGTTATTGATAAAGCTGCTGCAAATGGAGGAGGAGTAATTGTTATTCCAAAAGGAGTTTATTTAAGCGGTGCTTTATTTTTTAAACCAAAAACAGCATTATACGTTTCAGAAGGCGGAGTTTTAAAAGGCTCAGATAATATTGCTGATTATCCAATAATGCCTTCAAGAATGGAAGGACAAAACCTGGATTATTTTCCAGCTTTGGTAAATGCTTATGGTGTTGACAATTTCTCGATTTCAGGAAAAGGAACTATAAATGGAAATGGTAAAAAGTATTGGGAAGCCTTTTGGGAAAGACGAAAAATAAACCCAAAGTGTACTAATCTAGAAGTTTCGAGACCAAGACTTGTTTTTGTGTGGAACTCAAACAATGTACAACTTCAGGATGTAAAATTGATTAACTCAGGTTTTTGGACCAATCATTTTTATAAATGCAATAATGTAAAATTGCTTGATTTGTATATTTTTTCACCTCATATCGAAATTAAAGCACCAAGCACAGACGCCATCGATATTGATATTTGCAGTAATGTATTAATACGAGGCTGTTATATGTCAGTAAACGATGATGCAATAGCTTTAAAAGGCGGAAAAGGCCCTTATGCAGATCAAGATAAAAACAACGGTCCAAATTCTAATATAATTATTGAAAACACCAATTTCGGATTTTGTCATTCCGCATTAACAAATGGAAGTGAATCGATTCATAATCGAAATGTCATTATGAGGAATTGTAAAATAGATGGAGCTTCGCGAATGTTATGGCTTAAAATGAGACCAGATACGCCACAGCGATATGAATACATTAGAGTGGAAGATATAAAAGGCGAAGCCAAAACTGGACTGGCGATATTTGCCTGGAAACAATTTTTTGATTTAAAAGGCCGTCCAGATGTTCCATTGTCGTACGGAGACAATGTAACCTTGAAAAATATTGATCTAAAATGCGAAATCTTTTATGGTGTAGAAAATGATCCAAACGTTCGTTTATCCAATTTTACATTCGAGAATTTGAACATTCAAGCAGCGAAAACAAGTATTGATAAAAGCTTAATAAAAGGGGTAAGTTTTAAGAATGTCTATGTGAATAAGCAGTTAATAGAGTAATTTTTACTCATATCCTCAATAAGTGATTGTCCTTTTTTAACTAAAACAGAACGAATTTTAGCTTTTTTTTAAAGTTTGGATGTTTTTTTAAACTAGTATCTCGAAGCACTTGTAAGAGCATTGTCTTTTTTATTTGTTAGTAAATACCTGATTAATAGTTTGTTGTAATGAGTGAGTTTTGACAAAAGTAAAATGTGATTTTAACGCTAATTTAAAGCACAAAAAACAATCATAATTTTAACAGCAAATTTATTGTAACTATCAATCAAACCTCTATTTTTGCGCCTTAATTTAATAAGTACAAGCATGAAAGATCTATTAGTAAAAATCAACGCCGAAATTGACGCATTCAAAGCAGAAGCTGAATCTTTAACTGAAAAAGGTATCAAAGCTGCAGGACCAAGAGCACGTAAAGCTACTTTAGAAATCGAAAAACTTTTGAAAGAGTTCAGAAAAGTTTCTATCGAAGAATCAAAAAAATAATACAACTAAAACCTCGTCAATTGACGAGGTTTTTTTTTGTTTCAAGTTTCAAGTTGGCTTCGACTCCGCTCAGCTTGATAAATGAAAAACAGCTGTCAGCCTGAGCGAAGTCGAAGGCTTGTTCACAACTCACAATTCATAACTTTTCTTTATACATTCTGCCGCAGTTAATGCATTTAAATCAGCGCCTTCTGCACCTGTATGTGTATGATCTTTTGGAAAAAAGCTTTTTACTTTTTCTTTTCCTAGAGTTTCATATTTTTTAGCTACCGCTTCACTCAAATCTATATAAAGAACATTTTCTTTTTCTGCAATTTCTTTAGACCATTTTATATACGTTTCTGTTCTGCGTTCTACCTTATCGTTTGGCCATTCATTTCTTGGCGTTAGACTCAAAACAATCGGAATTGCGCCTTTTTCTTTGGCTTCTCGAATAAACTTTGTCATATACCAGCCAAAAGTATGTACTAGTTCCTTTGATCCGTCAGGACGAGTTACTTCCTGAGTTTCATCGCCGATTCCTTTTAAAGAACCTCTGAATTTTTCCTTATCAACCGCACCTGCGTCATTATGACCAAATTGAATTAAAACTAAATTACCTGGTTGTAACTGATTTTTCACATCATCCCAAAGACCTTCAGAGACAAAAGTTCTGCTGCTTCTGCCGCCTTTTGCTTTATTGATAACGGCAATGCGAGTTGTATCACAATATTTTGGAAAAGCAACACCCCAGCCAACAGCATCTGGATTTCCATTATCAGCCATAGTAGAATCGCCTATTAAAAAGACTTTGTTTTTTACAGGAAGAACAATTTTCGGGTTTTCGAGAACATAATTTTTTAAGGAGTTTTTACTGTGTTTTACTTCATCAATAATTACCGAAGCTGATAAAACAGCCCCTTTTGCGGAGGTATGCGTATGATCTCTTTTATAAAAATAAGTCCCCGTTACTTTTTGTTCGCCTAGTTTTTCCATTTCAAGAGCCATTTTTTCATTCAAATTAATGAATGTAACCTTTTCCTTTTCCGCAATTTGTTTTGCCCATAAACCATATGAAGTATCATTTCGAGGTACTTTTCCGTCTTTCCAGTCATTTCTCGGAATTGGTGAACAAACAATCGGAATAGCACCTTTTGATTTAGCCTCACGAATTATTTTCTGAATATACCAGCCATAACTGTTTACCGTTTCGTGCTTTTTAGTGAGAATATTATCAATTTCCTGAGTTTCACTACCAATACCTTTGATAGTTCCTCGAGCACGCAGACTGTCGTTTAAAGGTCCGTCATCATTATGTCCAAATTGAATAAGTACATAATCGCCTTTTTTAAGTTTGTTTAAAACTACATTCCATAAACCTTTATCTTGAAAAGTGCGACTGCTTGTTCCGCCTAGAGCATGATTCTCGATCTTAATTTTAGTAGTATCCAAAAACTGTCCAATAAAATCTCCCCAGCCCCAAAGTCCGCCTGCGCCGTTGCCTTTTCCGTTTTTTACAGTAGAATCTCCCACCGTAAAAAGAGTAGGTTTATGGTCTTGTTTTGGTGTAAAATTGATGAATAATACAGCCAGAAATAAAAAGAAAAGTATTTTAAATGATTTCATATTTTTTTTCAATTATGAATTATAAGTTATAAGTAGTAAACGAGCCTTCGACTTCGCTCAGGGTGACAGCTGTTTTTATTTGTCAGGCTGAGCGAAGTCGAAGCCTTTATAGGAAAATCTAAAATCTAAAATCAAACCACAAATCCATCCGTATCCCATCATCGCCTTTTTTAATTCGGATGTTTGTCGGCTGGCTTTGCGGGCCTTGTTGTTCTAAAGGTTTAAAATCTCTCATCGCTGGAATTTCATACATAAACGAGATATCACCTTCGGGAAAATCAGGCTGCGGGTAACTTCCTGGAAAACCATTTTTAGGCAGATCAGGAGTAAATAATCTCAGAAACAAATTATCAGATTCGCTGAAAACTTTAAACGATGAGATTCCTGCTTTTAAATTGGCGCCCAATACATTAGCGTGATATCCTTTAAATTCTGGATAAATCAGGTTTTCAAAGCTTTCTCCAGTAATCGTATTATTGTACTCCTTCTCCCAAAAACCAAATGTTGTGCCTTTAATTCTGTTTTTCCAAACCCGATACGGACCTCGTCCAAACCATTTAATTCCAGTAACTTCCTTTTCAGGAAAACTAAATGTAATACCAAAAGCATTGATTTTATCTTCAAAAAAAGCACCGTCAAAACCCTCTCCGCCAGAAGCATTTTTTAAAGCCAGTAATTCCATTTTTAATCTTCCATCAGCTTCCATAATCCATTTTATTGAAGATAATCCGCCCGAATAATTCACAATGCAGACTGCTTTTTCACCTTCTTGCGAAATCTGAATATCTTTTAACTTCGCTTTCATTCCAATTGGGCGCGGACCATTCGTAAGCGGAATCACAACAGTTTTATTGCTGATTTTTTGAAGTTCTCCTGTCGAAGTATTTATAACTACCGTAACGTTATTTCCTTTTAAAGTAATTTCAGAATCGCTTTTGGCAACTGAAGCTTTTGCTTTTGTATTTTGAACCGCTAGAAATTTAGAAGCATAAAATGCAGCTTTGTGAATTGTCCATGTCCAGCTATAAATTTCCTTTTCAAATTGGTCAAAAGCCGTAATCGATAAAATATCACCTTCATAGAAATTTTGTGGTACATCAAACTTTATCTTTCGTGTTTCTCCTGGTTCAATACTCGGAATTTCAATTTTCCCCGAACTTATTTCCTGAGCTGTTTTATTCGTATACAAAACATCGTTTTCGGACTTTAGAACTTTAAATTCCATTTTGCAGGAATTCAAATTACTGAACAGATAATCATTGGTTATTAAAAAAGCACCATCAAAAGCATCCGTAATTTGTTTGGATTGAAATTGAATCGGTGCCCAAATTTCTTTAACCGAAAAATAACTTCCTTCCTTTTCACGATGAGGTCCTAGAATTCCATCAGCTGCCAAAGAACCTTTTGAATCAAACTTTTGTTCGCCTTTCCAATCCGAGCGTTTTACTGCTTCATCAAGCATTGCCCACATAAAACTTCCAGCAAAAAGCGGACTTTCTTTGTATCGATTCCAAAAATCTTCTAATGCCGCGCCATGTCCGTTATCGTAAGTTCCATGCATAAATTCAGTTGGAAAAAATACATTTTCACCAGAATTAAAGCGATGCATTCCTGTTAAATAAGTTGGGTAATGGTGCGTAT
Source organism: Flavobacterium sp. YO64 (assembly GCF_004119505.1). NCBI lineage: Bacteria > Pseudomonadati > Bacteroidota > Flavobacteriia > Flavobacteriales > Flavobacteriaceae > Flavobacterium > Flavobacterium sp. YO64. The sequence goes on along the minus strand of NZ_NRQV01000039.1, from coordinate 13,281 downwards.
CCCAACCATCAAAATCGGCCCACGGATGAATGACAATTCTTTTTTGCGGATCATTTTCGGTAAACACTTTATCAACATCGTAATTCCATCCGCCCTCATTTCCGTTATCCCAAATTATAACTGATGGATGATTTACATCGCGTGTCACCATTTCTTTAACCAATTTAGTTCCCGTTTCAGTATCATACGAATTTTGCCAGCCTGCCAACTCATTTAAAACAAAAAGTCCAAGCGAATCGCAGACTTGCAGAAAATGATCGTCAGGCGGGTAGTGACCGCGAACGGCATTCATATTCATATCTTTAATTAGTTTAACGTCTAGTTCGCTGATACGTTTACTTGTGCTTCGTCCGCCTTCAGGCCAAAATGAATGGCGATTAATACCTTTCATGATAATTTTGGTGCCGTTTACATAAATGCCGTCTTTCTTTTTAAACTCTAAAGTTCTAAAACCAATCTTTTTATCGTATTCATGAACCACAGTTCCGTTCTGTTTTAAAACCAGTTTTAGATTGTATAAATTTGGCGTTTCAGGATTCCATGGTTTAATATTTTCCCATTTTGCAGTGATGGTTTCTTTTGTGGTTTTCGCTTTAAGCGGAAAAGTAAAAGCAGGTAAGTTTTCTCCATTTTTGCCAGAAAGAGAAACTTCTAAAAGTGTGTTTTTTGGAATATCTTGTAAATTTAAATCAACAGTAATTGAACCATCCATTTTCGGATTTACAGCAATATTCTGAATATGGGTTTTAGGAGAAACTTCCAGCCAGACTGGACGATAAATACCGCCAAAAAGCCACCAATCCGCTCTTCGTTCAGCGTTGTTTACAGATTTATTAGCCGAATGTTTCCAAACATGAACCTCCAGTATGTTTTTAGAACCAAACTTTAATAAAGAAGAAATATCATATTTAAACTCATAAAAACCTCCCTGATGTATTGCACCCGCAATTTTTCCGTTGATTTTTACTTCAGTATCTGTCATTGCACCGCCAAAAGCGATTAGAACATTTTTATTCCTATAATCTAACGGTATTTCAAATTCATATTTATAGAGACCTTCTTCCTTACTAGGCTCTTTTTGGTTCAATTCCTTGTACCAACGTCCATACGTATATTCACCAAAACCTTCCAGTTCCCATTGAGAAGGTACATTTATTTTAGACCAGACTTTGCTGTTGTTTCCATCAGTACAATAAAAATCCCATTGCACAGGATGTTCAAAATCTTTCCCCGAAAGGTAAATTAAATCTGTTTTTTGTGCTTTAGAATTTTGACTAATAAAAAGGTGAATCGAGATAAAAAATAGAATTTTGATCGTATAATTTGAAAACATAATATTTTGTCGAACTTTAAAATTAAGTATAGTTTAATCCGTTTAAAATGTCATTTTACAATTTCTATTTCTTTTCACTTAATCAAGAATCAGCAATTGTACTTTCAAATCTACTTGTTCCTTTTTTATATTGTATCCTGTACTATGATGTTAAAAAATATTGGATAATTCTAAAAATTAATATATTTTTTAAATTTATAAAATCAGGTAGGTGCAGGATAGTATCCCGCTAAAAAACAAAGAAATTGCATCTCAATTATTGAATTAATAAAATAAATGAGCATAAATTTTATTATTCAAATTTTAAGAATTATCAATTATTTGAGTTTTATGGGAATTAAAAAACGTACTATTTGCACTTTAGCGGGCTTATTTCTGACTTCAACTATGATTGTTTTTGGTCAGGAAAAAGCGCCCATTCGTAAACTACATTACGTACCCGAAGGAAATAGTTTTGTTTTGAAAAATGGAACCCGAAAATTTAATCGTGCACTTTATGGTTCCAACACCGGATTTAGAGTTGAAACTGGAGATTTACCAGAATTTGCTATGTATATGCCTGGAATGGGCGGCAATTTCAAATTAGGGTTAACAAACGGAAAAGAAAGCAAATGGATTACCGAGGCGGCGAAAATTGATACACGTTATGTTTTAGGAACGATGCAATACACAATCGAAGATCCAATCTTAGAAGGAGGAAAATTGTTTATTGATGTTGTTGCTTTAAAAGAAAGTGAAGGTTTTATTGTAAAATTATATAGCGAAAAATGGTCTAAAAAGACTAGTTTAATTTGGGCTTATGGCGGTGCGACTGGAAAAAAGTTTAGTCGTGACGGTGATATTGGCGCAGATCCTGAATCGGTTTTTTATTTACAGCCCAATTACTGCCTCAATAATAAATATACGCTGAAAAAGGAATCTTTCCTTTTGGATTATGGTTCTGAAAGCAACAAACAGAAAACAGGAAATAATAAAAGTGTTACCGGCTTTTTTCCAAATTCTGATGTTCGTTTAGCAGATTCCAATGTTCAGAATAAACCCTTAGAGCTTTTTAATTCTAAGTCTGAAGCGCTGCCGTTAATAAGCGGGAAAGTAAGTTCTATTTCCGATAAAGGAAGCTATTGGCTTTTTGTTCCCGAAGTTTCAAAAGTAAATTATACACAGAAAACGATTGCCGAACTTTATGAAAAATCGGTTACAGCAACACATCTTTTAGCCAATCGAATTAAAGTAAAAACACCTGATAATTATATTAATACATTAGGTTCAGCACTTGCTATTGCTTCTGACGGAATTTGGGAAAGTCCAGCTTATCTTCATGGTGCCATTGCCTGGAGAATGTATTTAAATGCTTGGCGCGGAGCTTACACAGCAGATCCTTTAGGATGGCATGATAGAGCAAAAACGCATTTTACAAGTTACAGCAATTCGCAGGTAACATCGCCTGAAAGCGGTCCGGTTGTGTTTGATGAAGAAAAAAATCTGGCACGTCAGAAAGAAGAAATAGGAACTTCAATGTTCAGCAGCGGTTATATCAGCCGAAGTCCGAATAAGAATAACGTAGCGCATCATTATGATATGAATCTGGTTTTCTTCGATCAGATGTTTCGTCATTTTAAATGGACAGGAGATATGGCTTTCTTAAAAGAAATGTGGCCGACAATTGAACGACATTTAAAATGGGAAAAACGAAATTTTGATCCAGATAATGACGGACTTTATGATGCTTATGCTTCAATTTGGGCAAGTGATGCTTTGCAATACAGCGGAGGAGGCGTAATTCATTCTTCGGCATATAATTATTATGCGAATAAAATGGCGGCTGAATTGGCTAAAAAATTAAATATAGATGCCATTCCTTTTGAAAAAGAAGCAGATAAAATTCTAAAAGCGACAAACAATCAGCTTTGGATTCCGAAAAAGGGAATTTTTGCCGAATATAAAGATGCTTTAGGAAATAGGATATTACACGATTCACCTGGAGTCTGGAGTATTTATCACACCATAGATTCAGAATTATCAAATCCTTTTGAGAGCTATCAAATGCTGGATTATGTCAATAATCAAATTCCACATATTCCAATTGCAGCAGACGGATTGGATAAAAAGGATTTATATGTTATAAGCACTACAAATTGGCAGCCTTATACATGGTCAACTAATAATGTTGCTTTGGCAGAACAATTTCATACTTCGCTGGCATTCTGGCAAGGCGGACAATCTGAACAAGCGTACACAATGTGGGAAAGTGCTTTGATCGAAAGTATGTATTTGGGCGCTTCTCCAGGCGGTTTTGAACAACTTATGTATCAAGATGCTATGCGAGGCGAATTATACCGTGATTTTGCCGATCCAATTGGAATGGCTTCTCGAACGTTAGTCGAAGGACTTTTCGGGATTCAGCCGGATGCTGTAAATGAAGTTTTAACCATAAAACCGGGTTTTCCTGAGAAATGGGAAAAGGCATCTCTAGAAATTCCAGATATTTTGATTGATTTTAGTCGAAAAGATAAGAAAGACAGTTATCATATCGAAAACCATTTTGCTGCAAAAATGGGTTTGAAATTACTATTAAATGCTCCTTTTGACGGAATTGAAAGTATTACTGTGAATGGAAAAAATGTCTCTTGGAAAGGTATACCAGAGAGCATCGGAACGCCAAAAATCAGCATTGAAGTTCCTTATAATAAAGTTTATGATGTAGTCATCAATTGGAAAAGCGGAACTTTTAGAAAAATCTATACTAAGCCTTCGTACAATTCGGGTGATGCTTTAAATATTAGTATTGCAAAAGGAGAAATGGTTTCAATTTATGATCCGCAAGGCGTTTTAAGTCAAGTTGATAAAAAAGAAAGAACACTTCAGTCAATTGTAAATGGTGAGGGAAATAAAACATTCTTTATTCAGATGAAACAGGGTGAATTATCATGGTGGTATCCTGTTGAGTTAAACATAAAACCTAAAGAATCAAATCAGAAAAACTTTAATTGGGATATTCCGCTGGACAAATCACAGGGAGCAGAAATGATATCATTATCCTCTTTTTTTAATGCCAAAGTCACAGATATATTCAATTATGAATATTTGTCGCCAAGACCTAAAACGGTAACCTTACAATTGCCAAAACAAGGAATTGGAAATTGGTGTTATCCAAATGTTTCTGTTCAAATTGATGATAAAGGTTTACGTGAAAAAGCAAAGCAGACAGGAAAAATTACAACTCCAAACGGAGTTCCTTTTCAAACACCTTCTGATGAAAATCAGAAAAATATAATCTTTACTTCAATGTGGGATAATTTCCCGGAAAGTATCAATATTCCGTTAAGCGGAAAAGCTTCACATGCTTATTTTATGCTTGCAGGAACTACAAATCCAATGCAGAGCAGAATCGTAAACGGAGAAATCAAAATAGAGTATACTGATGGAACTTCTGAAATTTTACCTTTAAAAAATCCAGAAAACTGGTGGCCAATCGAACAAGATTATTTTATAGATGGACTTGCCTTTACAACCGATGCTCCAAGACCGCCAAGAGTTTATTTTAAGACAGGAGAAATTTCAAGAGATTTTAAAGATTTTAAAACCATAAAAGGATTTAGCAGTTACGGAGTTGAGGGCGGTGCAGGAACGATTTTAGAATTGCCTTTAGATAAAAATAAAACTTTAAAAAACCTGACTTTGAAAACTATTGCAAATGATGTTGTGATTGGTTTGATGAGTTTGACATTAATTAGATAATTTAAAAATTGAATGAAAGATTAAGATTTAACCGCAAAGCACGCAAAGTTTTATATGATTGTGACTTAAAAAAAAACACAAAGTTCGCAAAGCTTTGTGCAGATAAAGCTTTGCGAACTTTGCGATTTATAAACTATTGTTGAGTGAAAAACTTGCGTGCTTTGCGGTTAAAAAACATTTCGAGAAACCCTAAACTTCAAAAAAAATATCAAAACAAAATAACCACATGAAAAACTATAAATTCATAACCGTATTCTTATTTTCGGTTTCGCTTTTTGCACAGAAAATCGACCGAAAGGCTTTGGTAACAAGACATAATGTCAAAATTTCGGCTATTGATACTCTTGCATCTTTAACGGTTGGTAACGGTGCTTTTGCTTTTACGGTTGACGCAACAGGACTGCAGACTTTTCCGAAAGAATATCAAAATGGAATTCCGCTTGGAACGCAATCGGAGTGGGGTTGGGATAGTTATAAAAACACTAATAATTATAAGTTCTCAGAGACTTTAAGAGATTATAAACAATACGGAAGAGACATTTCGTACACGGTTCAGATTAAAGAACCAAAACGAAAAGTTGAAGCTGTAAACTGGTTCAGACAGAATCCGCATTTATTGCAGCTTGGAAATTTAGGTTTTGAAATTACGAAGAAAGACGGAAGCCTAGCAAAACCTTCGGACGTAAAAGTGATTTCGCAAAAACTAAATGTTTGGACGGGAGAAATTGAAAGCTATTTTGAAATTGAAGGAACTCCGGTAACGGTTTTAACAGCTTCACATCAGGAAAAAGATGAAATTGGCGTAAAAGTAAAATCCGATTTATTGCAGCAAAAACGTTTAAAGATAAGTTTGCGAATTCCATTTCCAACAGGCGATTGGGCAGATATGGGAACAAAATGGGAAGGAAAACAGGATTATAAAAGCACACTTACAGCAAAATCAAAAACAGAAGCCGTTGTTACTCATATAATGGACAGCATTTCTTACAATGTAAATTTAAATTGGAAAGGAAATGCTCAGATAAAACAAACTTCAGATCATTATTTTGTTGTTGAAGCTTCGAATACTAATACATTAGAATTAAGTTGTCTTTTTGCTTTAGCAGAAAAAAAATCGATTAAAAATTCCTCTTTCCCAGACATTCAAAACAGCAGTATAAAAGGCTGGGAGAAATTCTGGAACAGTGGTGCTGCAGTTGATTTTTCAGGCAGTACAGATTCTCGCGCTAATGAACTTGAACGAAGAATTATTTTATCACAATATCTTACTAAATTGCAATGTACTGGAAAAGTACCACCTCAGGAAACGGGTTTGACTTATAACAGCTGGTATGGAAAACCGCATTTAGAAATGCACTGGTGGCACGGTGTTCATTTTGCACTTTGGAACAGACCAGAATTGTTAGAAAAGAGTCTTCCGTGGTATCAAAAGGTTTTTGATAAAGCAAAAAACATTGCCAAAAGACAAGGTTTTGAAGGAGCAAGATGGCAGAAAATGGTTGATGCGGACGGCAACGAAAGTCCATCGTCTGTAGGTTCATTTTTAATTTGGCAGCAGCCCCATTTTATTACTTATGCCGAATTGATTTACAGAGCAAAACCAACAACTTCAACTTTAAATTTATACAGTGAGCGTGTTTTTGCAACGGCCGATTTTATGGCTTCGTTTGCTAATTACGATTCAAAAACGGATCGTTATGTTTTAGGTCCAGGTGTGATTCCAGCTCAAGAACGTTTTAAAGCAATGGAAACTTTTAATCCAACGTATGAATTGGCATATTGGAACTGGGCTTTGAAAACAGCAATTGAATGGAAGAAAAAGCTAAATCAAAAAGTGCCCGAAAAATGGGAAACGGTTTTGGCTAAATTGTCAAAACTTCCAGTTGCAGACAATGTGTATCTGGCAACAGAGAGTGCAACAGATTCCTATACCAATCCAGAATTTAAAACAGATCATCCATCGGTTTTGGGAACATTTGGAATGCTTCCTGAAACGTCTCTTTTAGATAAGAAAATCATGAAAAACACTTTTGATCTGGTTTGGAAAACTTGGTCTTGGGATAAAACCTGGGGTTGGGATTTCCCGATGACAGCGATGTCGGCAGCACGTTTAAATATGCCCGATAAAGCAGTTGATGCTCTTTTTATGAAAGTAACAACGAATACGTATTTAAAAAACGGACATAATTATCAGGCGGAACGATTAACGCTTTATCTTCCGGGTAATGGCGGAATTCTAACAGCTGTAGCCATGATGTGCGCAGGCTGGGACGGATCTGAAGGAGAAAATCCTGGATTCCCAAAAGATGGAACTTGGAAGGTTAAGAGCGAAGGATTTAAAAAAATGTTTTGATTTTTGAGGTTCTAAGGTTCTAAGATGCTAAGGCACCAAGTTTTTATTTTCGAGCTCAGTTTGTCATTTCGACGTAAGGAGAAATCTCCACAAGCAGCTCCACAACGAAAACCCAATCTTTATAGAGTTTCTTGCGAAGATTTACTTCGTCTGTTCGCTATCGCTCTAGTCTCTTTCGTTGAAATGTCATAAAGATGGCGTAAAAAATAAAAAAGGAAAGTCCGGGATCTATTATAATTCAAATAACAATCATGAAAAAAATAATTCTTCTAATAGTATTGCTTTTATCGGTTTCTATTTTTTCGCAAAGACAAATGGAAAACTTAGATCGTGGTATTATCGCGATAAAAGATAAAGGACATTTTTTTGTGAGCTGGAGGGTTTTAGGAACAGATTCTGATGATTTGGCTTTTAATCTCTATCGAAAAAGTGGTGTTAAAAAAGCTGTTCTATTAAATAATAAACCAATTACAGGCGCTGCCAATTTTGTTGATATAAAAGGGAATTCTAAAGAAGAAAATACTTGGTTTGTAAAAACTGTTTTAAATGGAAAAGAATCTGAAGCTTCGGGGAGTTTTACAATTCCAGCAAATGCTTCGGACAAACAATATTTATCTATTAAATTAAGAGAAATTGAGGGATATACTGCAAATGATGTTTCGGTTGGTGATTTAAATGGAAAGGGAAAATACGATTTGATTGTTCATATGACGGGAAAAGGACATGATAATTCTCAAACAGGAATTACAGATTCGCCAATATTTCAGGCTTATACTTTAGATGGAACATTTTTATGGCAGATTAATCTCGGAAAAAACATTCGCGAAGGCGCACATTATACGCAGTTTATGGTGTATGATTTAGATGGTGATGGTATAGCGGAATTGGTTTGTAAAACTGCAGATGGAACAACTGACAGCCAAGGAAATGTAGTTGGAGACGCCTCAAAAGACTGGGTTGACCGTGATCCTGATTCTAAAACGTATGGTAAGATTTTAAAAGGACCGGAATATCTTTCGGTTTTTGATGGCAGAACAGGAAAGCTGGTTACTACTGTAGATTATATACCACAGCGAGGTGATTTGGCTGGCTGGGGTGGAAGAGGAGGAAGCGGCGGCAATGATACCAAAGGAAATAGAATGGATCGTTTTATTGCTTGCATTGCTTATCTCGACGGAATTCATCCAAGTGTTGTAATGTGCCGTGGTTATTATGGCAGAACGGTTTTGGCTGCTTGGGATTTTAAAAATAAAAAATTAACGTCAAGATGGATTTTTGACAGTAAAGATGCCGAGAATCCATATTCGGGAATGGGGAATCATAACCTTACAGTTGCTGATGTCGACAATGATGGAAAAGATGAAATAATCTACGGATCGATGTGTGTTGATGACAACGGACAAGGTTTGTATACGACGGGTTTCAGACATGGAGATGCGATTCATGTTTCTGATCTTGATTTGGATATTCCGGGTTTAGAGGTTTTCGGAATTCATGAAATTGAAAATGGAACAACAGGGCCAGGTGTAACTTTATTTTCTGCTAAAGATGGAAAAGTACTGTTTACAGGTTCTCTTAATGAAGATGTAGGACGAGGTGTTGCAGACAATATTGATCCGACTCGAAAAGGGGCGCAATGCTGGTGGTCAGGTTCTCCGTATCTACATGATATGAAAGGAAATAATATTGGTAAAGCGCCAAGTTCAACTAATTTCTTAATTTATTGGGACGGAGATACTTCGAGAGAACTTTTAAATTCAAATTATATCGATAAATATAATTTTGGAAGATTGTTTACTGCGGAAGGAGCAGTTTCAAACAACGGTACAAAATCGACACCTGCGCTTTCTGCAGATATTTTAGGCGACTGGCGTGAAGAATTGATTTTAAGATCTGAAGATAATAAAGAACTTAGAATTTATTCCACAACAATTCCAACCAATGTGCGACAATATACTTTAATGCATGATCCGCAATATCGATTAAGCATCGCTTGGCAGAATGTAGGCTATAATCAACCGCCGCATACTAGTTTTTATATGGGAGCAGCTATGGAATCGGCTCCAAAACCAAATATTATATTAGTTAAATCTCAAGATAATTAAGCAAGACAGACATTCTAAATATTTTGTGAAATGTTAAAATAACATTTAAAATAAAATAACAATCAGCCCTTTAAAATAAGGTTATTCTAGTAAAAAGGTTAAAAGTTTAATTTTATTATTGTTTGGTGTAAGAAAAATGATATATATTTGAATAGAACTTTCCAAGAGTTTTTTTTTTACAATACTCGCATATTTTGTTTTTTGTATTGTATTAAAATATAGACTAATTTAAAATAATCCTGATTAAATTGAGACGATTGAAAATTATGAATTATATAAAAAAGTTTTTCTTATTAGTAATTATTTGTCTATTTTCTCTCACTAAGGCTTCAGCCAAATTAAAAATACCAATTGGAAAAATTGATAAAATCGAGATTGTCTCAGACTTGCCAAACACCGATGAATACCTTTCAAAAGAAGAATCAAATGTACACTTAGATCTTGGCAGACTTCACCAAGAATATAGTATAGCATGGATACCTGTTTGGATTACGCAAGAACCAAAGCTAGTGTTAGTAAAACCAGATTCTGACCGCTATTATGAGTTGTCTAATGAACAGCTTGAAAAAATAATCACTACAAATAAATTAAACAAAGTCGAGTTGTTAAAACTTGGGTTTTATACACAGTATGGTGGAAAAATAATTCTATTTCTTCTGCTATGCGTAATTTTTTACGGCTTGTTCGGAAAAGAAAAAAAGAAAGATGTCAAACCACTTAACCTTTAAATAAATTTAATTAAATTATGAATCCACTATTTTTAATTCCCGTTGTTTTAGTAATTGCCGGTATCATTTTTATGGTATACATGAATAAAAAACATGCTTCGGTAAAAAAAGAAATTGACTTAGATGTTGAAAGAACAAAGTATGATCTTCATAAAGAAGAGGTTCTAAAACAAGATTTTCCACAACTAAAAGAATGGATGAAAGGAAAAACAATAGATGCCTATACATCTGCATCTGTGCCGCAGACTAAAGCTGAGAAAGTTCAGGAGATTGTAAGCGACGGACTAAAAAATGTTGCGCTTTCGGCAGTAGGAGTTAAACTGCAAAGAATAGAAACAGAATGTTTTTGGGTGTTGAGCGGTAATGATCTACACTTTTTCAGTACAGATACTGTCGGAGAATTAGACGAGCACATTGTTTTTGATAATTTCCGAATTGAAGAAGCAAAACTTAAAGATGGCGGAATCTTAAAATCACAGTTAGGAGTATACGCAAAATCGGCTGAAGAATATTTACCAAAAGTACACATCATTACCTTTAATATAGATGGTAATCCTTTGTCACTTGAAATTCATGACAGATTACATTATACGCCAGATCCAGCAGATATTTTAAATGTAAATAAACAGTTCTTAACAAGAGCAAAATACCAGGTAGTAGGAGAGAATTTTGTAAAAGTATTACAAAGCAAGTTTCCTAATCTGCGATAAAAATAAATAGAAATGGTTTTTCTTTCAAAGATTTTTAATGCGTTTAAAAGTATACGATTAAACGATAAAAATGTAGTTGTTGGTCAACAATTAGATTATTTATTAATTAGTTCAATGTATGCTGAGCAGCAATCAGCCTATCTTAACTCTTATGAAACAGGACTCAGCAAAAGTATTTTAAAAACAATTTTGGAGGATTACTGGAGTATATTTGATAAAGATGGTGCTATCGAAATACTTTTAGATTTGCAGGAAAGAAATCAGGACAAATATATAGATATTGTATATGATGCTTTTGAGAATAAAGAAGAGTATGTTTCTATTTTAAAATCGAATTTACCTCGTGAAGAAGAAATTTTTAAAAGATATCTAGAAATATACAGAAATCTAAATAATGTTGTTCCTGAGTTAATAGAGCAAAATGTAATTAAAGATTTTGCACAAATAAAAAGAACAAAAGATGCTGCTTGGAATTATGGAAGAGGAGCTTTTTTAGCACGTTGTTGTTATGACGCGGGTTATCTTTCGGAAGCAGAATTGAAAGAATATCTTCAAAAATCATATAAAGATCTAAAGAGTTATTGCGTGACTTGGGAAGAATATACCAAAAGCTATATATTTGGCAGACAGCTTTGGGGAGGTTCAAACAACAGCGGAATGATTCAAATCGCTGACGATTTACTTCATAACAAAAAAAGCCCTATGAGTAATAAAAAGTATTTGTAAGGCAGAGATTAAGTCGCATTTTTAGCAGAAGAAAATTAGATATAAATAAAAGAATCGCAGCGTATACTTTTGTAAACGCTGCGATTCTTTGTTTTTTAAGATTAGTTTCTCTATTAAAAGGAATTTAAATTATTGCCAAAAGACCAGCCTTTATTAGCTAGAGTTTCGGCAGTTGTTCCTTCAAATAGGTTAGAGTCAGCGCTTGGTCCACCGTGAATAAAAATAATAGCTTCTTCATTTTAAAAGGTTAGATTTCAAAACAATTCTTCGTACCTGCTGTTCAAAATAGTAGGCAATATCAAAGTTTTCATTTGCTTGATTTTCCATTACTATTACGCTGGTATTACTTGCAGGATAATACAAATTAACGGCAGTAAATCCTTCACTAGGATGAAATCCAGTATGGCCGATTTCTTTAATGGCTGCTTTATCGTTTATTCGTAATCCATAGCCATAACCAATTGGTTTGTCGCTAAAAAGAATATGTGTGTTTGTAATAGAGTAAGTTGTCATTAATTTATAAGTTTCACTTTTTAGCAGTTTACCATTATGTAATTTTTCATTCCATTTTGCTAAATCTGGTGCTGTTACAATTAAATTGGAACCAAAATATTCAGACGGCTCAAAATTAATTTTTTCATTTACTCTAAATGTTCCATTACTTTTAACAGTATGTCCTTTTGTTAAAGTTTTTTGAGCACTTTTCGAAGGATAAGAACTATTATTCATACCGCATTTTTTAAACAATGCTGTTACTAATTGATTATAGCTTTTTTTGCTTTGCTTTTCGAGAATTTCACCCAAAAGAGAATAGCCGGGATTAGAATAACTAAAATTACTTCCCGGAGAAAATTTCAAAGGTTTATCATAGCTTACGCTGCTAATTCCTGATGTATTATTAAGCAATTGGTGTACCGTAACAGAGTCTGCCCAGCTGTATTTAAAATCAGGTAAATATTTTCTAACGGTAGCTTTTAAATCGATTGTTCCTTTTTCGACTTCAGTTAAAACAAGTACTGCTGTAACTTGTTTGGCAATTGACATGGTCGAGAATCTATCAGAAATTTCAAGAGGTTCCTTTGTATTGAAATTACGATAACCGAAAGCTTTGGCGTACTTTGTTTTTCCGTTTTGTTGTATATAAACGACTCCATTAAATGATCTTGGACTTGTGACTTTAATTAAGCTGTCAATTTTAGCAGAATAATTATCTTCTTGTTGTGCAAAAGAATGACAGGAAGAAAATAACACAACAAATAGCGTACACGTTAGTCGAAGAAAATGATTCATTTAAGGTTTAGTTTTTTTAAGTTTAGTATGTTTTATTTAAAAGGAACGATCGTTTGTTATTTTTATTTTAACAGGATAAATGTAATTAAAATTGTTTTTAAGATGCTGCTTTTAAATTAAAATTAGATAATCATTTTACTTGGAATCTTGTGGTCATTTTAGAGTGAAAAAGAATGGTCAGTTTGTTTGTTTTTTGCAGTAAAATACAATTCGTCATAAAAAAAATACAGTTCAGTACATAAAAATTTATTATTTACTAAGCTTAAAATACTTTTGAATCAAAATAATATAACCCTAT
>NZ_NRQV01000038.1:0-34300 GCF_004119505.1 Flavobacterium sp. YO64 | reverse complement strand
AAGCCGAATCTCAATGAAGAGATTCGGCTTTTTTATATGAACAGGTCACAAAACTTGAAACCTGTCCCGATAGCTATCGGGATTAAAAAATATTATCCTAAGAAAGGGTATCTGTAATCTTCTGGAGTTACAAAAGTTTCTTTGATCGTTCTTGGAGAAGCCCAACGCAATAAGTTTAATGCAGAACCTGCTTTATCGTTAGTTCCAGAAGCTCTTGCTCCACCAAATGGCTGCATTCCTACAACTGCTCCAGTTGGTTTGTCGTTGATATAGAAGTTACCAGCTGCGTTTTGTAATTTAGTAGTAGCTACTTCAATAGCATAACGATCTTGGCTGAAAACTGCTCCAGTTAAAGCATACTCAGAAGTAGTATCAACTAATTCTAAAGTTTCTTCCCATTTAGCATCTTCGTAAACATAAATTGTGATAACTGGTCCAAACAACTCAGTTTCCATTGTTGTATATTTTGGGTTTGTAGTTACAATAACCGTTGGCTCAATAAAGTATCCAACAGATTTATCGTAATTACCACCAACGATAATTTCAGCGTCAGTATCTTTTTTAGCTTGGTCGATATAACTAGCTAATTTATCAAAAGAACCTTCGTGGATAACTGCAGTAATGAAGTTTCCGAAATCTTCCGGAGAACCCATTTTCATAGATTTTACATCAGCAATTAATTGTTCTTTTACAGCTGGCCATAAACTTTGCGGAATATAAGCTCTTGAAGCAGCAGAACATTTTTGCCCTTGAAATTCAAATGCTCCACGAGTAATTCCTGTAACTACTTGTTTTACGTTTGCGCTTGGGTGTGCAATGATAAAATCTTTACCACCAGTTTCTCCAACGATTCTTGGGTAAGTTTTGTAATTATGGATGTTTGCACCAATTTTTGCCCAAATATCTTTAAATACGTGAGTTGAACCTGTAAAGTGAACACCTGCAAAATCACGGCTTGCTAAAACAGTATCAGTAATCATTAAAGCATCTCCAAAAACTACGTTGATAACACCGTCTGGAACTCCAGCTTCTTTGAAAACTTCAAGGATGATTTTTGTAGAGAATACTTGGCTGTCACTTGGTTTCCAAACCACAACGTTACCCATCATTGCAGCACTTGCAGGAAGGTTTGCAGCAATAGCAGTAAAGTTAAAAGGAGTAATTGCGTAAACAAATCCTTCAAGAGGTCTGTATTCTAAACGGTTCCAAACAGAAGAATCTGATTTTGGCTGATCGTTATAAATTTGAGTCATGAACTCTACGTTGTAACGTAAAAAGTCAATTAATTCACAAGAAGCATCAATTTCTGCTTGGTGAATATTTTTAGATTGACCAATCATAGTTGCAGCATTAATACGCGCTCTGTAAGGACCAGCGATTAATTCAGCAGCTTTTAAGAAAATAGCAGCACGTTGTTCCCATGCCATATTTGCCCATGCTGTTCTTGATTCAAGAGCATTTGCAATCGCTTTTTCGATATGTTGTTTTTCAGCTAAATGATACTTTCCAACGATATGTTTGTGATCATGAGGAGCTGTAATATTTCTAGTGTTTCCAGTTTTGATTTCTTCACTTCCAATATATAAAGGAACATCAATTTGAGAGTTCCACATTGTAGTGTAAGCCGCCTGAACAGCTGCTTTTTCTGGAGAGTTAGGTGCGTAGCCTTTTACGGGTTCGTTTACCGCTTTTGGTACATGAAAGAATCCTTTTAGCATGTTATTTAAAATTAGATAATTAGACAATTTACAGGTTAGATGATTTGATTGTTACGAATAATCTAACGTCGCACAAAAGTACAAAGGATAAATTAATAATTTGATAAATTTATGATTTAGATAACGATAAAAAGAAGACAGCCTTTAAACTATGATTTAGTTTAAAGCAAAAGGAGCGCACATTCTAAAAGTAGGAACAATAACCTTGAATGTTTTTGTTGTAGTAAAATTGATCATATTAAAATGACCTTTCATAGCACCGTATGGTGACGATAATAAACAGCCTGAACTATAAGTGTGATTTTCTCCCGGTTTTAGAACTGGTTTTTTGCCAATTACACCTTCTCCGTCAACAACTTCTAAATCATTTAGGGAGTCAAAAATTTCCCAATGACGAGATGTTAACTGAACAGAATCTTTACTATGATTTTCGATTGTAACTACGTAACTAAAAGCAAAGTGAATTTTGTAGTTTTTGAAGTAAGTTCCTTCAAAACTAGTCAAAACAGATATTTTTATGCCTCTTGTAATTTGAGAAACCATACTAACGTAGTAAATATGTGTATATTATATATGCAAATCTACAAAAAAAAATCTTTTGTCCTAAAACCTTAACAATGTTTTAATTTACGATATTTATTGAGTTTGCATTTCCTTTTCCTATAACTCTTTGATAACGATCTATGCTTTCTTTATAGTAAACCAAAATTGTATATTCGTTTTCTGTTTGATAAAAATTGCCGTCGATAGCATTTTCATTATCGATGTTTCCTTTTTTATCAGCTACCGTATATTGAAAATTAGTAAAACCTTGTTTTATCATTACAGCTTTTTCATAAATGCCCTTTTCAGTATTATAATCCATTTTGTATTCTGGCGATAAACTGTAATTATTAAACATTCCTGTTATATAAATATCTTTATTAAGTCTAAAGGCAGGAGCCGAAAGCGAAAAGTAAACCCATGCATAATCAGCCTCAATATCGTTATTTGATCCGTTTATGTTCTTAACCACAAAATTTCCGTTAACATCTTGATATAAAGTATAGATCTGATTCCCTCGAGCGCGATTCGTGTACAAATATGAGTTATAAACATCGTTGCTGGTTCCTACTTTTCCAACATTATTATTGGCAGCTCGAATGTCTTTGTTTTCGAAATATAAAAATTCATTCCCGCCCCAAAACTGAGTTTCAGCATCGTATTTGTAAACAAGTTGATTTCCAATTGTATATTGTGGTGGAACATTTTTTATTCCAGTATTGAAATTTCCGTTTTGCAATAAAAGAACTTTTACATTTTGTGTCGGCGTTTGAAAAGTAATATCATTTGAAACAATTGCAAAATCAAGATTCTGTTTAAAATCAATATTGCTGAGGTTGCGGCTTCTTTTTACTTGAGCTGCAACCGTACAATGGTTTTCAAACAGAATAAATTTTCTCGCAAGTACAACTTCTTTATCTTCATTTAAAATTTTTAAAATGTAATTTCCAGAAATTCGCAGCTGTGTAGTAAACTGATTTGGAAACGGAAGTCTATAATGGGAATATATTTGAAGCGTATTAAAAGAATTAGAATAATCAGTTATTCGCTGACCATCGAAACCACGTAGAAAATCTGTTTTTGGAATGTCTGACGGAATCCAATTGTAATCGCAATGAGTAATTTCGAAGTAATAATTGGCTTCGCTTCCAAATAAATCATCAAATTGAAATTCAAATGTTGATCCTAATTCAAAAATAGGAACAACATTACTGCCGTTTTGTACAAACGAAACAGTTTTGATATTGTAAGGCGGATCAATTTCTTTTTGAACATTTTGGGCTTTCGCCAAAGTGAAAATCAGAATAAAAAATAAGCTTGTATATAAAAATTTTGGCATCTTATTACGTTGTAAGATTGTAAATATAACAATTTTATGTAACGAAAAATAGACTGTTTTATTGGTTTTACGTATTAAGAATTTAAAATGTACTCTAAATTAGCTTCGATTTCGTCATTAATATAACTTTCTTCTAAAAGTGAATCAGACAGCAGTTTTTTGTTTTCCTGCAGCTTGATTATTTTTTCCTCAACCGTATTTTTCGAAATAAATCGTATAACATTGACTTTGTTAAGCTGTCCAATTCGATGCGCGCGGCCAACTCCTTGTTTTTCTGCAAAAGGATTCCACCACGGATCTAAAAACAAAACATAAGAAGCTTTGGTAATATTCAATCCAACGCCGCCGGCTTTAAGTGAAATAAAAAACAACAAAGGATTTTCTTTTTCCTGAAATAGTTTTACCTGCTGTTCTCTTTTATGAGCAGGAGTTTCGCCCGTAATTTCGCAATACTCTATTTTGTTTTCCTTACACCAATCAGTGTAGAAACTTAGATTCGTAACAAATGAACTAAAAATGATCGCTTTTTGTTTTCCTTTTACTAAAGTTTCTAAATAATTTGTAACAGCGATATATTTTCCAGAATCGATTTCTGAATCTTGATCTACCATTTTTGGGTGATTACTTAATTGTCGCAGCTTCATCAACGTATTAATAATGCTGATTTTGTCAGGACTAGAACCATCCGTTTTAAGTAAAAAATTACGCGCTTTAGATTTTTCTTTTTCGTATAATTTCTCCTGTTCAGGATCCATAGTACAGTAATAAATCTGCTCTGATAATTCAGGTAAATCTTTTAAAACCTGTTCTTTAGTTCTTCTTAAGATATAAGGCTGAACAAGATTTTTTAGTTCAGACAAAATATTTTCATCTTGTTTTTTTTCAATCGGAATTTTAAAATTGGCAGCAAAGAAATTATAACTGCCTAAAATATCTGGATTTATAAATTGCATCTGCGACCATAAATCGTCAAGCGAGTTTTCAATTGGAGTACCGCTCAGTGCCATTTTATGGGCCGTGTCAATTTTATTTATAGCTTTAAAAATCTTAGAATCTTTGTTTTTTATGTATTGACTTTCGTCCAAAATCAAATAACGGAAGTCGTATTTTTCTAAAATCGAAATATCACGATGTATAATGCTGTAACTCGTAAAAATTAAATCAGTTGAAGCTAATCTGCTGGCTAATTGTTTTCGGTCATTACCAATATATTGCATTTTTGAAAAATGCGGAGTAAATTTTGCAGATTCGTTATACCAGTTAAAAACAAGTGAAGAAGGTAAAACGATTAAAGCTTTAAGTGGTTCTCTTTCTATCGTAGTTTCATTGGCAAACAAATCAAAATTTGTGGTTTTTGTTGTAAAACCCAATTGTTCTTGAACGGCAACAAGAACTGCGAGAGTTTGCAAAGTTTTTCCAAGTCCCATATCATCCGCAAGACAAGCGCCTAAATTAGAATTGTGATGACCTAAAAGCCATTTTACGCCATCAATTTGATAAGGTCTTAAAGTTGCTTTCAATAATTCAGAAGAGACATATTCAGCTTTTTGAATAACTTCGTTTTTGATTTCTGTAATGGTGTCTAATGCAGCAAAATTGCTTTTGCGCAAAAGCAGATTCCCATTTTCAGTTTTAGCTAATTTTGCTAGTGAACTGTATTTGCTGAACCATTCTAACGGAATCAAGAAATAGTTTCCGTCAGGCAGTAAAAAGAGTCTTTCTTTGCTTTTTATATTGGGAATAATTTCACTGAAATTGATTGTATACGTACCAATTTTGATGATTATTTTGATGTCAAACCAATCTCCAGCAACTTCTTTTGAAGTTAAAACGGAATGGTTTTCGGTAATAATTTCTTTGCTTTCCAGTTTTAGATTTTCAATTACAAAACCCAAATTTTCAAGTTTTTCTTTATGATCAATAATGAATTGAATATTGAGATAAGGATCTGGAGTTTCTACTGCAGTATTTAATCCAAATAATTCATTTTTGATTTTTATTAAACCAAGTTCAAGTAGTTTTTCTGTATATAAAGTTTCGTCAGGACTTCGTTTAAACTGGATAATTTTAGGTTCGCTTGCAGCGTTGAAATCTACAAATGAATGTGTTTTTTTTGTTTTACCTGCATCAAATGTATAACCGTTATAGTCAAAATAAAGGTTAAGATAATAACAGTTTTTAAAGAAATCATAAACGGGCTGAATCGTGCAGGAAATAATCTTGTCACGATTTTCAACTTCAAAACCTGTTGCTTCTATGTCGATTTTTTTAGCTATTTCAGGAATGAAATTCTTGAAAAAATTATCAACTAGTTTTGAAGGTATTTCTATAGATTTTTTAGTTAAAAAAGGCTGTAGTTTTTTAGTGTTTAGATCTTTCAGCTGTCCTAATTTTTTATTGATAATCAGCCAGCCCGGTTCATTTAAAAGAATATCAATTTTACTGTTCATCGGCAGAAAAACAGTTTCATTTTCTTTTAAAGAAAGGGTATAAGTGATTCCTTCAGAATGTTTGTCGAACTGAATCAACGGTTCAAAATGCAGCGGATTTGTATCAACTCTGGAACGATAAAAATCCTTTTCAGGTCCAATGTCTATAGACAGCGGAAATTGTTCTTTTGCAATTAGATTATAAAATGAACTTAAATTAAAGTTTAAATACTGACGAATGGCAAAATCAATTTTAGAATCTTTTTGCAGATCAGCAATGGTTTTTGCCGATTTTACTTTTGCGCTGAATTTTTTAAAAATGAATTCCAAT
Source organism: Flavobacterium sp. YO64 (assembly GCF_004119505.1). NCBI lineage: Bacteria > Pseudomonadati > Bacteroidota > Flavobacteriia > Flavobacteriales > Flavobacteriaceae > Flavobacterium > Flavobacterium sp. YO64. The sequence goes on along the minus strand of NZ_NRQV01000038.1, from coordinate 27,940 downwards.
TTTAAAGATTCGCAGGCAGTCAATATTTTTTTTGTATTGGAATCTAAGCTTTCAAATGCGATTCCAAAACTTTCAAGTACTTCAGCGCTTGCTTTTTTATTTAAGTATTTAATTTCATCAGTGTTCTCGACAATATATGCGGTCGGGATGTGAGTGTTTAGGTTTTTTTCAAAACTGATGTCAAAACAAAATTGATATGATTTTGCAGGTTCCAAGATTTAAGATTTGGTTTGATTTGGTAAGGCGTATAAAATTAAAAAGTTTTCAAATTATTGCTATTTTGAAAACTTTTTAAATGAACTTATGTCACTATGTATTGAGAAAAAATTAGTTCTCTGGTTTGAAGCAAAGCGGGATAATTTCTCCTTTTGCTAAACAGTATTTTTCGACCAGTTCTGGTGCAATTTTATTGGTATAATCTTCTTCAATTACAATAAAACCAATGCTTCTTAACTTGTCGAAATAATCGCGTCCGTAAATGCGAACATGATCGTATTGACCGAAAATTTTAGCACGTTCTTTTTGATCTGTAATCGAATCATCAGCAAATGTAACTTCACGAGATAAATCTTGCGGAATTTGAAGAATCGCCATTCCGCCAGGTTTTAAAACTCTAAATAATTCCTGCATTGCTTTTGTGTCGTCAGGAATATGTTCTAAAACGTGATTACATAAAATCACATCATATTCGTTGTCTTTGAAGGGCAAATTACAAATATCTGCTTTTACATCTGCCAAAGGAGAAAACAAATCGGTTGTCGTATAATCAAGATTTTTCTGCTTACGGAAAAGTTTATAAAAAGCTTGTTCTGGAGCAAAATGAAGTACTTTTTTTGGTGCTGTAAAAAAATCAGTTTGATCATTTAAGTACAGCCAAAGTAAACGGTGTCTTTCTAACGAAAGTGTACTTGGTGAAAGTACATTATTACGTTGTTTTCCATATCCGTAAGGCAAAAACGATTTGAAACTTTTTCCGTCAATAGGATCAGTAAATTTGCTTCCTTTCAGCGATAAAGCTAAAATTGGACGTGCCACGTAACTTAAACGAATTAATATTGGTCTTGGAATAGTATTTAAAACTAATTTGAAAAGTTTTTTCACAGGTTTGATTCGGGTTGTATTATAGTACTAACGGCACTTTTCTAAATTCGTCTTCTTCATTGCTTTCGATTCCTAAAGCCTTGTAGATGTATTGAAAAGTAGATAATAATTCAGGTTTACCATCAACTAGCGCCACGTCATGTTCGAAATGTGCACTGGCTTTTCCATCTGCAGTTGTAATTGTCCAACCGTCCTTATGTTGCTTAATGTTTCTGGTTCCAAGGTTAATCATTGGTTCAATTGCAACTACCATTCCTTCAACGAATAGTTTTCCACGTCCGCGTTTTCCGTAGTTTGGCATTTCTGGTTCTTCGTGCATTTTTTGCCCAACACCATGTCCAACTAGTTCACGAACAACTCCGTAACCATGTGCTTCTGTGTATTTTTGAATCGCATTTCCAACATCTTCAACGCGATTTCCTGCTTTAAATTCTCTAATTCCAACGTAAAGAGATTCTTTAGTTACCTGCAAAAGTTTTTTAACTTCAGGGGCAACTTCTCCAATTTCGAAACTATAAGCATGATCTCCGTGATATCCATTTTTAAATGCTCCGCAATCTACCGAAATGACATCACCGCTTTTTAGAGGAGTGTTATTTGGAATTCCGTGAACAACCTGAGAATTTGGACTCATACAAAGTGAATTAGGAAAATCATATAATCCTAAAAAGCTTGGAACTGCACCGTGATCACGGATAAATTCTTCGGCTAATTTGTCAAGATATAATGTTGTAACTCCTTCTTTAATTTCAGAAGCAATCATTCCTAATGTTTTTGATACGATCAAAGCACTTTCGCGCATTAATTCGATTTCTTCTCTAGTTTTTTGGATAATCATATTTTTCCCATTTTCAGTTCGCAAAAGTACAATTTTATATTATTTTTTTCGCCACGAATTTCACGAATTTACGCTAATTGTATTGTGTGAATAATTTTATTAAATTATAATTCGTGTAAATTCGTGAAATTCGCGGCAAACTTTTAAATTTAATATCTCAGAAAAAAGCCATAAATTAGTAGTAAAATGTCAATAATCATGGAAATTTCGACTGATCAGGATATTGCAAAAGTAAAAGCATTAAAGAAAATGAAGAGAAATGCTTTGTTGCTTTTGGGTATTGCCGTTTTGCTGTTTGTAGTGGCAATTTATTTTAAAATTCCAATGCTTCAGGCGTTCAGCGAGGCAGCGATGGTTGGCGGAATTGCCGATTGGTTTGCAGTTGTGGCTTTGTTTCGTCATCCGCTTGGAATACCAATTTGGCATACTGCTATTATTCCAACGAAGAAAAATGAGATTGGAGAGAATCTAGGAAATTTTGTTTCAGAAGAATTTTTAAATCGCGAAAAACTGGAGATTAAACTGGAGGAATTCAATTTTGCAGCAAAAGCATCAGATTGGCTTTCGCAACAGGAAAATGCAGATAAAATTGCAAATGTTGTTGCCATAAATATTATTCCGGGAGTTTTAAGAACGATAAAAGATGAAGATGTAAAGCGGTTTATTCAGGTTCAGTTTGCGGCAAAACTAGAAGGGATTAATTTTGGAGATTGGGTGGCCTTGGCTTTAGAACCTTTACAAAAAGGAAATGTAAAAGATCAGTTATTGACGAATCTTTTGACGGTTATGAGTGCTGAATTGACAAATAATAAAGACTTGATTCGGAAAAAAGTAAAAGCGTCAACTCCGTTTTTGAGTTTTGGTCTTGCTGATAAAAGTATTACTGAAGGTGTTTTTAATGGATTACAGGATTTCTTGAATGAAGCAAAAAATCCAGAGAGTGCTGTACGAATTAAAATTGATGAATACGTTTACAATTTTTTAGAGAAGGTCAAAAATTCTGAAGAAATGAGAGTTAAGATCAATAATATGATTTTAAGTTTTGTTGGAAAAAAAGAAGTTCAAGACTATATCAATGGAATTTGGGACGAAATAAAACTCTCGATTTCTAATGATTTAGACAAAGGGGAAGATTCGTCTATTAAAAATAGTATTGCTGGATTAATTCAAAGTTTTGGGAACGGCATAAAGGAAGATTTGCATATGATTGATAAGATCAATAATTTTATTAAAAATGATCTTTTGTCTGTTCTTTTGAATAATAAAAAAGTTATTGGCGATTTGATTTCGTCAACCGTAAAAAGCTGGGATGGAAAAGAGGTTTCTGAAAAACTAGAATTAGAAATTGGTAAAGATCTTCAATATATAAGAATTAACGGGACTTTAGTTGGCGGACTTATTGGTCTTGTAATTTATGCGGTCGAATGGACGTATCATTATTTTATAGTTTAACCATATAAGTGATATAAGTTCATTTAAAAAATAGTGTAAAAGCAGTAACTTAAATAATTTACATCACTTATATGGTTTAAAATCAGTCAGGATTTGCCATGATTTTGAAAAGCTCAGAATTAGAGATATAAAAACGGTTTTCCAGTGCTATTGAAGCAAGTTTTGCACTTATTAAATTGTTCTCACGAGTGTTAATCAAAAACAACGAGCTTTCTCCAAATGAGAATAAACGTTCTTCAGAATTTAGCATTGTCAAGTTGTTTTCTACTAAATCTTTGGCTAGTTTTTTCTGTTTTGTAAGCGAATTGATTTCTAATTTTTGAGCACTGATTTTGTTAGTCAATTGTGTTTTTTCTAATGCTAACGCAAATTCGTTTTCTTGTAGTTTGTATTTTGCTAATTTCAAACTTCCTCTTTCTTTTCGCAGAAATAAAGGAAAGTAAAATTCCAGACCAATTTTGTAATCGTCAAATTTATAATTGTCGATGTAATTTGGTTCCGATAAATAAGCGTAACCAATGTTTATTTTTGGCAGCAGCATATTTTGTTTCAGATCTTTTTCTACATTCAAGATGTCTATTTTGTTCTGCATCGCATTTAGTTTCGGATGTGTTTCTAAACTGAAATCTTTTTGCAGAAGATCGTTTGTTTTTAGCGTTTCCTGCAATGTGCTTTCGAGGGCAGTTTCTGGTACAAGTTCATCTGAAATTTCAAGAGGAATATTGTTGTCAAGCCACATAAAATTTGATAATTCTAGTTTTGCTTTAGCTAATTTTAGTTTAGAATCTTCAAGACTCAGGGTTCTGTTTTTTACAATAATTCCTGCCTCAACACTATCAATTGCGGGTTTGTCACCTTGATTGATCAAAGATTTAATTCCTTCCAAACGTATTTCGGCATTTTTGTTATAAGTCTCATACAATTTCATTTCTTCAAAATTCTTTTTCCAATTGAAATAGGCAAGAGAAGCATCATATAAAACGCTGACAGCTTCAAGTTTTCTTTCAGATTCACTTAGTTTTATCTGAATTTTTGCTTTACGAACATCTGCCATTCGTTGATTAATAAATAGTCCTTGTCCAACAGGAACACTGATTCCAAACGAAGTTAAACCTTGATTAGGCGTTGTGTTTTCAGGATTAAGATAAACACCTTCATTATTGTCAAATCCAGCTTTTAACTCAATTCCGTACCAAGTTGGGATTTTAAAACTGCTGTTTAAAATAGAATAATATTCTTTGTCTTTAAATTGTTTTTGACTAAAATCTACTTCAATTTTTGGATCAAAACCACCTCTTGCCATCATTAAATTGGCTTGTGCTTTGCTGATTTCTAAATTGGCATTTTTTACCAAAGGATGGTATTTTTTTACATATCCAAGAAACTCATCGTAGGTTAGTTCTTTAGATATGGGCTGCTGGCCAAAAACCGTACAGCTCAAAAATAGAAAAGCTATAAGTATCCGTTTCATTATTTTTTCTCTTTAGTTTCTTTTTCGCCGGTTTTGTAATAATTAGGAGGGAAACCATTTAAAGTTCTCCAGATTTCGAACCAAATTGGCACCGTGTCTAGTAAAGCAATTGTTTGGGCACCAGAACCAATGCTCAATTGCTTAGGCCAATGTGCTTCTGCGGGATCGGGAGCAATTAAAACTCTGTATTTGCCATTTGTGCTGATAAAGTTTTCTATCGCGACAACTTTTCCTCCAAAAGTTCCGTATGATATATCCGGCCATCCTGCAAATACAATTGTCGGCCAGCCGTCAAACCAAACGCGGACTTTTTCGCCTTTTTTGATTAAAGGCAAATCTATTGGATTTACATACGTTTCAACCGCAATATCATAATGAGATGGCATTATCGTTACAATTGGAGTTCCCTCTTTTACCGTTTCGCCCAATCCTGCTTGTAAAGCTCGGTTGATATAGCCGTCTTGCGCGGCTTTAATGTAATACATGCCATTTCTTAAGCTGTAATTCGTGTATTGGTTTTCTAGTTTACTTACTTGAGCTTCAGTGTCAAACTTGTTGCTTAGTGTGGTAAATTGATCGCTTTTTGCTTTAGCTGCTTTTTCAGCATATTCAGCCGAAATTCGGTTAACTTCAACTTTAGCGTTTATGTACTCATTTTTGCTTGATAAAAATTTGTTTTCTTGTGTTATGATTTTTGCATCAACATCTTGCAATTTTAAACGTTTCTCTTCAACATCAGTAAGTGGTTTCAAGCCTTCTTTGTTTAACTGAACAGAACGATTGTATTGTGTATTTGCTATTCGCAGTTGTGTTCTTGCGGCAACAAGATCAATACTGTCGCTTTTTATTTTTAAAAGCGATTGTCTGACTTTGTTTTTTGCTTGTTCTAGTTTTAACCTTTTTTCGCTTTCAATAGCTTGAATTTGAGTAGAAAGAGTTTGTACTTTTTCATCATACGATTCTAGAGAGTTTTTCTTTGCTTCTACCTGATTTTTGGTATTTTCGACCAAATTAGGATCCATGTAATCCTCTTTTATTTCAGAAATAAATAAAATAGTATCTCCTTTCTTTACAAAATCACCTTCTTGCACGTACCATTTTTCAATTCGACCTGAAATAACACTCTGAATTGATTGTGGTCTTTGATTAGGTTTTAAAGTGGTTACAGATCCTGATCCGGAAACATTTTGTGTCCATGGCAGGAAAAGAGCAATTATTCCTAGAATTGAAGTACCTATTATAATCTTATTTAAAATTTTATAATGAGTTCTGTTGCTTAGGTTTTTTACAGTTTCGTATCGTTCAAGAGACTGCAGTCTGGTTTTATTGTCAGAAATGTTTAGCATGGCATATCGTTTTTTTGATCAAGTAGAATAAGACCGTTTTGCATTGTTATTTTTCGTGTTGATTTTGTTTTCCAATGCGGATTTTTGGATGAAACAATAATGGTCCACTTGTTTTTATCTGAAGTAAGAAAATCTATGATTTCGTTAGCAACATTTTCATCCATAATATCAGTTGGATCTTCATAAAAAAGTATTTTTGGTTTATGAATGATGCTTCTTGCTAATAATATTTTCTGTGCATTAGAGGATGATAGTTGTCTTCCTTCAGGATAAATATGTGTATCTAAACCTTTTGGAAGTTGTTTTATAAACGAACTCAGCTGCACTCCGTCAAGTGCCCATTTTAAATCTTCGGAACTTATTGTGGGATCATTAAAAGTTATGTTTTCAAAAATGGTTCCTTCAAATGGTGTTTCGTTATGGATAATTGTTCCAATTTGTGAGCGATATTGTTTAATGTCTATTTTTTTGAATGTGTCGTCATTGATGTAAAAAGCACCAGAACTTTGCTTTAATAAACCAGATAGCAATCTAATAAGAGTTGTTTTTCCAGACCCGTTTTCACCATCAATTACAATTTTTTCACCTTGCTCTATTTTAAGAGATATAGAATCTAGAGCATAGATTGGAGAATCTGGAAATTTAAATTTTAAGTTTTCAGTTTCTAAGGTGATATTCGTGTAACAAGTGTCGTTTTTAGACTCAATATATTCCTCTAATTCCAAATCCGTTACCTGTCCAATTTTTTCAACAGAAGTCAAAACATCATAAAAAGTTTCAAGTCCAAGAATGATTTTCTCAACCGAGGTAATTACTAATAATATAATGATCTCTGCCGCCACAAATTGTCCAATATTCATTTCCTGGCTTAGTACTAAATATCCGCCAATAGAAAGTAAACTTGCCGTAATAATGATTTTAAAAACAATCAATTGGGTAAATTGTTTTTTGATTACATTAAAATGTTTCTCGCGATAATTGATATAGTTGTTTACTATCTTGTTGTTTTTTTGAAGTGCGAAATCATAGTTTAATTCATTTCTAAAACTGTAATTATTACGCGCCATTTCTTGCAGCCAGCCAGCAACTTTGTATTTGAATTTGGATTCTTTTAAACTTGTTTCTAAACCAGATTTGTATGAAAATTTAAAAATGAAAAACAAAAGCAGGAACAGCAATAAGCCAAATACAATAAAGGATGGATGATATAAAGACAGTAAAATTAATCCGAATGTAATTTGGAGTAAAGCTGCCGAAAAATCAATCAGTAACTTTGATGTACCTTTTTGAATGCTTAAAGTGTCAAAAAAGCGATTTGTTAACTCCGGCGGATAAGTGCCGTATAATTCTTCAGATTTTATTTTTGGCAAACGAGCCGCAAACTCAAAAGAAGAGCGAACAAAGATTTTTTGCTGTAAATTTTCAGTAATTCGCAATTGCATCAATGATAAAAGTCCAACAAGCGCAACTCCAGCAACAACCAAAATAATAAGTACAATCCAAGATGCACTTACTCTTCCAGATTGTATAAATGCTATAATAGCTTGGATTCCTAAAGGAAGCGACAAACTGACTAAACCAGCAAAAATGGCGTAGAAAAAAATTTGGTATATGTCTTTTTTGTCTAATTGAAGTAAATTGTAAAATCGTTTTAAAGGTGTCATGTTGATTTTTTTATAGTTAGCGTAAAACGTTTTCTGCAAGATTGATGTAAAACTGTGTGGTTGTTACCGTTTCATTACAATTGGTAATTGTTTTTAAATGATCTGTTAAAAAGTGCTGATGTAAACTTCCTTCAACAATTGTTGAAACTAATGATTTTGCATATGGATAATTGGGATTTACCTCTTTTACAATGGCAACAATCCTATTGATAACCCTTTTGTAAATTAAGAAAAAACCTTCTTTGTTTTCCTGATCAACTTCTTTAGTATGAAGTGTTTTTGTAAATTCAGCAATTATTATCTTGTTTAAAACAGCTTCATTTATATGATCTGTTGCAATATCATCTGTTATTTTTTCAGTAACTAATGTGATGGCTTTTCGTAGTTTTTCATTTTTATCTATAATGTTGGTCGTGGTAAATACTAATTTGTATTCGATCCAGCTCCAATACCAAGAAGATAAATAAACTAAGAGTTTATGCTTGTTCTCAAAATAACGATAAATCGAACTTTCGTTTGATCCTATTTTTTCGCCTAATTTTTTAAATGTAAAGTTGTCAAAACCAATGGTGTCGATAAGAAGAATACTTTGTTCGATTATTTTTTTTCCCAATGCCGATGTTTCGGGATCTTTTACATAGATCTTTTCGTTTATTTGGATTTTTAGATTCGATAGTATAATTTCCATAAAAATTATTTTAAATGCAAAGATAATAGTATTACTATTAATAAAGAACATTTAGCTTTTATTTTTGCAAAAAAAAAAGCTGCTCTAAATCAAGAACAGCTTTTAAAAAATTATTTAAACGGAGTTTACAGTAATGAATGACAAGTCATTGCATTTGGTTGTGGTACTCCCATTAATTCTAAAATAGTAGGAGCAATGTCTCCTAAAACACCATTTTGAATGTTTTTCAAATCCTTGTCAACTAAAATAATCGGCACTGGATTTGTTGTGTGTGCGGTATTTGGACTTCCATCAGGATTAATCATTGTTTCACAATTTCCGTGATCGGCAATTACAATTGTAGTGTAATTATTTGCAAGAGCAGCTTCGATAACTTGTTTTACACAAGCATCAACGGCTTCGCAAGCTTTGATTGCAGCACTCATAATTCCGGTGTGTCCAACCATATCACCGTTTGCAAAATTCAAACAAACAAAATCTACTTCGCCTTTATTTAACTCAGGAACAAGTGCGTCTGTAAGTTCATAAGCACTCATTTCTGGTTGTAAATCGTAAGTTGCTACTTTTGGAGAGTTTCTTAAAATACGAGATTCGCCCTCAAAAGGAGTTTCTCTTCCGCCAGAAAAGAAAAATGTTACGTGAGGGTACTTTTCAGTTTCAGCAATACGAATTTGTTTTTTACCAGCTTTTTCTAAAACTTCACCAAGAGTTTCGGTAATGTTGTCTTTGTTATAAACAACTTTTACATTTTGGTAAGTTTCGTCATAGTTTGTAAGCGTAACATAATACAAGTTTAACTTGTGCATGTTTTGTTCGTGAAAATCTTGTTGTGATAGCGCTTCAGTAAGTTCGCGTCCTCTATCAGTTCTAAAGTTGAAGAAAATAACAACGTCGCCTTCTTCGATTGTTGCAAGAGGTTTTTCGTTTTCATCGACCATAACGACCGGCTCGATAAACTCGTCTGTTATGTTTTTTTCATAACTCTCAAGAACGCTTGCAACTGCATTTTTTGATGGAGTTCCAACTGCGTTAACAACTAAATCGTAGGCTAATTTTACACGTTCCCATCGTTTATCACGATCCATTGCGTAGTAACGGCCAATGATCGAAGCAATTTTTACAGGAGTATCTTTAATATAATCTTCTAAATCATGAATGTATTTAGCTCCAGATTTTGGGTCAACATCACGTCCGTCAGTAAAAGCATGAACGTAAACTTTGTCTAAACCATATTCTTGCGAAGCATCGATTAAACCACGTAAGTGAGAAGTATGCGAGTGAACACCTCCGTCAGAAACTAATCCTAAAAAGTGTACTTTTTTATTGTTTTCTTTAGCATAAGTAAAAGCGTCAATCAAAACTTGTTCTTTAGCAAGTGTTTTGTGGGCTACTGCTAAATTTATTTTGGCTAAATCCTGATACACAATTCTTCCTGCGCCAAGGTTCATGTGTCCAACCTCACTGTTTCCCATTTGACCTTCGGGTAAACCAACGTTTAAGCCGTCAGTACGAAGTTGTGCATTTGGGTAATCTTTGTAAAGGCTGTTTATAAAAGGAACATTTGCATTGTCTATTGCAGATACTTTAGGGTCAGGAGATTTTCCCCAACCATCTAAAATCATAAGGATAACTTTTTTGTTCATTACTTTTTGTTTTTTACAAAGATAAGTCATTTCTAAAATTTGCGTGAAAGCATCGATACATTTATGGTTAATAAAATGAAGCGTATTAAAAAATAATAATTTAATTACAGAAGTCTTTATTTTTTAAAATTAATTCACGCTAAGGTCTTTTTATGAACTTTATTTTGACAGTATCAAAGTGTTGAAATGGTGTGTCGGCTTTTAAAAGGAAGATAATATTGTGATTTTTTGCAAAATCTCTTTATGTTTTCTTTTGAAATTTAGCTTTCTGATAACTTGAAGAAAAAGTTTAATTGTATTTTCTTTAAGAATTTGGGCGGGAAAGTTTGTGTTTTAGTGGTAAGTAAATATCTTACAGGAATACCCTTTTTTATGTTAATTATGTTAAAATTTAAACAAAAAAGGCCTGATTTTCAGGCTTCTATTTTGACGACTGTAAATAATTTATATTTTTGCCATACCCAGATTTTTTATTAACCTAAAGAAATTCAATGATTTACAAAATTTATCCACTGCTTGTGTTTTTATTATTATCTTTTGGAAAAGATTCAAAAAACACACCCGAAATTAAAAATGCAACGACTAAAACCGTTGCTAAGGTTGAAAAGAACCTTACAGTTGAGGCAAAAATCGAAAATATTTATAAAACATTAGATACTAATAATTTTAATGTTCCGGAACTTAAAACTTTTACTGAAGCTTTAAAAGGTTTTTATCTTTTGAAAGAAAGAGGGATTGTTCAAAAAAACATTTTAACATTAATTGATTTTAGTTTGTCATCAAATACTAAACGTTTATGGGTAATTGATATGACGACAAATAAAATTTTGTTCAATTCGTTAGTTGCTCATGGTCGAAATACGGGAGAAGAATTTGCATCAGCGTTTTCAAATATAAACTCATCGTTTAAAAGCAGCTTAGGGTTTTATGCTACTGGCGAAATTTATCGAGGAAAACATGGGGCTTCATTGCGTTTAGATGGCTTAGAAAGAGGTTTAAATGACAATGCTCGCGAAAGAGGAGTTGTAATGCATGGTGCTGATTATGTATCTGAATCTTTTATTAGAGATCATAAAAGATTAGGCAGAAGTCAAGGTTGTCCAGCAGTTCCAGTTGAATTGACAGATGAAATAATTGAAACAATAAAAGATAAATCATGTTTGTATATTTATCATCCATCAAGAAGTTTTACGATGGAGGAGAGGCTAATTTCTTAGTTTAGTATACAAATCCGAATCTAGATTATAAATATCAGCTCTAAAAATGAGCTGATTTTTTTTGCTCCAAGCAGTCCAATACCATTGGTATAAAGCATATTTTTTGGTAATTTTTGCACTCGTTGTTTTTTTGGAAGCGATTATTGTGTCGATTTTTTCTTTTGAAAACTTTTCAGAATCATCTAAAATATGTTCTGCTAATTCAAGTGGATTTTCAACACGAACGCAGCCAGAGCTTAAAGAACGATTGTTTCTTCCAAAGTAATTGCGATGGTTTGTGTCATGAAGATAAACGCTGTGACGATTTGGGAATAAAATTTTCATTAATCCTAATGAATTATTATAGCCTGGACTTTGTACATAACGATAATTATGAGGCTTGTTTTCGTTCCACGCAGTTGGCTCTACTATGTTTCCAGCGGTATCATAAATTGTGATGCTTTTATTGGCCAAATAATTTCGATTGCGCTTCATTGCAGGAACGACATCTTCTTTTAGAATTGTAGGAGGAACTGTCCAAGTTGGGTTAAAAACAACAGTTTTTAGTACCGATGTAATAATTGGTGTTTTTCTTTTACTGGTTCCAACGACAATATTTTTTGATAAAATAGTGTCTTGATTCTCGACAACATCTAAGCTGTAATTCGGAATGTTGATGATGAAGTATTCCTCTGCTAAATCAGTAGGGAACCATCTCCATCGCTCTAAATTGACAATAATTTGTTGTCTTCTTTTTTCTTTAGAGTAGTTTAAAGCATTTATAGTTCCTTGTCCTATAACTCCATCGGGAGCGAGGCCGTGTCTTTCTTGAAATTTTTTAACTGACTCAAATGTCTTTTGATTATAAATGTTTGTCAGGCTGTCTTTTCCTGACATATCATTCCAGAATAAAAGCCTTTTTTTTATGTTTATTAAAGCAGAATTGGTGTCGTTTAAAGTGATTTTTTCAAGAGATTGTATATTTTTGATTTCGTCATCTGGAAAAGTTTTAATGATTTCCAATGCTTTTAACAGCTGCTTATAAGTTTGGGATTTAGGCTGAATGTTGTCAACAATGCTGTCTAATTTGTCTTTGTTAAAAGCTTTAATTAAAACATTGTTTACATCAAATGTTTTTTCGTCTAAATCCCAGTCTGTATATATTTTTTTAGGATCAAGTTTGCCTTTGTAAAGATGATTTAGGTATTTTTCAAAATTATAAGTCAGTAATATATCATAAGTAGCCAAGTCAGAATCGCTCAGAGAGCTTATTTTGCTTTCGAATTTTTTTAATTTAGATGCTTTATAATCTTCGGGGTTTAATCCTAATTCATCTGATTTTTCTAACTGTGATAGGACATAATTTCTCTTTTTTAAATTTCCCCAAACCGTTTTGTTCTCAGAAGAGTTGTAGAATTGTTTTAAAGTTTCGCTTTTAAAAGTACCAATTAGTGCAGTGTCAATTTGAACCGTTCTTTCATCAGTAAGTATGATTGCCGGCGTTTTTTTTACGACAACGGGTGTTGTTTTAGGAGTATCTTTTTTACAACTAATCAAACTGCATAATACTAATAAAAGGTAAAATTTTTTCATTCTATATTTTTTTAAACATCAAATAATGTTCTCCAACGTCTTTTATTTCAAATGGTTCGCCAAGAACTTCATAGTTCATTCTTTTGTAAAAACCTACCGCTGCGGTTCTAGCGTTAAACCAAATTAAATCGACTTTATTTTGTTTACAATAGTCTTCACAATGTTTTACTAAAGCTTCTCCGAATCCCTTTTTTTGGTGATTCTCTAAAATTGCCATGCCGCGAATTTGACCCTGTGAATTTTCGGCAAAGATAGGGTTGGATTTAGTGAATAATGAAATAATTCCTGTTAAATTTTCGTTTTGAAACAAGCCAAAATGATGAGTTGTTTCAAGATTATCTCCTTCAAAGATGCAGCTTTCTATAGGTTTTCCGTTTCTTAAAACAGGTTGGCGTACGATATAAGTTTCTTTTGATGGGATTTCTTTGATGATATTCATGATTTTTGAAAAATAATTGTTTTTATAACTTTTTAATTTTAAATGTGTTATAATTAAATGTTGATTTTTGTTGATTTTTTTTGCGAAAAAGCTTGTTTTGAACTTAACTTATTTTCTATATTTGCACCACAGTAATGCGAAAGTAGCTCAGTTGGTAGAGCTCCAGCCTTCCAAGCTGGTTGTCGCGAGTTCGAGCCTCGTCTTTCGCTCTAAAAAACCGAAATTTAATCGTTTCGGTTTTTTTACCAAAATTAAATAATTTTTTGATTTTTATTTTTTAGAATGATTTAATTGTTTATATTTGCACCCTGTTAATGCGAAAGTAGCTCAGTTGGTAGAGCTCCAGCCTTCCAAGCTGGTTGTCGCGAGTTCGAGCCTCGTCTTTCGCTCTTTAAAAGCCTCAAACATTGTTTGAGGCTTTTTTGTTTTTAAACTAAATGTAAATTCTAATACTCTAAATTCTAAATCCCAATTTTATATTTATCTCTTTAATTTTGGAATTTAGAATTTAAAATATTGAATCTTTATTTTAAATTACTTAAATCACTTTCAGTTTCTAGTTCTGTCGGTGTTTCGTTTTGTAAAAATAAACGAGCTTGTAAACTTCCTTTTAAGGTTATTTTTTCGCCTTTTACTTCCAGCCAGCTGCCTTCTCTTAAACCTAAAACTGGAATTGAATTAAAAGCATGAAACTCCTTAATTCTTGTTTCGCGCGTTTCTCCCATATGTTTAGAGTTTAAATCGGGATCTAGATAATGCGGATTTAAGTTGAATGGAATTAATCCTAAAGTTTGAAAACTTGGAGGGTAAATGATTGGCATATCGTTAGTTGTCTGCATAGACAGTCCGCATATGTTGCTTCCAGCGCTTGTTCCAAGATATGGAGTTCCATTTTTTACAGTTTCAGAAAGCAACTGCATAATGTTGTTTTTGTACAATTGTGTAACAAGTAAAAAAGTATTTCCTCCGCCTGTAAATATTCCTTCAGCATTTTTTAAGGCGCTTTCTGGACTTTCAAATTCATGAATTCCTTGCAGTTTTATATTGATTGTAGCAAAAGCTTGCGCGGCTTTTTGCGTGTATTCGTCATGAGAAATTCCGCCGGGACGTGCGTACGGAATAAATAAAATGCTTTTACAATTTTTAAAATGTACTTGTAATGTTGGTAATAAGTATTCTAAATAGCTGCCTTCGTGTAAAGTAGAGGTGCTTGCAATGATAATGCTTTTCATAATTTTTAAACTCTGATTTTGTATGTTAAAGGTATTAAAAATCTAGCTTTCTGAGTGTGTTTAACTTTGGTTAATTAACATATTTTTACCAACTCCTTAATATTAAATTTGGAATACATTAGGATATTTTTACCTTTTTAATAAAATTCTAAGATTTTTTATTTTGATTACAAAAGTTGTCTGCTTTTTTGTTGCTGTTATGAGTCAAAATCTATGGTCTCAAAATCAAGAACGCTCTGTTTTGAATGGAAAAATCATTGCTAATACCAATGATTTAGAAGGAGTTTATGTTGTAAATGCGCAAACAGAAGCAATGACTACTACAGATGCTTCTGGTGCTTTTTCGATTATGGCAAAAGCCGATGATACGCTTGTTTTTTCATCTATACAATTTAAAGAAAATAGAGTCTCACTGTCTGCGGCTAATTTTACAGATTTAGACTTTACGATAAAAATGAATATGGTGATGAATCAGCTGCAGGAAGTAGTTGTAAAGAGATACGATAGAATAAATGCTGTTTCTTTAGGGATTGTTCCTGAGGGGCAAAAAAGGTATACAGTAGCCGAAAGGAAATTGCATACAGCAACGGATTTAAAAGCTCCGGGAGGTGGTTTGACTGCAGATCCTTTAATGAATTTTCTTTCGGGCCGCACAGCTATGCTTAAAAAAGAAGTCGCTGTCGAAAAGAAAGAAGCTTTTATGAGGCTTTTGGAGAATATGTTTAGTATGGATCATTTTGTTAACAGACTGAAGATTCCGCTAGACTATGTAAAAGGATTTGAATATTATGCTGTCGATAATGAAAGGTTTACAGCTATTTTGAATTCGAAAAATAAAACTTCTACAGAGTTTTTGTTAGGAGAGCTGGCGGTAAAATACAAAGAAATAATTGCAAGTGAACTTAAGTAATACTTTATATATAACCTTTTTTATGTGTTTTGTTCAAATTTGTTTTGGACAAAATGGCAATGGAAAAGTGATTTCAGGGCAAATATTTGAGCAGTCTACTCCAATCGGGGGTGTGAATATTATCAATAATGATACACAGATTGCGACTGTTTCTGACAATGATGGGCGTTTTTCAATTTCGGTAAAAGAAGGAGATGTTTTGGTGTTTTCAGCAGTAAATTTAGATCCTGTAAAACGTCGGATTACAATTGCTGATCTTGGTTTGAGTTTGCTTTCGATTAAAATGACTGCGAAAGAAATTGAGTTAAAAGAAGTTGTGGTTAATGATAATTACGGTATTACGGCTGAAAATTTAGGAATTGTACCGCATGGGCAAAAAACGTACACGCCTGCCGAAAGAAAAGTGTATACTGCAACCTCTACATCGGTAGATAAAATATTAAACGGAATTTCGGGGCGGACTGCAATGCTGAAAAAGGAGATAAATGTGGAGAAAAAAGAGATGCTTTTTAGAAAAATAGAATATCTTTTTGAGGAGAACTATTATACTGAAAGATTAAAAATTCCAGTTAATGATATTAAAGGATTTCAATTATTTTGTGTGGATGATACTGAATTTGCTGTATCTTTGAATACTAAGAATAAAACAATGAGCATGTTTTTAATTACTGATCTGGCTCGTAAATATCTTATAATCCTTGAAAATGAAAAATAAAATTACAATTGTTGTTATCTGCTTGTTTTGTCAAGTAATGTTTGGTCAAAATAATTCAAGAACCTCTTTGCATGGTCAGGTTGTTAACGGATCGCTAGCTATTGAAAGCGGTTATGTTATGAATGTAAATGCTAAAATTAGAACATTTATTGGTTCTGGCGGGTTGTTTGACATTATGGCAAGACCTAAAGATACGCTGTTGTTTACAGGTTTAGCTTTTCAGTCAAAGAAAATTGTTTTGACAGAGAAAGACTGTGCTCAAATTCTTTTTTCAGTGCCTTTAGATTTGGTAAGCAATGAATTGAAAGAAGTTTTGGTTCGAAAAGATTTAAAAGTTAAAGCTTTTCAAGGCGGAAACTCGCAGGCTCTTGTTGATATGCAGTTTGAAGATGATAAGCAGTCTACAGCAAAGAATACTGTAATGTACTCTGATCAAACAATTAAATACGGAACTGATTTTGTTAGAATATTTAAGGATGTAAAAAAACTTCTTTCTAAAAATAAAGACGTAAAAGAAGAAGTAATATCTGATATTGCTTTTGTGGAATATTCTAAAGCCAATTTTAAATCAGATTTTTATACAAAAACCCTAGGTTTGAAAGAAGATGAAATTGATTTGTTTTTAATGTATTGTTCTAATGATCCTGAATCTAAAAGGCATCTTAAGCCTGAAGAAAAATTTGAATTGATCGATTTTATGATTAATAAAAATAAGGAGTTTAAAAAGGTGAATTCTCCGCAGTAATGAAAAAAAGGTTCGTTTATCCTTTACTTGGGTTATTGTTTCTCTCGCTTTCCGCTTTTGCCTTTCATAAGTTTTATGTAGGTGTTTTTCAGGTTGAATATGCGGCAGAAAAGAAAATGATTCAAATTACATCTCGAATTTTTATTGATGATTTGAATAATGGTATGGAGAAAAAGTACCATAAAAAAACACTTGTAGGTACAGAGCGTGAAACTCCTGCAGATGCTGATTTGCTTAAAAAATATCTTTCTGAAAATTTTACGATTAAAGTAAACGGACAAACAAAACCAGTTGCCTTTTTATCTAAAGAGGTTGAAGGTGATGTTTTGGTGTGTTATTCGAGAATAAAAGATGTTGAAAAGTTTAAGACAATCGAAATTGTAAATACCATTTTGGTCGACTGGAATGCTGAACAGCAGAATATTACACATGTTACAGCATTTGGGATTAAAAGGAGTGTGCTTTTTACAGGATCTTCAAGGAAAGAATTGTTAAAATACTAATTTATAAGTTAAATGAGTATATTAATTATTATTTTCACACCCAGATAAAATTACCATTAAATTTTTATGAAAAAACTTTCATTATTATTAATTTTTCCTGCTATGTTAATTGCTCAGGAAAAAGGAACAGCACCTAGACAGCAAGGCAAATACGATACAAATAAGTTTAGCCAGATGTACGATTTGCTGGCAACACCCAATATGTTTCGTACAGCATCTGGTGCGCCTGGACCAGCATATTATCAGCAGCAGGCAGATTATAAAATTGATATTGAATTAGATGATAAAAATTCAAAATTAAGTGGTTATGAAACGATTACTTATTCTAACAATTCACCAGATAGTTTAGAGTATTTATGGGTGCAGTTAGATCAAAATCAGGCTAAAGCTAATACGCAGACTTCATTGGCTGAAGGTGAAAAAATTAATCAAGTTTTACCGCTTGAAGGTTTTTCTACTAAATATTTAAAGAAAAATTTAGAACGTGGTTTTAATATTGAACAAGTAAAAGATGCAAAGGGAAATGCAATGTCTTATACGATCAATGAAACTATGATGCGAATTAATCTGGTTTCTCCTTTAAAACCAGGAGAGAAAATTGTATTTTCGGTAAAATGGTGGTACAACATTAATAATTACAGAAAAGAAGGCGGACGTTCAGGTTATGAATTGTTTGAAAAAGATGGTAACAAACTATATGTAATCGCGCAGTTTTACCCAAGAATGGCGGTATATAACGATGTTGAAGGCTGGCAGAATATGCAGTTTTGGGGAAGTGGCGAATTTGCCCTGCCTTTTGGGAATTTTGATGTAAATATTACAGTTCCTGCAGATCATATAATTGATGCAACTGGAGAATTAACAAATAGAAGTGAAGTTTTTACGGCAGAACAAGTTAAGCGTTATGAACAGGCTCAAAAATCATTTGACAAACCTGTTGTAATTGTTACGCAAGCCGAAGCCGAAGCCGCTGAAAAAGGTTTTTCTGAAAAGAAAAAAACATGGAAATTCAGCGCTAAAAATGTTCGTGATTTCGGAATTGCATCTTCAAGAAAATTCATTTATGATGCAATGGCTGTAAAATTGAACAATAAAATTGTAATGGCAGAGTCTGTTTATCCAAAAGAATCAAATCCGCTTTGGGGAGAAACTTCTACAATGACCGTTGCACATACTTTAAGAAGTTATTCATCACATACTTTTGACTATCCTTATCCAAAAGCAGTATCAGTTTCTGCAGAGGATCAAGGTATGGAATATCCGATGATTTGTTGGAATTATGGGCGTCCTGATGAAAACGGAGTGACTAGTAAAGAGGTTAAAAACGGAATGATTGGTGTGGTTATTCATGAAGTTGGCCACAACTTTTTTCCAATGATTGTAAACTCAGATGAGCGTCAATGGACTTGGATGGATGAAGGTTTAAACTCGTTTTTAGAATATTTGGCTGAACAGGAATTAGATCCAAACTTTCCATCAAGACGTGGGCCTGCAAAGAATATTGTTCCTTACATGAGTGGCGATCAAAAGTTTTTAGAGCCAATTATGTCTAACTCTGAGACAATTCACCAGTTTGGAAATAACGCTTACGGAAAACCTGCAACAGGTCTTAATATTTTAAGAGAAGTTGTTATGGGAAGAGAGCTGTTTGATTATGCATTTAAAACGTATGCAAATAGATGGAAATTTAAACACCCAACTCCTGAAGATTTCTTTAGAACAATGGAAGACGCCTCGGCTGTAGATTTAGATTGGTTCTTTAGAGGTTGGTTTTATTCAACTGATTTTGTAGACATCGGAATTAAAGATGTGAAACAATATTACGTTTCTGATACTCCAACAGCAGATATTAAAGATGTAAAAGTTAGAAAAGGCCGTTTTGGTTTTGAAAAAGGTCCTTTTGTATATTTAGTTTCAGGAGATAATGCAGAGGTAAGTTCTTCTAAGAAAAAAGCATTAGATGTTGAAGATATTAAGCCTCTAGCAGATTATGTTGACCAAACATTTACTGTTGAAGAAAAAGCAAGCATAAAATCGCCTAAGTATTTTTATGAAGTTGAGTTTAATAAACCGGGAGGTATGATTATGCCAATTCTTGTTGAAATAACTTATGAAGATGGTACAAAAGATAATTACAAATATCCTGCGCAAATTTGGAGAAAAAACAATGATACAGCTAAGAAAGTATATGCAGTTTCAAAAGCAATAAAAAGTATTCAGATAGATCCAAAATTATTAACTGCTGATATTGATGTAACGAATAATTCTTGGCCAAAAGTAGAACAAAAGTCAAAGTTTGACTAAGAATAAAGCTAAAAGACTCTGAAAAGAGTCTTTTTTTTTAAGGAAATTTTAAAACGGCAAGCTGCAAAATTTAATATCTTTGTGGCACACAAAAATAAAAGTTATGTTTGGTATAGGAGGAGGAGAATTAATTTTCATACTGTTTATAGTTTTAATGCTTTTTGGTTCTGACAAAGTGCCTGAAATTGCTCGTACTATGGGTAAAGCAATGGCTCAGTTAAAAAATGCAACCAACGATATTAAAAGTGAAATTCAAAAGGGAGCTGAAGCTAATGGACTTGATGCGAAGTCTTTGACTGATATAACAGGTAATATTAATGCACAGATAAATGATGCGAAATCAAATATATTAGGAGATACTGGTAATCTGCTTGGAGACACAGCAACAGAAATCGATAAGGTAAAAGAAGATATAGATTCAATTTCAGGACCAGTAAAACGTCAAAGATAATATGCTTGAAAAAATACAAGAATTAGATGTAAATTTATTAGTATATCTAAACGGACTTGGTTCTGAAACTTACGATAAACTTTGGCTGATTATTACCAATCAATTGTATTGGACTCCATTATTTTTATTAATGTTTTATCTTATTTATAAAAAAATAGGAGGAAAGCAAACCTTGTATTTACTGCTTTTTATTGCAGTTTTAATTGCGTTTACAGATCAAACTACTAATTTATTCAAACATACATTTCAGCGTTTACGTCCTTGTAATAATCCTGATATCAATTCGATTATTAGAGTTGTTCAGGTTAGAAAATCATTCAGCTTTTTCTCAGGACATGCAGCAAACACAATGGCAGTTGCTACTTTCTTGTTTTTGGTTTTAAAACGCCATTTCAAGTATTTAGGCTTCTTGTTTTTATGGCCATTAGTTTTTGCTTACAGCCGAATTTATTTAGGATTGCATTATCCAGGTGATATTCTAACGGGGTATTTCTTTGGAGCTCTTTTTGGTTTCTTGATTTATTTAGCTTACCGAAGATTAAAACCGCAATATTTTCCAGGATAGCTTTTTAAGGTTCTGAGTTTCTAAGATACTAAGGTTCTAAGTTTTCATTATCTTAGAACCTTAATTGTTTTTGAGAACAGTTCTTTCGCTCCATTGTAATTCTGCAGGAAGCTCTTGTTTACTAAATTCAATATGAATAACCCTTCTTCTTTCGCTGTTTGTGGTTTTGTTTGAAGCATGAAATAATAAAGGTTTCATAATCATAATACCACCTTTTTCAATTTCACAGATCGTTTCTTTTTCATTTTCAAAATCCAGATTTTCAATTCTTAAAATTCCTTTTGAATGTGAATTATTGATGACTTTTAAAGCGCCATTATCTTTTGTGGTTTTATCAATATGGATTCTGATTGTGAAATTGTTTTCTAAAATTTCTTTTGGAGGTTGAACAGCATATTGATTTTGTTTTACAGTCCAATTTTCAAAATTCTCAACATCAATTTTCTTATCCACAGAAATCGTTAAATCTTGATGATAAGCCACAAACCAATTTGATTTTTCAGGTTTGTCAAAATAAATTGATTTGGTTATAAAGTATCCTGTTCCAAAATTAGATTTAATAATTTCTTTTAGATTTTGATTGAAAATCAAGTCCAAAGTTTCAGGTATTTCTTTGTGAAATTGTCTGATCGCGAATAAATCTTGAGATTTTCTAAAAGTTGAACTATTAAATCCGTTTTTAGTGGTATTTTCTATTAATGAAATCAATTTTTCAATTTCATTTTTAGTATAAATATTGTTTATTATTGAAAAACCTTCATTGTTTATCTGATTTAAATAATTCATTCGAAATGGATTAAAATATGAAAAGAAAAAACCTTAGAACCTTAGCGTCTCAGTATCTTAGAATCTTAAAATTATAATACCCTGCTCACCGTCAATCCATCACGAATTGGTAGTAAAACCGTTTCTACTCTTGGATCATTTTTTAAGTGCAGATTATATTCTAAAAGCACTTTTGTACTCACATCATTAGGATGAACGGGTTCTAGTACTTTACCGCTCCATAAAACATTATCTGATAAAATAATACCGCCTTTATTCATTTTTGGCACTATCATTTCCCAGTAATTAAGATAGTTTTCTTTATCAGCATCAATAAAAACTAAATCAAACTTTACATCTAAAGTGGGAATAATATCAATTGCTTCTCCTAAGTGCTGAAAAATTTGGTTGCCCCACGGAGACGCATCAAAATATTTACGCTGAAAATCAATTAATTCTTCTTTAATATCAATAGTATGCAATTGTCCGTTTTCCTGCATTCCTTCGCACAAGCATAAAGCGGCATAACCCGTGTAAGTTCCAATTTCAAGAATATTAACCGGACGAATCAATTTAGAGAGCATACTCAAAACACGGCCTTGAAAATGCCCGCTCAACATTCGCGGTAAAAGTATTTTTTGGTACGTTTCTTTATTGAGTTTCGCCAGTAATTCTGGTTCGTTTTCAGAATGTTGTTCGATATAATCTTCTAGATCTTGTGAAATAAAATGCATCTTGTGTTTGTTCTAATTTAAAGCAAAAATACAAAAAATATCTGCTTACTATTTTGCATAAAAAAACCATTCGTGTAAACGAATGGTTTCAGTATTAATTTCGAGATGAAAATTATTTTTTCAAAGCGTCATTTACTTCTTTAGCTGTTTTTACAGTTCCGTCTTTAGCAGCTTTAGCAGCATTTTCTACTTTTTCAGCACCTTTTTTAGTGGCATCTTTTACATCAGCAGCTGTTTTTTTAGCAGCAGTTTCAACATCGTCGGCAGCTTTTTTAGTAGCATCTTTTACATCTTCAGCTGCTTTTTCTGTTTTAGTAACAGCGCTGTCTTTTACTTCTTTAATATCAGTTGTTAAAGAGTCAACTTTGTTTCCAAGAGTTAATTCATCTTCTGCCGGTTTTGGCTCTTTCTTTTCGCATGATTGTACCGCGAATGTTAATAATGCAATTACAGCTAAAGTTAAAATTTGTTTTTTCATAATAAATTGTCTTTTTAGGTTAAAAATTTTAAAACGTCATAAAGTGGAATAATAAAAATACAAATTTTAAAATGATTGCGCGCTTTGTAAGATTATATTTTCTTTTGAGTGCAAGACAATTCTCGTGCCAAATTTTTAAATTTTGATCAGCCGATGCAATTTTTTTAATGACAATTGCGAGTTAGTTTTTGTACAAACTAAAGTTTATCACAATATCATCTTTAACTTTTATAAGTCCCGCCATTTTTACCGGAGGTTCTAATTCAAGATCAGAGAATTTTAAAGAAAGTGTGCCCTGAATTTTATCATCAGCATTGTATAAAACAAAGTCTTTATATTTTAGTGTTTTATTAGTGATAAAAAAGTTCAGGTTGCATTTATAGTTTTTACCATTAGGCTTTATATCGGTAAGGCAAACAGTACTGTTAGGGAATATTTTAGCCTTAACAGTTCCTTGTAAATCTTTTGTCATTATTTTATTGCCGCAATCAAAGTTTGTCATTTTGATAGCGGTATTGAAAGTGTTTTTTTGTTTGAGTTTAAGTAAACTGTATCTTTTATAGAAAAAGTATTCGAACAGTTGTACTTGCCAACAGATGATAATCCTGTAATTTCTATTTTAATTTTATTTATTACTAAAGTTGTATCATCTGCTAAAAAAGTGGGTTTAGCACTTCCAAAGAAAAAGAAAATTACTAAACCCAGAATTAAAAAAATAAATCTATTAAGCATTTTTGTTATATTAGAATGCAATTACAGCTTCGAATACTAGACCTTCAAATTTACCACCATAAAAGTTGTTTAGATTTCCAGTAGCAGGATCTCCTGTAAATTGTGAATAATCTTTATATTTTTGATTAACGTAGTTTAATTTAGCTAAAATGTTTTTAGTCATAAACCAACCAGCACTTGCTTCAAATTTATCTACACTAACCTTTTTAGCATCAGCATTAGATAATTTTCCAGATACGGTATTGTATTTTCCTCCAATGTAGAATTGTTCAGTTTCTCCAAATCTGTAAATAAGTTCTGAAGCATATTGATTAGCTGTACGCTTGTCGTCAGTACCAGCTTTATCACCTCCTGAAGCTAATTCGATTGTTCCAAAGAATTCAAGTCCTTTATATTTTACAAAAGGATTAATCATGTATGTTGTAGCCCAATTTTTGAAATTAGGATTGAACGTTGCTTCTGGAGTAGATGTTTTACTGAAACTACTAGCAACATCAGTAGTAGTTGTAGAAATAACAGTACCATTTGCATCGGTCTTAGTAATGGTGTTTTTATAAGGGTTATTATTCAATATACCCCAATAACCAAATCCTGATCTATTAGCAGAATATATGTTTGCATTACCAAGATTTGCATTATGGTAATAAGAACCCGTTAGTCTTACTCTTAAATCTTTATTAAGCTGTTTATCATAACCAAGTTTAGCTAAGATTGAAGGGCTGTGCGTTGTATTAGCGTTTGGTCCAGCAGGGTAAAAAACTTCTTCATTACTTTGATTTAAATTACCATTTGTAACACCTAACATACTAACCAATCCTTTTCTGTTATAGTAAACCTCCATACCCATTTCTGTAGTGAAAGAATACATAATGTTGTTTCCAACAAATGCATTTCTGATTGTATTACCATTGTCAGAACCTCTGAAGTGAGCATCACCAAAATTGTTCTCCATCTGCCCAATTTTAATTGTAGCATATTTCATTACATCAGCTAAAAAGTCTTTTTTGATGAAGTCTAACTTGTCAATTTGTAAGTATCCACCTTTTACATAAGAATCATTGTGGTGTCTTGAAGCTAAATAAACATCTAAATTTACTCTTACTCCATCAAACAATTGAGCACCAATATACATATCAGCAGCAGGAAGAGTAAAATTGTTTTCATTATTCATTAAGCGATATCCAGTAATTGATCTAACAGTAGTTCCAGTAGCCGTATTAGTCGTAGTTGTAGTACTGGCAGGTTGATTGTTAAATGAATTTGTTGCTTGGAAATCCATGTTAAAAGCACCGCCAAGGTCAATACTAAGACCTTTAAATTCTCTAGTGTCTTTCTGTACGTCGAAAACATTAATACCATCTTTTCCTCTAGAAATTTGGTTTTGCATGTTTCCAAAACTTACCTGTGCATTAACAGCAAATGTGCTGACTAATGTTATTGCGAGTATATAAATTTTCTTCATGGCGTTTATAAATTAAAGTTTAAATTGAATTTTATTGTTAAATCTTGTCCCGTTTTAATGGTTCCAAGCATTGCAGTTGGAGATTTCATTCCAAAATCAGCAAAAGTGATTTTGTTCGATCCCTGCATGTTTAATCCATCTTTCGTAATAGTTGTTTTAACCGTAGTTTTATAAACTTTACTTACTCCGGCAATGGTATACGTTCCAGTCAATTCCCAAGTGGTTTCATTTACTTTTTCTGCAGATTTTAAAACATATTTAATGTTTTTGTTTTTATCCGTTTTTAAAGTTGTATAAGCAACCTTGTCCATGCTTTTTTTCTCACTTTTAATGCTCTCTGCTAATAGCGTTACAGACAACGCTTCAATATCTGTTAGTTTTGAATTGGCAATTGTTAAAGTTGCCGTTCCAGTCCCTGAACCTGATTTCATTTCCCAATCATGAAGAGTTGAAGTACCTGCAACAGAAAAAGTTGATTTAGTATCTAATGTGTATGATTTTTGTGCCGAAGCAAATGTGGTAACTCCAAAGAGTACAATTACAGATGCAAATAGTTTTATTTTGTTGATCTTCATTTTGTCATGTTTTTAGTGTAAAAAATAAGTTAATCAGTCGGCCGTTTTCTATACTAGTATTAAGAATGTTGTTTTAACTTGTACCAAAGATCTCCTTATAAATCAGTATGAGACATGATAAAAATCATTGTTAAAATTTTATTAAATTGGTATTTAATAACTACAACGTTTTCATTTTTGTCAAAATCAATATTGATATTAAAAAAGAATTTGAGTTTTTATCAAATTAGCAGACTTTTAAAGTCTGACTTGATAACTTTTGGAGCAAATTGTTGTTTTTGTATTAGCAGAGAAGTTGCATTTATCTGTTGAAATTTGTTTCAGCTTAAAATAATGTTGAAAATCACAGTTAGATCTTTTCCTGTTTTTACAACTCCAAGAGCTGCCTTTGGAGGGGCCATTTCAAAATCGCCAAAAGTAATTTGGTTGGAGCCTTGCAGCATAAAAGTGCCGTTATTGGCAGTTATTTTTACTTGAGTTTGATATTCTTTGCTGACACCAGCAATGGTATAAGTTCCTGTTAGAATCCAAGTTGTTTCGTTTATTTTTTCTGCTGATTTTAAAACATATTCAATGTTTTTGTTTTTTTCGGTATCTAAGGCTTCATATGCCACTCTGTCCATGCTGGTTTTACTGCTTTTTAAACTTTCAGCTAGTATTGAAATAGATAAACTGTTTATGCCGGCTAGTTTAGATTCCTTAACCGTTAAATTGGCAATACCAGTTCCTTCTGTAGATCTCATAACCCAATCGTGTACGGTAGAAGTTCCTGCGACTTCAAAAGTTGATTTTGCTTCTACTACTGAATAGTTTTTTTGTGCGCTTAATTGTAATGAGATTGTTGTAAAAATCACTGTAAATAAAATTGATTTAATTGTTTTCATTTTTGAGAATTTTAGGTTGATCTTTTAACTTAGAAAGCTTAAAACATTTGCAGTGGTTAAAGAGTTTAAAGCTTTCCTTGAATTTCTTAGGTCAAAATTATCAGGCATCCGCAAAAAATAGAATGATAAAAATCAGGGCAAAAGTGATATAAATTGTTATAGTAAAGAATAGAGAAACAAATTGAACTTAATTATAGGTTTTCAGGAAAATGTTTGAAATGATAAGTGTTTGTTTCTTAGTGAATTATTTCTTTTTTTGAGAGAGGTATAAAACACTTTTTATACTAGATCATTTTTTTGATTTAACTAAGAATGTGTTTAAAAATCAAAAAAAAGGACAAAAGTGATTAACTTTGCAGCATGCAAATGGAGAAAAAAGACATACGAGCCTTATCAAAAGAGCAATTACGAGATTTTTTTGTCGCAAATAATGACAAAGCTTTTCGCGGAAATCAAGTCTATGAATGGTTATGGAGCAAAGGAGCTCATAGCTTTGAAGATATGACAAATGTTGCCAAAGCAACACGATCTATGCTTGAAGACAATTTTGTAATCAACCACATTAAAGTAGATACAATGCAGCGCAGTACAGATGGTACTGTAAAAAATGCGGTTAGACTTCATGACGGACTTGTTGTTGAATCTGTTTTGATTCCTACAGAAACTAGAACCACCGCTTGTGTATCCAGCCAAGTTGGCTGCAGTTTAGATTGTAACTTTTGTGCTACTGCGAGATTAAAGAGAATGCGAAATCTTGAGCCGGGAGAGATTTACGATCAAATTATGGCAATTGATAAAGAAAGTCGTTTGTATCACAATCATCCGCTTTCGAATATTGTTTTTATGGGAATGGGAGAGCCTTTAATGAATTATAATAATGTCATTAAAGCAATAGATATGGTTACGTCGCCTGAAGGTTTAGGAATGTCGCCAAAACGTATTATGCTTTCGACATCTGGAATTCCAAAGATGATTAAAAAGATGGCAGATGATGAAGTGAAATTCAAATTAGCAGTTTCATTGCACTCAGCAATAGACGAAACCCGAGCTAAAATTATGCCTTTCAGTAAAAACTTTCCTTTAAAAGACTTACGAGAAGCACTAGAATATTGGTACAGAAAGACAAAAAGTAAAATCTCGTATGAATATGTGGTTTGGAAAGGAATTAACGATGACAAAGCTTCTATTGATGCTTTGGTAAAATTTTGCAAATATGTGCCTTGTAAAGTTAATTTAATAGAATATAACCCAATTGATGACGGTGAGTTTCAACAGGCTTCAGAAGAGTCAATTTTAGCTTATATCAAAGCTTTAGAAAACATTGGAGTTGTGGTAAAAGTTCGTCGCAGCCGCGGAAAAGATATCGATGCCGCCTGCGGTCAATTGGCAAACAAAGAAGGATAGAATTTATCTTAAAAATATAAAAAGCATTAAAACAAAATAGTCTTGTTTTA
>NZ_NRQV01000037.1:0-35535 GCF_004119505.1 Flavobacterium sp. YO64 | reverse complement strand
GTTTAAAATAATATTTGAACTAAAAAAATTATATTTTGAAAACAACCGAAAGCATATCGTATTACATTCTTCCTAAAAAATATACCTATAACACATTTTGTTATATGTGCTTCTGTTGCTAATTCCCAAGGCAAATTATTCGTTTACAATAGATTAATTTTAAAATCTAATATAAAACGAGACTTTTAAATTTCACCACCACTATTACCATTTTATATTCCAAACCTCTATTTGCGGCACTAAACTGCTTCGGAAAGATCTTTGAATATATCTCAATTTTAAAAAAGAAAATAATTAACAACTAAAAAAACTAAAATGAAAATGATGCAAACCTGCTGCTGTAAATAAAAAAAGCCATTTCTGCGGCAACAGAAATGGCGAGGCTTAAAGAATATTTATCACTAGATCAAGGACACATTAGAGAGTTGAAAAATCAACTTTCAGGGCGCCTTGTTAATTACTAAAAACCATTACAAAGAAATGAAAAAAAATATAAATCTCATTTTATGGGTTACCTTTTTGTTAACATCCCTGCAATTTCAGGCTCAAAATACAAAACCGTTAATACAATCTAAACTCGACGGAACTGTAATTGACGACATTACAAATCAGCCCATCATTGGGGCATCAATAAACATTAAAGGTACAACCCACGGCGTTGTAACAGATGCTGAAGGAAAATTCTACTTTCAAACTGGTCAAAAACTGCCTTATACTTTAATTGTAACCTACATAGGGTATAAAAAATTAGAAATAATTGTAGACAAAAATCCTGTAATTATTCATTTAAAAGAGGAACGACAAGAACTAGACGAATTAGTAGTTGTTGGATACGGAACTCAAAAAAGAAAAGATATTACGGGTTCAGTAGCCTCTGTGCCAAAAGCAAATCTATCTCAAGTAACCTCATCTGCAGATAATTTATTAAGAGGTGCTGTTGCAGGAGTTGTGGTAACGCAAAGCTCAGGAAGACCTGGCGCATCATCAAGTGTACGTATTAGAGGAGGAAACTCAATAACGGCGGGTAACGAACCTCTTTATGTTGTAGATGGAATTTTAATTTACAATGACAACAGCAACAGTTCGGCAGGAGTATCATTTGCAGGCGCCAGCTTAAATGTACTGTCAACTATAAATCCTGCCGATATAGAATCTATTGAGGTGCTAAAAGATGCTTCGGCTACAGCTATTTATGGTTCTAGAGGTGCAAATGGTGTCGTTATAATTACGACTAAAAAGGGAACAAAAGGACAGGATAATATTTCGTATCAAGGTTATTTTGGATTTCAAAATGTTTCGAAAAAACTTAACATAATGAATGCCAGTGAATGGGCAAGTTTACGAAATGATGTTCAGGCAAGTATTGGACAAGCTCCTTCATTTTCGCCTGCGCAAATAGAAGCTTTTAAAAACTCTGGAAGTTACGATTGGCAATCAGCAGCTTTTAGAACTGCGGCTCCTGTGCAAAACCATCAATTGTCATTTTCTGGAGGTGACGAAAAATCTAGATATGCAGTTTCTGCAGGATATTTTGATCAAGAAGGAATCGTTTTGGGATCTGATTTTAAACGTATTTCACTTCGTATAAACTATGAAAGAAACTATTCTCAGAATTTTAAATTTGGAGTAAACGCAAATTACAGCAATTCGGTTTCAAATGGAGTTGGTACAAATGGCGGTGCTGGTGCAGGAAGAAACCCAAATCCAATTGTTAGCGTTTTACTGACTGCTCCTGTCGTTCCTATTAAAAATGCTGACGGAAGTTACAATGTAACCAATAATCCTTATGCAACTTCTGTAAATGGTTTTGTTCCAAATCCAATTAATGATTTAGACAACACTATTAACGAAACTAAAATCAATAGAATTTTAACCAGCTTATTTGGTGAATACAAAATAACCAAAAAATTAGTGGCAAAAGTTGCGGTAAGCGGTGACGTAATTGGGACGAAACAAAATTATTATGCTCCAGCCAATACAACAACTGGAGCGGGAACAAAAGGACTAGCATCTGTTGGTGACAGAACAGTAAGTTCAGTTTTAAATGAAAACACATTAAACTATAACACCAATTTTGGAGAAAACCATAAGTTTTCGGTTTTAGGTGGATACACACTTCAGTACACTAAAGGCGAAGTAGTTAATACAGGCGCAAATACTTTTATAAATGATGCCAATACTTACAATGCACTTCAAGATGGTGTAGCTGTAAAACCATATAGTGATGCTTTTGAAAGTGTTTTGAAATCATGGTTAACGAGAGTAAATTATTCGTACAGAGGAAAATACAATTTTACATTATCAGCTCGTGCAGATGGTTCGTCTAGATTTGGATCAGAATCACTTTGGGGGTACTTTCCTTCTGCAGGATTCTCTTGGAATATTACCGACGAAGAATTTGCAAATAATATTAAAGGCATAACTGAAGCTAAATTAAGAATTACAGCAGGAACAACAGGTAATCAAGAAATTGGAAACTACCTTTCGTTAGCCTCAATGGGTTCTGTAAATTATGCTTTTGGAGGAACATTACAAACTGGTTTAGCTCCTACCCGCTTGGCAAATCCAGATTTGAAATGGGAAAAAACAAATCAATACAATGTTGGATTAGATATATCCTTATTAGATCGAAAAATCAACTTTGTCTTTGATGTTTATTATAAAAAGACAAACGATTTGTTAATCAACGTTCCTGTTCCATTAACCTCTGGATATGCTACGGTATTACAAAACATTGGCGGGGTTGAAAATAAAGGTATCGAGATTGGTTTAACTACTGAAAATATAAAAACAGAGAACTTTTCATGGAACTCAAACATTGTGTTTTCTGCCAATAAAAACGAAGTAACAGCCATAGGAAATGGTGTTGACCAATTTTTTCCAGTTGTGCCAAATGGTTCTTTATTGCAGCAGCAGCCTGTAATTGTAAAAGTTGGAAAACCTCTGGGAACTTTCTGGGGATACAAGACAAACGGTATTTTTCAAACGCAGGAAGAGGTAAATACACAGCCAAAAATAAACAGTTTAGCCAATACAAAAGTGGGAGACAGAAGATATGTTGATACTAATGGCGATGGCGTTATTACAGCTCTTGACAAAGGAGATCTTGGAACATCTCAGCCAAAATTTGTTGGAAGTTTCAGCAATACAATTTCATACAACGACTTCGATTTGAATTTCTCTTTTCAAGGATCGTATGGCGGAAAAGTGTTTAATGCTTTAAACCAACAATTAGAAATTTCGACTCTTGGTACAAACGCGGCTACAACTTTAGTCGATCGCTGGACACCAACAAATCCAAGCAACGAAATACCTAGAGCGTCAAGTTCTCCTTTAGGGATAGTTTCTGAACGTTATGTTGAAGATGCTTCTTTCTTACGATTAAAATTAATTACGCTTGGCTACACTTTACCCAAGAGTGTTTCTAAAAAATTGGGCACCAAAAGCGTAAAGTTTTATGTCTCTGCCGAAAATCTAATTACATGGACAAAATACACTGGCTATGATCCAGAGGTAAGTTCATACGAACAAAATAACTTATATCCGGGAATTGACTTTGGATCGTATCCAAACTCAAAAACATTCATCTCCGGCTTGAACGTAACTTTCTAAGTAAAAAAAATATAAAATGAAAAAGATTATTATAACATTCCTTTTAAGTGCCGGACTACTGGTATCGTGCACTGAGCTGGAGGTAACACCAACCTCTTTTGTAACCGAAGACAACTATTTTAAAACCCAAGACGATGCCATTGCAAGTGTAACCGCAGTTTATGCTTCTTTAAGCCTTGATCCGGGAGAACAAAGTTTATTTGGTCGAAACCTTTATTTCCTAACTGATATGGCTTCAGATTATGCAGCTGCCGGAGTTTCAGCAACAAATCCGCAGGTTCGAGCATTAAGCAGTTTAACACACGATGCAACTTCAGATCGTGTTCAAGTCGCTTGGCGTCAAATTTATGCTGGAATAAACAGAGCCAATGTTTCAATCGATAACATTTCGAAAGTATCTGGTTCAGAAGTTGTTAAAACGAGATTAATCAACGAATCTAAATTTATTAGAGCCTTATTATACTTTCAAGCAGTTCGTCTTTGGGGCGCAGTTCCAATCGTTTTGCATGAACCAACTTCTATTCAATTACAAAGTTTAAAAGCAAACAGAGCTCCGGTTGAAGAAGTATATGCACAAATTATTGCCGATTTAAAAGATGCTGAAAGTCTGCCACCAACTTACCCAGCTTCTGATGCCGGCCGCGCAACGTCTGGAGCTGCAAAAGCTATTTTGGCTAAAGTGTATTTAACTAGAAAAGATTGGCCAAATGCCGTTTTAAAAGCACGAGAAGTTATAAACGGCGGTTATGGATATGCATTGTTTGAAAGCTTTCAAGACATCTTTACGAAAACTAAAAAGAACGGAAAAGAGCATATTTTCTCTGTTCAATTTGAACCAAATCAAGCAGGAAACGGATCTAGCGGAAGTACTTTTCAAGCCACTTCTTTCACGGGATTTACTGCTACAGAACCTGCTGACATTATTTCGGATGTAGCCTTGTTCTATGATATTTATGCTGTTGGAGATACAAGAAGAGATGTCAGCTATGCAAAACAATTGCCTAATCCAGCAACGGGAACTTTGTACACTTTTCCTAAACCAATTTTCAAAAAGTATCTGGACTTAACCAATCTGGCAACTCCGGGTAACGTAGCAATCAACTTTCCTGTAATTCGCTATGCCGATATTTTATTATCTCTGGCAGAAGCAATCAATGAGCAGGGAACTCCAACTCCTGAAGCTTACGAATTAATTAATCAAGTAAGAAGAAGAGCTTTTGGCAAACCTATTACGACTCCTGATGCAACAGTAGATTTAAAAGGTTTAACACAAACAACGTTTAGAGCAGCCATACAAGAAGAGCGCAAAAAAGAATTTGTTCAAGAAGGACAGCGATGGTTTGATTTAGTGCGATGGGGAACTCTGGTTACCGAAGTTAAAAAAGTAACCGCCAAAAACTCCGTTTCAGAAAGAAATAATCTTTATCCGATTCCGCAAAGCGAGCGAAATATTAACCCTGACGGCTTACCACAAAACCCTGGATATTAATTAACATATAACCAAAAAACGAAGTAAAAATGAAAAATTCAAAAAATAACATCACAATCAAAAGTCCAAAAAAAGGGCTTTTGATTACTGCATTACTTATCGCACAATTCGGTTTTAGCCAAACAAATCCTAATGCTGAATTTAAAGGTGTAATTGGCAAAACTTTAGCCGAGTCTAAAGAATACTGGCCAGATCCTGTAAAAGCTCCTAAAGGCGCTCCAAACATTGTTTGGATATTATTAGACGATGTAGGTTTTGGAGCGTCAAGTGCTTTTGGCGGATTAATTCAAACTCCAACATTTGACAATTTGGCTAATAATGGTTTGCGTTACACCAACTTTCACACTACAGCAATTTGTGCTCCTACCCGTGCGGCATTATTAACGGGAAGAAACTCTGCAAGAGTTCACGTAAGCGGTTTTTCTCATACCGTAATGTCAGCAGGTTTCCCAGGATGGGACGGCCGTATTCCTTCTGATAAAGGAACGATCGCAGAAATTTTACGCGACAATGGTTACAACACATTTGCAGTTGGTAAATATGGCGTTACTCCAGATGAAGAAGCTACAGATGCGGGACCATTTGACAGATGGCCGACAGGAAAAGGTTTCGAACATTTTTACGGATTCTTAGGTTCGCAAACCGATCAATACAATCCTGATTTAGTAGAAGATCAGGTTCATATTAAGCCTGACGGACGCCATTTAAGTGAGTTAATTACAGATAAAGCAATCAGTTATATTCAAAAACAACAAAAAGCAGCACCCGGAAAGCCATTCTTTTTATACTATGCACCGGGCGCAGTTCATGCACCACATCAGGTTGCTGAAAAATGGAGCGATGCTTACAAAGGAAAATTTGATGAAGGTTACGACGCTTACCGCGAAAAAGTATTAGCTAACCAAAAGAAACTAGGCGTAGTTCCTGCAAATGCCGTTTTGCCAGAGCGCAACCCATTAATTACAGATTGGAAAAAACTAACGCCAGATCAAAAGAAAGTATATGCTAGATTCATGGAAGTATATGCAGGTTATTTAACCTATACAGATTACGAAATTGGAAGAGTTGTAAATTATTTAAAAGAAAGCAATCAATTAGACAATACTTTGATTTTTGTCGCTATTGGAGATAATGGAGCTAGTAAAGAAGGGACTTTACAAGGTACAATTAATCAAAGTTTATTCTCTCAAGGAAAATCTGATGAGCAAAATCTGCAAAGCAATTTAGATAATATTGGAGAAATTGGAACTGCAAAAGGTTTAAATACCAATTATCCTTTAGGATGGGCACAGGCAACAAATGTTCCTTTTAAAAACTGGAAACAAGACGCACATTCTGAAGGAGGAACGCGTAATCCGCTTATTGTATTTTATCCAAACGGAATTAAAGACAAAGGCGGTATTAGAAATCAATACAGCCATGTAACCGATTTGCTTCCAACAACTTTAGATATTGCCGGGATAAAAGCGCCGGAATATATTCGCGAAATTAAACAGGATATTATTCAAGGTTCGTCATTTCAAGCTTCTTTAGACAATCCAAAAGCCGAGTCGCTGCACAAAGTTCAATATTATTACATTTTTGGAAACAGAGCTATTTATAAAGACGGATGGAAAGCTGCCGCAGCTCATTTACCAGATTCATTTGCCTTGAAAAGCTCTTTAGGCAAAAATGAAAAACCAGAACCAAGCAATTTCGATAATGATGTTTGGGAATTGTACAATCTGAACGAAGATTTTAATGAGCGCAATAATCTCGCAAAAAAGTATCCAGAAAAATTAGCCGAGCTTAAAAAACTATTTGATGAGCAGGCAAAAGAAAATAATCTTTATCCACTGATTGACTGGCAGGACGTTTTTAACCGTAGAATTCATAATAACGGTCAAGACAAAGGCAAAACCTTGCAGGAACTTGCTAGAAAAGCAACACAATCAGGTTCTGGAGCAACACACTAAAAATAGTAATCAAGTCTTTTTACAAAACTAAAAGACCTGATTCAATTTTGAAATCAAAAAAATAAAACAGCATGAAACTAGTAGATTATATCATTATAGGAAAAAAGATTGTCGTAGGCACAATCCTATTTTTAGTTCCGCTGGCCATATTAGCTGGAGGACTGGCAGTAATTAATCAATTTTTAAAATAAAAAATCATGGCAGCAGTACAAAACTCAAAACTAACAAGAGATTTAGCCATCAGCCTTTTGTTATACACATTGCCCGTTTTGGCAATATATTTATATTTCAAGTTAAGTAATAATCCCGTAACGGAATCGCATCTTACGATACCTTCATTTTTAGAATTTGCAAAACCAGCTTTCGCCAATATCAGAACTTGGGGATTAACTGTTTTCATGCTTGTTCTGGGAGTTATAGAATTTGCAGCGGGTTTATATGACGATCAATGGACGGGTGAAGAACGCAAAATAGATATTGTTTCTTTCTTGGCGCCAAAATTACTTTTACCGCCCATTATTGCCTTTTTCAGCTTAACCGTTTTACCTTTTTTAATTCCAAATCTTGAAAACTCATTATCATGGGTTCCGTTTTGGGGAGCATTTTTCTTAATTGCCGTAGCCGATGATTTAACGCAATATTGGTACCATAGACTTCACCATCAAGTGCCTTTTTTATGGCGTTTTCATAGAACACATCATTCTGCTCCTTATATGGGAATGGCGATGCTTTCTAGACAAAACTTCATTTATACAGTGTTTTTCTCTCAAATATATTTAACCGCAACTTTAACCTATTTAGGTTTAGGTTTGCCCGCTTTATTTGTCTTAGTAATAAAAAGTTTTATCACACTTGGCGCACACTCAAGTATTGCCTGGGATAAACCGCTTTACAAATACAAAGTGCTTCATCCTATTGCTTGGGTTTTAGAACGCTTAATTTCTACGCCTGCTACACATCATGCACATCACGCAGATACAAGCGGAGACGGTATTGGACATTTTAAAGGAAACTTTGGAAATATGTTTTTCATTTGGGATGTGATTTTTGGAACTGGTTTAATTACCCGAAAATTTCCAAAATCGTACGGAATCA
The DNA here is from genome assembly GCF_004119505.1 of Flavobacterium sp. YO64. Classification (NCBI taxonomy): domain Bacteria; kingdom Pseudomonadati; phylum Bacteroidota; class Flavobacteriia; order Flavobacteriales; family Flavobacteriaceae; genus Flavobacterium; species Flavobacterium sp. YO64. The sequence goes on along the minus strand of NZ_NRQV01000037.1, from coordinate 27,384 downwards.
AATCCTACAAACAAGAAGAATGGTATGCACAGTTTTTATGGCCGATATTCAAATCTAAAAAAGAAGGAAGCGCTTTGGCAGAAGGAGTTTTATCCGTTCCGTTAAAACCGAAACCAGTTTTAGCTGCAGATACTCCTACTCCAATTTTAGAACAAGTTCAATCTTAAAAAAACAAAGTTAAGCAGTGCATTCAAAATTTAACTTGAATACACTGCTTACTTTTTAAAACTACTAATCATGAAAAATAAAACATTAAGAAACAGCATTGTATCTCTATTATTGCTTTTTACCTTTATAGGGTTTTCACAAAACAAAAGTTCAAATACTATTTCATTAGAGCAGTTTTATGCAAAAATTAAAGCCGAAAAAAATCCGCAAATAATCGATGCCAGAGGTTCTGATGAATTTGCTTTAAATCATATTATTGGCGCCGTAAATTTTAATCTGGAGTCAAAAGATTATGCAGAACAAATAGCAAAACTAGATAAAACAAAACCTGTATTTACGTATTCTATTGGTGCAGGAAGAAGCGTTTGGCTTGCTGATGATTTATTAAAAAAAGGTTTTAAAGAAGCTTATAGTTTAGAAGGCGGAATTGCAAACTGGATTGGTAACGGAAAACCTTTCTTTTCTAATTCTAAAAGCAAATTAACGCTCGCAGAATACAAAAAAATCATTGCCGAAAACAAAGATGTTTTAGTAGATATAGGTTCCGTTTATTGCGGTGCCTGCAAAAAAGTAAAACCAATTTTAGAAACTATTAAAGCACAATATGGCAATACTTTAAAAATCGTAGAAATCGATCTTGAAGACAGTCCGCAGGTAATTGCCGACTTAAAAACAATAAAAGTTTTCCCGACTTTGATTTTATACAAAAACGGAAAAATTATATTTAAAAAAGAAGGTTCAGCTGATTTAAGAAACGATGTTGATGCGGCTTTAGCTTCTAGATAATATTTTTTAACACATAGAAACATAGATTTAAAATTCAGCTTAAAGATCATTTAAAGAAATCACGATTTCTTCATATAATGCTATGCGTTTTATTTCAAGTGAAACGTCTTTTTCCAGCACTCTAATACTATGTTTCTACCTGTTTAAAAACAATGTTTTCAAACTTCAAACAGCATTAAAACTAACCTTATGGCAGCCTATAAAAAAACAACCAAGATTATAATATCCATTTTAATAGTGCTTCTTATTTTCGCAGCATTTTTATTCTGGCCCATCAATACGGACGGAACTCTAATTCAACCAGACAAAAAACTGCTTGAAGGAAAAGCAGCATTTCTAGCTCAAAAAGTTTCAGCAGACAGTTCCTTCAGAAAGCCAAATATCATTATTCTCCTTGCTGATGATTTAGGAAAATATGATATTTCGTTGTACGGAGGAAAATCTACACCAACCCCAAATATCGATTCTCTGGCAGCATCGGGAGTTACATTTCAAGACGGTTATGTTTCGGCTTCTATTTGTTCGCCGTCGCGAGCGGGAATTTTAACGGGGCGTTATCAGGAACGTTTTGGACATGAATATCAACCCGGAGATCGTTATCCTAAAAACAACTTAGAATATTATGGTTTTAAATATTTAATCAATACCAATAACTGGCGGTTAAATCCAAAAATAAAGTATCCGAATGATGCTTCGATAGCCACTCAAGGTTTACCACAATCCGAAATTACATTTGCTGATCTTGCCAAAAAACAAGGTTACAGCACCGCAATTATTGGTAAATGGCATCTTGGACACAATAAAGGATTTTTTCCTTTAGATCGTGGTTTTGATTACCATTACGGATTTTATCAAGCGTTTTCACTTTATACTCCCGAAGATGACAATCCAGATATTATTAACCATCATCATAAAGATTTTACCGATAAAATGATTTGGGGAAAAGGTCGTGTCGGCATTGGACAAATTCGTCGTGATACTACAATAGTTCATAATAAAGCGTATTTAACTGAAACTTTTGCAGATGAAGCTGAAGCTTTTATTGATAAAAATAAAACGAAACCTTTCTTGCTTTATGTTCCGTTCAATGCGCCGCACACGCCATTTCAAGTTCGTAAAAAATATTACGATCGTTTCCCGAATGTGAAAGACGAAAACAAACGTGTTTATTTTGCTATGATCAGTGCGCTTGATGATGCCATAGGCAGAATTAGAGCCAAAGTAAAAAAAGAAGGTCTCGAAGATAATACACTAATCTTTTTTGCCAGTGATAATGGCGGAGCCGATTATACTTTTGCCACTACAAACGCTCCATTAAAAGCGGGAAAATTTTCTCATTTTGAAGGCGGAGTAAACGTTCCCTTTGCACTTTCGTGGAAAGGAAAAATCAAGCCGCACACAATCTATAAAACTCCTGTAAGCACATTGGATATTTTTAGCACGATTGCCGCTGCCATACATTCAGATTTACCAAAAGACCGAGTTTATGATGGTGTTGATTTAGTAAAAACTGTAAATGAAAACAAAGTCGCACACAAAGATTTATACTGGCGTTCCGGCGATGCAAAAGCTATAAGAAGCGGCGATTGGAAATTAATCATAAGCGGAAAAACGCATGAAAAATGGCTTTATAATTTATCAAAAGACAAATCTGAAACAACAGATTTAGCAGTAAAAAATCCTGAAAAAGTAAAGGAACTACAACTTGCTTTACAAAACTGGGAAAAGGGTTTGATAAACCCCTTATGGCCAAATCTAACTTATTATGAATTTGATTTTGGCAAACAAAAATACTTTGTCGATTTGTAATTCTATTCCTGTATAATCCTATAAAATCATACAAGAAAATCAATAATTATCAATTACCTCCAGCTTTAGCTGGAGGTTCAAAATTGGAAAAAGAAAAGGCTTTAGCCAAACTTTCTATTCGGCTAAAGCCTTTTATCCATAAACTTATTCCTCCAGCTAAAGCTGGAGGCAATTCAAAAAAAGCAACAACAAATAAACACCTAACAAATTTTGAAAACCTGTTAGGATAATAAAATAAACAATGTCAACCCAAACCAAAACATTCACCATTCACGAAGATTGGACAGTCGTTATTCTCGGATTTATAATAATCGGACTTTCGCTATTTGTTTTTCTTCCCGAAGTTCCCGTTTTCAAATGGTCAAATCAAACGGATTTACTCGCTGATGTTTTCGACTCTGCAAACCTCAAAATCCTCTTATTTCAATTTTTATATCTCATTATCATTGGAGCACTTGGAGCCTTTTTAATCGGGAAATCAGTAAAACATTTTCTATTAGGATTTCCCATAGTTTATCTATTAACCGTTATTGCGCTCATCATTGCTGGAAATACCGAAGTAAAAGGACTTAATCTCGAAGCCGTAATTTTTAGTTTAATTATTGGTTTAGCCATCAGTAATTTTTTCAAACTTCCCGATTGGTTCAAATCGGCACTTTCTACCGAAGTATTTGTCAAAATCGGATTGGTTTTATTAGGAACCAGCGTTATTTTTTCAGACATTTTAAAAGCAGGTTCATTAGGATTAATTCAGGCTCTAGTAGTCGTTTTATCCGTTTGGTATTTTGCTTTTTGGCTGTGTAAAAAACTAAAAGTCGACGATGAACTTACAATGATGATTTCGAGTGCCGTTTCGATTTGCGGAGTTTCTGCAGCGATCGCGACCTCAGGAGCCATCAAAGGAGATTCAAAAAAGCTTTCTTATGTCATTTCGATTGTATTGGTAACCGCCATTCCCATGATGATTTTTATGCCCATAATTGCCAAATATTTCAATTTTCCCGAAGAAGTTACCGGAGCATGGCTCGGCGGAAGCATTGATACTTCGGGCGCAGTTGTGGCTTCGGGTTCATTAGTTGGCGAAACCGCTTTAAAAATCAGCACCATTGTAAAATTCTCTCAAAACGTATTATTAGGAATTGCTGCATTTGCCATATCGGTTTATTGGACGTATTCGCATAATTCTTCTGCTGAAACTGCAGCATCTAAACCAACTTTAAAAGTAATCTGGGAACGTTTTCCTAAATTCGTAATTGGTTTTATTGCAGCATCTTTACTCTTTTCTTTCCTGCTTACAGCCGAAACTAGAGATGAAGTAAAAGACAGTTTGAAAAATCTACAGGGAATTTGGTTTGCCTTAGCTTTTACAAGTATTGGTCTCGAAACCAATTTTAAAGATTTATTAAACAACAACAGCCGAAAACCTTTATATGCATTTTTAATCGCACAATTATTCAATGTGATTATAACGCTGCTTATTGCTTTTTTACTGTTTAGTAAATGATTTAATCCTAAATTTTTATTTTTTTAGCACATAGAAACATAGTTTGGATTGTTTATGAAAGTCGTTTCACTCAAAATAAAACATATAGCCAATAATAAAAAACAACAGCCATTATTGTTATCGCCAAGCATAACAGAATGAGCTAACTAGCATGATTATAAGCATTATAAAAGTTTCACCAGCCATTTCCAATGCATTAAAATATCAACTCAAATGAAAAAAACACTTATTACACTAAATCTCCTGTTCGTCGCAGCAGCTTTAGTTTCGGCACAAAACAAAACAACTCTAGAAACCACAAAACCCAATATTATTTTAATAATGGTTGATGATATGGGCTATTCTGATTTAGGAAATTATGGTTCCGAAATTAAAACACCCAATCTGGATAAACTCGCCAGCGAAGGTTTGCGCTTACGCGAATTTTACAATAACTCGATTTGCGCACCAACGCGCGGTTCCTTACTTACGGGACAATATCAGCATAAAGCGGGAATGGGATTTTTTGATGTCAATTTAGGATTTCCTGCTTACCAAGGTTATTTAAATAAAGAATCATTGACTTTAGGAGAGGTTTTTCGTTCCGGCGGTTATAGCACTTTACTTTCTGGAAAATGGCACGTAGGATCTGAAGATCAATCGCAATGGCCAAACCAAAGAGGTTTTGATAAATTTTATGGTATTTTAAAAGGTGCTTCAAACTATTTTGATACCAAACCGCTGCCTTTTGGAAAAACGCCATACCCTGTAAAATTAATTCGCAATAATGAAGAATTACATCCAAAAGATGATTCGTATTATTTTACAGATGAAATAGGAAATAATGCTGTCACTTTTCTTGATGAGCAAAACAAAGAGAACAAACCCTTCTTTTTGTATCTCGCTTTTACAGCTCCGCATTGGCCTTTGCAGGCAAAACCGGTTGATATTGCCAAATACAGAGGGAAATTTGACGAGGGCTGGGATGTTTTAAGAGAAAAAAGAATTGAAAAACTTAAAGCAAACGGAATTTTACCTGCCAATCAAACCGTTGCTCCTAGAGATCCAGAAGTTCCTGAATGGAGTAAATTGTCGTATGATGAAAAACAATTTTGGAAAGCAAAAATGGAGGTTTACGCCGCGATGGTCGACAACATGGATCAAAATGTGGGGAAAGTTTTAAACAAATTAAAAGCTTTAAAAAAGGATAAAAACACTCTAATTATTTTTATTTCAGACAATGGTGCTCAAGGCGGTTTTAATACTTACAATCCCTTAGGGCGAGGTTTAGTTCGAAATGACGGGCCGGTTGGAACTTCGGGATCGTTTGATTATCAAGAGCAAAACTGGGCGTACTTGTCGAATACACCACTGCAGCAGTATAAAAACAATATGCACGAAGGTGGTTTTAGTTCGCCGTTTATCGCTTGGTATCCATCAAAAATAAAAGCAGGACGAATCGATAAAGGAACGGGACATATTATTGACCTTGCTCCTACTTTTTATGAATTGGCAGGAATTACTTATCCCGCTGCTTATAATGGCGTAAACTCAAATCCGTTAGCGGGGAAAAGTTTGCTTCCAGTTTTGTTCGACAATGTTTCCGAAGTAAATCGAGGTGCTCCACTATTTTGGGAAAGAGCTGGAAACAGAGCGGTAAGAGAAGGAAAATGGAAACTGGTTTCGACATATCCTGCCTATCAATGGGAACTTTACAATCTTGAAACAGATCGCGGCGAAACAAATAATGTAGCACAGCAAAACCCTGGAATTGTAAATGATCTCTCAGCAAAATATTTTGACTGGGCTGATAAAACAGGTGTTGTTGAATACAGTAAGTTTAAATTAAAAACAGAAGTTATGCCCGGCGGTGCCTCGTTAAAAAAATGATTTTTTTTTAAAATTAAAAACGGATTGAGCCTGATTTTTCTACCAGCTAGAACTTTCATTAACTAATTTAAAGATCAAAACAGCAGTTTTTGCATTTCATAAAACATTAAAAGACAGAAAAATAAGTAAAAAAAGATCTCCCAAACTTATTTTTTTGTCTTTTTTTATTTCAATTAATAATTTCATAAACAACTATAAACCAATTGATTAAATACAAATTTCAATCGTTTTATAAGTATCTGTTTTCTAAACATTTAAATAAAAATTAAAAAACTTTTGGTTTTTATTATATTAAATTTAACTTTGTCTATAGAATTAGTAGAGTTTAAAACTATAAACAACTGTATTTTGAAAACAACCGTTAGCATATCATCTTTTATTCTTCCTAAAAAGTATACCTATAACACTTTTCGTTATATGTGCTTCTGTTGTTAATTCTACATCAACATTTCGTTTTTAATTGTTTTTTCTGCAAAACCTTAAAAACAATTTTCTTAAAACCTTAGGTTTCTTACTGACATAATTCAATCGTTTTGATTCAATATTTTTTGCATCAATAAGGATTCTTGTATCATAACCATAAATCATCAAAATAATAACTAACACCAACAAACATGACAAAAAACAACCATTTCAACTACACGTAAACACGTTTCTGCGGCAACAGAAATGAGACGGAATTAAAGAATATTTATCACTAAAATAAAAGAATGAAAACAAGGGTTTAAACGAACTTCTTTGTGCATTTTTTAATTACAAAACCTATTACCAAGAATGAAAAAAAGTACAAAACTTATTTTATGGATTAGCATTTTGTTTATCTCAGTTGGAATTAAAGCTCAAAACACAGAGCCTACAATTCAATCTAAACTAAATGGAACCATAGTAGATCAAATAACCAATCAGCCTATTATAGGTGCTTCTGTAAACATTAAAGGAACCACTCACGGCGTAGAAACAGATTTAGACGGAAAATTCTATTTTCAAACAGGTCAAAAATTCCCTTACACCTTACAAATCAGCTATATCGGATATCTTTCTAAAGAAGTTATCGTAGATGGAAGTCCAATTGTAATAAAGCTGACTGAACAAGTCGAAAAATTAGACGAGATAGTTGTTGTAGGATACGGAACTTCGGCAAAAAAAACCTTTACAGGTTCTACTGCAAAAATCGATGCTAAACAAATAGCAAATCGTCCAGCACAAAGTTTTGACCAGTTATTGGGCGGTCAAGCATCTGGACTAAATATTGTACAGCCAAGCGGTTCATTAAACAATACTCCAGTTATTAGAATTCGAGGAATAAATTCTATAACCAGTTCGTTGTATCCGCTTATTATTGTTGATGGAGTAACTGTATTTACAGGAACTGCGGGCGGAGCAATTGGCAATAACCCATTGTCAGATATTAATCCGAATGATATTGAATCTATCGATGTTTTAAAAGACGCATCGGCGGCGGCAGTTTATGGTTCGCGTGCAGCAAATGGAGTTATTGTAATTACTACTAAAAAAGGAAAAAAGGAAAAGTAAATATCAATTATGATGTTTGGGTAAGCTGGAACAAAGCCAATAATTTACCAAAACTTTTAAACGCTCAGGATTATGTAACCATCAAAAATGAAGCTAGAACAAATGCCGGACTTACTCCTGGTTTTGCTTTAGGACAAAATGCTGATGGATCTACACAAGAAACCAATTGGTATGATGTTGCTTATCATACAGGTGTTTCTCAAAACCACAATTTGAGTTTTTCTGGCGCGACAAATTCTACCAACTATTTTGTATCGGCAAACTATTCAGATCAAAATGGTATTTTGAAAACAAACGAATTTAAAAGACAGGGAATTCGACTAAACTTTGAACAAAAGGTAACTAATTCGTTTATTTTAGGAACTAATTTCTCTTATAATAATACGCTGAATTCAGGACCAAATTCGGGTTCTTCGACTCCCAATTCTGTTGCTTCTTCATCTGGAAACAGTGTTAATACACAATACATAGGATTACAGCCGCTTGGAAGACTTACTTATATTTTGCCATCAAACGTTTCAGTTTATAATGCTGATGGTTCATATAATATAAATCCAGCCAACGGAAATATTGGATACGGTCCAAATAGTCCATCATTAGGCGTTTTTAATGCTTACAACCTGCAGACGATTTTAGATTTAGACAAAAATACTTCTGAAAACAATACTTTTATCGGAAGTGTTTATGCTGAACTTGAAATCCTTAAAAACTTAAAATTCAAGACCGTTTACGGCATTAATAATTTTGTTGTAGAAAACAAAGAATTTAGAAATCCTTACAGCGGTGACGGTTTTTCAACCAAAGGAGCTGCAACGAATTCGAACACAAAATACCAAAGATCAAACTGGACAAATACACTTACCTACTCTATTGTATTTAACGAAAAACATAATTTAAAAGCGCTTTTAGGACAGGAAAAAAATGTTAGAACAATTGATGGATGGGGAGCAATAAAAACAGGACTTACAGATCCGTTTTTTACCAGTTTTCAAGGCGGATTTACAACTATAAGCCCAGGAGTATCGGTTCAAACTGAAAATGTTTTGCTTTCTTATTTCAGCAGTATTGCTTACGATTATGACAAAAAATATTTATTGAATCTTAACTTCAGAAGAGACGGATTATCGGCATTGGCAAGCGGTAATAAATGGGGAAATTTTGGAGGTGCTTCTGTAGGATGGAATGTATCTGAAGAAGATTTTTATAAAAACTCGTCTATCAAAGAAGTGCTGAATGCGTTTAAAGTGCGTGCCAGCTACGGAATTGTGGGTAACAGCGAATTGAACGATTATGCTTCTCTATCACAATATACAGCAGGAACTTATGCAGGAGTGCCTACTCTTAACTTCTCTCAATCTGGAAATTCTAACTTAAAGTGGGAAACCAGCAAAAAGTTTGATTTTGGAGTTAATTTGGTTTTATTCAATAATCGAATTACCATTGAAGCAGATTATTATAAAAACAATATCAACGATTTAATTTTAAATGCTCCTCAAGCGTTATCACAAGGAATCCCAAATAACTCTATTGCTGCAAACGTAGGTTCTCTTTACAATAAAGGTTTTGAACTTACTGTGAATGCGAATATTATTGATGATAATGATTTTCAATGGAATGCGAGTTTGAATTTATCTACGATCAAAAACAAAGTTACTTCTCTTGGAGGATACGGTGATATTTATCCAACAGCTCTAAGCACTTTCGGAATTCAAAATATTACTAGAGAAGGTTATTCTGTAGGTTCTATTTTTGCGGTTCCAACAACTGGCGTAAATCCTGAAAACGGAAACCGAGTTTATGTAAATGCAAATAATGAAGAGGTGCAATACAATGCACTTACAAAGGCTTTTACTTATTTAAACGGTACTGCAGCTCCTGCAATCGACAACTATCGTGACGGACGTATTCAAGGCCCGTCTTTGCCAACTTATTATGGTGGTTTGAACAATAATTTATCTTATCGAAATTTCGATTTAACGATTGGACTTACTTTTTCTGGAGGAAACAAATTGTACAACGGTACAAGATCTACTTTATCAGATCAGCGCTTTTTTAACAACGGAACTTTCATAAAAGACCGTTGGACAACACCAGGACAAGTTACCGATGTTCCAAAATTAGTTTATGGCGATAGTTTTTCTGGAGGTTTCTCATCAAGCAACTCAGCTTATGTGGAAGACGGATCGTATTTAAAACTTAAAAACATCATTTTAAGTTACAGAATTCCAGTTAAAAATGAATTGATTAATAAATACATCTCATCTGCAAAAGTATATGCTCAGGGATCAAATTTATTGACTTGGACTAAATACAGAGGTTCAGATCCCGAGATTTCAATAAACGGAAATTCAATTAATTCTGGAAAAGATCAAAACGTGCCAGCCAACTCATCTGTATTTACATTAGGTCTTAATGTAGGTTTTTAGGCGCTAATTAATTATACCATTAAATAAAAACATCATGAATTTCAATTATAAAAATTATAGAAAAAGCATCACAAAAGCCTTTATTATTACTCCATTTATAGCCCTATTATTGGCAGGATGCAGTGATGATTCTTTAGATACGGTGCCAGAAACAAGTATTTCTACAGAAACTGCTTTTAGCACACCTGCCAAGATTTTGGCACAGGTAAATGGACTTTATGCCCAATTCAGCAATCCGTCATTGTACGGCGGTCGATTCATTATTTTTAATGAACAACGAGGAAATGAATTTAGCCAAAATGACGGAAACAACTCAACTGGTGCCAATGTTTGGAATCAATCTATAACCTCATCCGGTGATTTTGTAAACTCTGTTTGGAGTGTTGCTTATACAGCGATAAATTTCTCGAATATTCTAATCGATAATTTGGCAAACACAACTGTTGTTGCCGACGATTTACGCAAAAATTATATTGCCGAAGCCAAGTTTATCAGAGCTATTTCGTACTTGAGTTTAGTACAGACTTATGCAAAACCTTATGCTCAAAATAGTGCTGCGCCAGCGCTTCCGCTGCGTTTAAAAGGAAACACATCTGGCGGACTTAATGACTTCGCTTTTAGCTCGGTTGCCGATGTTTACACTCAAATACTAAAAGATCTTGACGAAGCTGAAGCCGATTTGCCAGAAAGTTATTCAACTGCAATTCTTAACGCTTCGAGAGCACATAAAGCCACAGCGATTGCCTTAAAAACAAGAGCATATTTGAGCAAAGGTGATTATGCAAAAGTAGTTTCAGAAGCAAGTAAAATTGTACCGCAATCTGCACCTTTTCAATATGTTTCAGGAAGTTTAACGCATCGTTTGGAATCCAATATTGCAACCGTTTTTGGAGGTCTTTATGTAGGCAGCGAAGCGATATTTACCATTCCGTTTACAACAGCCGCAGAAGCGCCGGGTTTACAAAGTGCTCTTGGACCAAATTATTTAACTCCGGTTCTCTATTTTAATACCGCTGGAATTATTGCAAATGATGTTTTTGCTTCGCCAACCTCAACAGATGCTAGAAAAGCTTTAGTAATTACCAATTCAACTGGTCAGAAACTGCTAAACAAATTCAAGAAAAACAGCGCTCCTTTTACTGATTTTGTACCTGTTATTAGATACGCCGAAATCATATTGAACTATGCCGAAGCCGCGGCGCAGAATAACAATCTTCCTTTGGCTAGAACTTTATTATCCGCTGTACGAAATCGTTCTGATGCTGCTTATGTTTTTACAACTGGTGTTACAACAAAAGACGAATTGATTGCCACTATTTTAACAGAAAGAAGAATAGAATTAGTTGGTGAAGGATTCCGTACACCAGACTTATTGCGACGCGTGCAGACTCTTCCAGGAAAAACAGGAAATGCAGGCGTAGCGCCAGAAGTGCTGCCAACAGCAGGTAATTATGTTTGGGCAATTCCTAGTAACGAATTGGCTTATAACAAACTGGCTCCGAGATAAAAAAAACACTTTAGAAAATATCAATAAAAAAATAACGAAATGAAAAATAATTTTAAATATCTGGCTGTAATCTTCGCTTCGACGATTATTACCGCTCAACAAAAAAATACTGCTGATAAGGTTTTTATCAATGGAAATATAATTACTGTTGATGCCAAAAACAGCACAGCACAAGCCGTTGCCGTAAGTAATGGTAAAATCCTGGCAGTTGGCAGCAATAGTGCAATTGAAAAACTAAAAGACAAAAAAACAATTGTTGTTGACTTAAAAGGCAAAACTGTAGTTCCGGGATTTATTGACGGACATAGCCATTTTATGGGATTATCAAGATCGACTACCGTAAATGTAGGTTCGCCGCCAATGGGCACAGTTAAAAACATTGCCGATTTGGTAAGTCGTATTCAGGATTTTCAGAAGCAAAAAAATATCGCTCCAGGCGAATGGATTGATGCTTACGGATACGACCAAGATCAATTGGAAGAAAAAAGACATCCTAATAAAGAAGATCTTGATGCTGCATTTCCTAATAATCCCGTAACGATTACGAACATCAACGGGCATATGTCTGTTTCAAATTCTTATGCTTTAAAAATTTCAGGAATTGATGCAAGTACTCCAAACCCTGCCGGCGGTGCCATCGAAAGAAAAAAAGGCACTAATGAACCTACAGGTTTGTTACAAGAAAATGCCAGCAGATTATTAAAAAGACCTGCAAAACCAGCACCATCTTTAGAAGAGCAGATTAAAAGCTTAAATGAACAGCAATTGTTTTACGCAAGTAATGGTATTACCACAGCTCAAGATGGATATACGAGTTATGAGTCACTGCAATTATTGCATAAAGCAGCCGAAAAAAATGCTTTATTTATTGATATTGAAGCTTTACCCGGTTATCCAACTTTAGAAAAAGTACTAGAAAATCCTGAGTTTAAATTTGGTGTACTAAAAAACCACTTAAAACTAGCAGGAACAAAAATGATTGCTGATGGTTCTCCACAAGGTAAAACAGCTTTTTTCAGCAAATCCTATTTGGTAGAAGTGCCAGGTTGTAATCATGATCAATGTACAGGTTTCCCAAACATTACACAAGATCAATTTAATGACCTTGTAATTAAAGCTTTTCAAAACAATGTTCGTCCGTTTGTGCATTGCAACGGAGACGCGACCATCGACATGTATTTAAAAGCAATCGAAAATGCTAATAAATCTTTAAACACAAACAGTAACGACCGCAGACCAGTAACTATTCACTCACAATTTGTACGACCAGATCAATTAGACGGCTACAAAAAACTGGGTATAATTGCCGCTTTATTTAGTAATCACGCCTTTTTTTGGGGAGACGTACACGTTCGCAACTTAGGTCCAGAAAGAGCAAACTTTTTAAGCCCTTTAAAAACAGCCATTAAAAAAGGAGTTGTTGCAACAAACCATACTGATTATCCTGTTACACCGCTAAACCAATTGTTTTTGCTGTGGACTTCTGTAGAAAGAAAATCACGTTCTGGACAAGTTATTGGTCCTGACGAACGCCTTACTCCTATCGAAGGTTTACGCGCCATTACTATAAACGGAGCATATCAATATTTTGAAGAAAACAGCAAAGGTTCTATTGAAACTGGAAAACTAGCCGATTTAGTAGTTCTTTCTGATGATTTAACAAAAGTTGAGCATTCTAAAATAAAAGACATAATTGTTTTGGAAACGATTAAAGAAGGAAAAACAGTTTTTAAAAAATAACCCTTTAAATCTAAAAAAAAATGAATCAGATCAACATTAATCCTGCGCCAGCTGTATCAATGAGAGCACCAAAAAAGTCTTCTGAATTTTTCTGGTTTAGTGAAACTGATACAGTAAACTCACAAGATAAAAAGAATACAAAAATAAAAAAGAGCTTAAAAAAGAAGAAAAAAAATGATTGAGGGAAAAATTGAAACGGTCGCCATTAGAACACCCGAAAGAGTCGCAGAGATCTCTTGGTTTAATGATATTATTGGCGGCGATACAGCATATTTAGGCGTTCTAGACAATGATCGCCGAAGCAGCTACGAGCATTGCCTTGACATTACACTGGAAGCAGAAAAATTAGGTTTCAGCAATATTTTATATCCATCTGCTTATACTGTAGGTCAAGACGGATTGGCTTTTGCGGCAAGTGTTGCACCCGAAACCAACAAGATTACATTTTTGCTCGCAATTCGTACCGGCGAAGTACATCCGCCCATGTTAGCGCGTGCCATTTCTTCGCTGGATCATATGCTGAAAGGAAGATTGATTTTGAATATCATTAATTCCGATTTACCAGGAACACGTGAAGATCCGAATGTAAGATACCAAAGATGTTCTGAAGTAATTCAGATTTTACAGCAAGGCTGGACGCAAGACCGAATCTCGCACAAAGGCGAAATTTATCAGTTTGATCTGCCTTCTGATCCTGTAAAATCGTATCAGCAAAACGGCGGTCCGCTATTGTATTTCGGAGGAACTTCACCTGGTTCCAGAGCTGTTTGCGCCAAACATTGCGATGTATTTTTGACTTGGCCGGAATCTGAAGAATCGATGTATGCCACTCTTAAAGAAATGAGCGAACGCGCTGCTGCCGAAGGAAGAACTATTGATTTTGGATTAAGAATACATGTAATTGTTCGCGAAACACAAGAAGAAGCAAGAGCTTACGCCAAAAAGCTGATTTCAAAGTTTGACGAAAAGCGAGGTTTAGAAATTAGAAGCCGCGGTGAAGATTCTCGTTCATTAGGTGTTTTAAAACAAGACGAATTAAGAGAAACTGCAGATGACGATGGTTATGTCGAGGATATTTTATGGACAGATATTGGTAAAGTTTTTTCTGGCTGCGGAAGCGGTTTAGTAGGAAGTGCTGATCAAATTATAGAAAAACTAAATCGCTATATGGATATGGGTTTTCGTTCTTTTATCTTCTCAGGATTTCCTTTGATTGAAGAAGCCAATTATTTTGCAAAGCTGGTTCTGCCGCGCTTACCAAATGCCTCTTTACCACATTTGCAAGGAAGAATTCCACAAGAAACACCTACAACACCTTTAACCAATGCTGAATTGGTTTAGTTATAAAAATAAAATTTAGAATGTCTGAAATAGAAAAAAAACAAGAATACAAAAGAGAACTCGGTCTTGCCGATGCAGCCTTATTGGTTGCCAGCGGAATGATTGGTTCTGGAATTTTTATTGTGAGTGCTGATGTTACCCGAAACGTGGGATCGGCAGGATGGCTTATTTTGGTTTGGCTCATTGGCGGTTTCATGACTTTGATTGCTGCTGTAAGTTATGGCGAGTTAAGCGGTATGTTTCCTAAATCTGGAGGTCAATATATTTATTTAAAAGAAGCCTATAATCCGCTTGTGGCTTTTGTTTACGGCTGGAGTTTATTTACTGTTATTCAAACAGGAACAATTGCCGCAGTTTGTGTTTCGTTCTTTAAATTTCTGGCTTACTTTTTTCCGTTTTTTAGTGAAGATTTGATTGCTTTTAGAATTGGAGAATCGTTTACAGTTTCTCCGGCACAGCTCTCCTCTATTGTCTTGTTGTTTATTCTAACTTATATAAATACCAAAGGTGTAAAACTTGGAAAAGTGATTCAGAAGTTTTTTACGGGAACTAAGTTGATCAGCTTATTAGCATTAATTATTTTCGGATTTATATTTTTTAAACCCGAAATCTGGCAGACAAACTGGACGAATCCATTTCATCTTCAAAAGCTAAATCCTGACGGCACTTTTTTACAATATACAAATACACCCGCTTTTTGGGGTGCAATAGCTTCGGCATTAGTAGGAACGGTAATTAGTTACGACGCATGGAATAATGTAACTTTTGTATCTGACGAAATAAAAAATCCAAAACGCAATATTGGTTTGAGTTTGCTTTTAGGAACTGCAGTTGTAACCCTAATTTATGTTTCATTAAATGTGATGTTTACCGCAGTTTTACCTGTTGAAGCCATTGGAACACCAGAAAAAGACCGTGTTGGAATTGCTGCTGCACAGGCAATTTTTGGTTCAAGCGGTACTTCGATTATTGCCTTAATGATTTTAATTGCTTCGTTTGGTTGTGCTAACGGAATGATTTTATCGGGCGCAAGAGTTTATCAAAGTATGGCAAAAGACGGTTTGTTCTTCAAAAAAACGGCGATTTTAAACAAACATTCAGTTCCTGCAAATGCACTTTGGATACAGTTTTTTATGGCGGTAATTTTGAGTTTAAGTGGACGTTACGGCAATTTGTTAGACATGATTTCCTTTGTGGTTGTTTTGTTTTACGTTATCACTATTGCCGGAATTTTTGTGCTGCGTATTAACAAACCTAAACACGAACGACCTTATAAAGCTTTTGGATATCCGTTTTTGCCCGCTATTTATATTCTTTTAGGATCTGCTTTTTGCATTTTATTAATCA
Organism: Flavobacterium sp. YO64; assembly: GCF_004119505.1. NCBI lineage: Bacteria > Pseudomonadati > Bacteroidota > Flavobacteriia > Flavobacteriales > Flavobacteriaceae > Flavobacterium > Flavobacterium sp. YO64. The sequence continues at coordinate 11,354 of NZ_NRQV01000037.1, read as the reverse complement.
TTTACAAACCTACTTACACTTGGCCAGGATTGATCATTGCAGGAATTGGAATACCTGTTTATTATATAAGAGAGAAATTTTCGACACCTAAAAACTCAGACATTTAGCCTATTTAAAAGTACAAATTCAGATTAGTTGATTTCTCGTAAATGTTATTTACTAACCAAAAAAAACTTTATTATGAATTCATTTTATCAAGAAATAGCAAAACAGCATCAGGAATTACTAATACTTCCAGAGAAGAAATTAATACATCTGTTTATTGATGACTTATTTGTCATTTTGTTTTCAAATACATCGAAATCATACGAATCTGAAGCTACAATTAAATACAAATTCAATCAGCTGAAAAAGCGTTTTGATGAATTAGTTCAAGATTTTTCGCAAAGAAATGATCCTGATAAAGAGCAGACACTGACTTTTTTTAATGCCATACCGCATTTGCATAAAAAAACGATAAACGATGCTTTAAGCATTTTTACAAAAGATCCTGCTGCAAAATCGCTCGAAGAAGTATTGTATTCTTATCCCGGCTTTTTTGCTATTGCGATATACCGATTTTCACATCAATTATGGAAACAGGATTTAAAACTTTTGGCAAGAACTATTTCAGAATATGCGCATATTAAAACCAGTATAGAAATTCATCCGGGCGCACAAATAGGAAATGATTTTGCAATTGATCATGGAACTGGAATTGTAATTGGCGAAACCACAATTATAGGCGATAATGTACAACTTTTCCAAGGTGTTACGCTGGGTGCTTTGAGTGTAAAAAAAGAAGATGCTTTTATTAAAAGACATCCAACTATTGAGAACAATGTTATTATATATTCGAACAGCACCATTTTGGGCGGACAAACGGTTGTAGGAAGCGATTCGATCATTGGCGGAAATGTCTGGCTTACTTATACTGTCCCGTCAAATTCAATAGTATATCACAAAAATGAAATTAAAATAAAAGACAACAATTCGATCGTATTTAGTGAATAATCGGCTCATAAACACTGTATATCAATAATTTAAAAACAATTTTACTTTAAATTAAATCCAATTTATTTTGAGTGTTTTTATTTTTAATCTAAATTTATATATCAAATTAAAAAATTTTTCTAAACATCTAATAATAAGCATTTTTAATCAAAAATCAATTAACCTTTTAAACCTTTAAATCATGGCGGAATCAAAACAACAGCAGACCGCATTAGGAGATGTAGCTGCAAGACAATTAGCAATTGCTACACGTACAGTTCCTCAAATCGGAACTATCAGTCCACGCTGGCTGACGCATCTTTTACATTGGACACCAGTAGAATCAGGAGTTTTTCGTTTGAACAAAGTAAAAGATGCCAATCATATACAAGTTGACTGTTCTGCACGAGACGAAAGGGTTTTACCAAATACTTTTGTTGATTATATCGAGAATCCTCGAGAATATAATCTTGCTGCAGTACAAACTATTGTCGAAGTACATACTCGTGTTTCTGACTTGTACAGCAAGCCTTATAATCAAATTTCAGAACAGCTGCGACTGGCAATCGAAACCATTAAAGAGCGTCAGGAAAGCGAATTAATCAATAATAAAGATTATGGATTATTGAGTAATGTTGCACCCTCTCAAATTATAAAAACAAGAACCGGCGCACCAACTCCAGACGATTTAGACGAATTATTGACTAAAGTATGGAAAGAACCAGGATTTTTCTTGCTGCATCCGTTAGCCATTGCTGCTTTTGGACGCGAATGTACACGTCGCGGTGTACCGCCGCCAACTACGTCTTTATTTGGATCTCAATTTTTGACTTGGAGAGGTATTCCCCTGATTCCATCAGATAAACTGCCAATTAAAAACGGAAAATCAAAAATCATTTTATTACGTACCGGCGAAAGTCGTCAAGGTGTTATCGGTCTTATTCAACCGGGACTACAAGGCGAGCAATCTCCAGGATTATCAGTTCGTTTTATGGGAATAAACGAAAAAGCAATTGCTTCTTATTTGGTCTCTCTTTATTGTTCATTAGCCATTTTAGTAGATGATGCGATCGCAGTTTTAGAAGATGTAGAAATAGGCAAATATCATGAGTACAAATACTAACGATAACGGTTTACCAAACATTGACGATTTACAGCATTTAGCTAACGAATTGTTCAAGACGCTGCCTAACGAATTTCCTAAAGAAATCTCGTTAAGTCCAGATCGCAATGAACATCCTCGTGCCGCAAAAGTTGTAGAAACGTTTTTGCAAACTGGCAATTTAGGCAGCAGCGACACTCCTATTCCATCACAAAGCGCAGTAAACGCACCTTCGGCTTTGCCTGCAATTAGTGGTTTTGGAGCCTCACCTACAGTTGCAAATTATGGTTCAGGAGCTTCTGCATTATATCCTAATGCCGGAGCGGGATTTGATCCAAAAAGCGGCGTTACAACATCAGGAGTTCAGGAAGATTACAACCTAAACCTCAATAATCCGCACACTAGTTTTTATGATACTAATTTGAAAAACGCAGTAACTCCACAATTAAATGAAGAAAGTTTTTTTTCCCAGTTGCTCTTAAACAATGAATATCTGCCATTTCAAACAGAGAATTCGTCTTTTGAGACTGAGTTAAAAGCAGCTTTAGCATTTGTTGATACCCAATTTACAAAACGTGAAGCTTTTCCGTTAAATGGAAATGACGCTACAAATTCGTATTATTTTTTAGATCAAAATCCATTTGCTTTTGATAAAAGAAATACAAATGTAATTGTTGGAAATACTTTTGAGCCAAAAGAAATTAGCCGTTTTACAACTTCTCATTTTGATGCCAATCTGATCAAAAAAGATTTCCCAATTTTAAGCGAAACAGTAAACGGAAAACCATTAGTTTGGTTTGATAATGCCGCGACCACTCAAAAACCAAAATCAGTAATTGAGCGTATTGCTTATTTCTATGAACATGAAAATTCAAACATTCATCGTGCAGCACATGAGTTAGCCGCTAGAGCTTCTGATGCTTATGAAGTAGCTCGTGAAAAGGTAAAAACATTCTTGAATGCATCTTCGGTAAACGAAATTGTTTTTGTGCGAGGCGCAACAGAAGGAATAAACTTAGTAGCGTGCACTTGGGGCGATCAAAATTTAAGTGCCGGCGATGAAATTATCGTAAGCAATTTAGAACATCACGCCAACATAGTTCCGTGGAAACGACTAGCTGATAAAAAAGGTTTAAAACTTAGAGTAATTCCTGTTGATGACGATGGTCAGATTTTGCTGGATGAATATGCTAAACTGCTAAACTCAAAAACACGTTTGGTTGCTTTTACACAAGTTTCAAATGCACTTGGTACCGTAACTCCTGCTAAAAGAATTACTGAAATGGCACATGCTGTTGGAGCCAAAGTTCTAATAGACGGTGCACAATCCGTTTCGCATATGAAAGTTGATGTACAAGATTTAAATCCAGATTGGCTGGTGTTTTCTGGACATAAGCTTTTTGGTCCAACTGGAATTGGCGCTTTGTATGGTAAAGAAGATTTATTAAATGAAATGCCACCTTATCAATCTGGCGGAAACATGATTCAGGATGTAACTTTTGAGGAAATAAAATACCACAAAGCTCCCAATCGTTTTGAAGCTGGAACAGGAAATATTGCAGATGCTATTGGTCTTGGCGCAGCGATCGATTATGTTACCAAATTAGGTATCGATGCAATCGGACAATACGAACATTATTTGCTGGAATACGCAACAAATCTTTTAAAAGAAATTCCGGGCGTGCGATTGATTGGAACTGCAAAAGACAAAGCGAGTGTGCTCTCTTTTAATTTACAAGGTTACAGCAACGATCAAGTTGGACAGGCTTTGAATAAAGAAGGTGTTGCAGTACGAACCGGTCATCATTGTGCACAGCCTATTTTGCGACGAATGGGAGTTGAAACAACAGTTCGCCCTTCATTGGCTTTTTACAATACCACACAAGATGTTGATACTTTTATCAAGACATTGTGGGAACTAAAAAAAGTAAGATTTTAATATAATTAAGAGTAAATGTCTCACGCATCTATTCAAAGAGATAATTACTTTTTTTGATATTTTAAGTAATTATAAACAAAAGGCGACTGTTTCAATACAATCGCCTTTTTTTATAATAAAGTAAGCTGAATTAATTACTTAAATTCATTCAATGATTTTTCGATTATAACCAGACATTCCTGAATTTGAGTTTCTGTCATTACCAAAGGCGGTGCTAATCTAATTTTATTACCATGAGTTGGTTTTGCAAGCAGTCCGTTATCTCTAAATTTTAAGCAAATCTGCCAAGCTAAATCAGAATCTTCATCACAATTAATAACAATAGCATTCAAAAGTCCTTTACCTCGAACCAGTGTAATTAAATTATTTCTTTCAGCGATTTCGTTTAATCCCTTTCTTAAAATAACACCTAAACGCTCTGCATTTTCAGCAAGATTTTCTTCTTTTACAACTTCTAAAGCTGCAATTGCAACAGCAGCTGCAACAGGATTTCCTCCAAAAGTAGATCCATGTTGACCTGGTTTAATAACGTTCATAATTTCGTCATTACATAAAACAGCCGAAACTGGATAAACGCCTCCCGAAATGGCTTTACCTAAAATCAAAATATCAGGTTGCACATTTTCATGGTGAACCGCTAGTAATTTTCCAGTACGCGCAATTCCAGTTTGAACCTCATCGGCTATAAATAAAACATTATGTTTTTCACACAATGCTTTTGCTTTTGCTAAATATCCTTCAGATGGTACATAAACACCGGCTTCACCTTGAATTGGCTCTACTAAAAATCCTGCAATAGTTTTTGATGATTCTAAAGCTTTTTCAAGTGCTTCAAGATTATCATATTCAATTTTTATAAATCCATCTGTAAACGGTCCAAAGTTTTTACGAGCCGATTCATCATTAGAAAACGAAATAATTGTAGTTGTTCTTCCGTGAAAATTATTCTCGCAAACAATGATCTGCGCTTGATTTTCTGGAATACCTTTTACTTCATAAGCCCATTTACGACACACTTTAAGAGCTGTTTCAACAGCTTCAGCGCCAGTATTCATTGGTAAAACTTTATCAAAACCAAAATACTTCGTTACAAACTCTTCGTAGTTTCCTAATTTATCATTGTAAAAAGCACGCGAAGTAAGCGTCAATTTTTGAGCTTGATCAACCATTGCTTTCACAATTTTAGGATGACAATGCCCTTGATTTACTGCTGAATATGCCGATAAAAAATCATAATACTTTTTCCCATCAACATCCCATACATAAACGCCTTCTCCTTTTTCTAAAACCACAGGAAGCGGATGGTAATTGTGAGCTCCGTATTTATTCTCTTTCTCGATTAAAATTTCAGATTTTGCCGAAAGTATTTCTTGAGTATTTGCCATGATAATTTCTTTTTTACTTCTGCAAAAGTATAAAAATTATTTATTTTAAACCAAAAACAAGACAATTTAACTTAAAAATAGCTTTTAAAAAACCAAAATATCAATTTTAAAACACATATTAAGTCATTTTGTTTTTATAATTACCCAGACAAATCAGACTTATTTTTATCTTTACAGAAAATAAAAATTTTCGCATGGATATTTTAGATGAGTTTGACGTAAAAATTATCAAAGAATTAGAAAAAGATGGCAGAATAGCTTATTCAACAATTGCTTCTAATTTGAAGATTTCGAATACAATGGTGCATCAACGTATTAATCGTTTATTTGAACAAGGCATAATTGCAGGCATCAAACCTATTTTAAATGAAAAGCAAATTGGCTATGACTGGGCTTCTTTTACAGGAATTACGCTCAATAAAGATTCTGACTCCGAAAGAATTATTGAAGCTTTAAAAGCAATTCCAGAAATTACAGAATGTTATTTTGTAACTGGATCTTTTACACTTTACCTTAAGATTACGGCAAAAAATCACGAGCATATGCGAAAAATATTATACGAAAAAATCGATAATATACCCGGAATTGCAAAAACAGATTCGATGGTTGAATTAGGATGTGCCTTTAAACGAAATGTATCCTTGTAAAAAAATAAATATGATTTATTCTGCTAAATTATTACATACAACACTTCTTTTTTGCTGCATTTCTATGTTTGCTTTTTCTCAAAATCTAAGTAAAAAAGAAATTGCGAAATTAGAAGAAACGGCACAAAAGGTAACTATAATTCGTGATAACTGGGGAATTCCTCATATTTATGGGAAAACGGATGCTGCGGCTGTTTTTGGTTTAATGTATGCACAATGCGAAGATGACTTTAAACGTGTTGAGATGAATTATATAGAAAAACTAGGTCGTCTTTCTGAAATAAAAGGACAATCTGTTCTATATAATGATTTAGAAATAAAACTTTTAATAGATATCAACGAAGCTAAAACCGATTATAAAAATGCAGCGCCCTGGCTAAAAAAACTACTGGATAGTTATGCCGATGGAATCAATTTTTACTTGTACAAACATCCTGAAGTAAAACCTCTTTTACTAACTCATTTCGAGCCTTGGTTTCCTTTACTTTGGACGGATGGAAGTATTGGCGCAATCAGTACAGCTGATCTTTCAGTAGGAGAATTAAAAGCTTTTTACTCAGGCAGCAATGAAAAAACAGCCTACGTAGAAAGAGAAAAAAATGTACAGACGGGTTCAAATGGATTCGCCTTTGCCCCTTCAAAAACGGCTTCTGGAAATGCTATTCTTTATATTAATCCGCATACTACTTTTTATTTCAGACCAGAGGTTCAAGTTTCGAGTGAAGAAGGTTTAAATACTTATGGCGCCGTGACCTGGGGACAATTTTTTATCTATCAAGGATTTAATGAAAACTGCGGCTGGATGCACACTTCTTCAAATGTTGATGTTGCCGATATGTATGCTGAAAAAATTGTTTTGAAAAAAAATAAAGTATTCTACGAATACGACAAAAAATTAATTCCTATAACTGAGAAAGAAATCACCATTAAATATTTAGAGAATGGAAAACTAGTCCCTAAAACATTTAAAACTTATTTTACTAATAATGGTCCAATAATGGCGAAACGAGACGGGAAATGGATAAGCTTAAAATCTAATAACCGATCAATGAACAGCTTAATTCAAAGCTGGGTCAGAACGAAATCAAAAGATTTTGACGACTATAAAAAGGCAATGGATTTAAAAGCCAATACTTCCAACAATACTGTTTATGCGGACAGTAAAGGGAATATTGCTTATTGGCACGGAAACTTTATTCCGGTAAGAGATAAAAATCTCAATTGGTCAAAAGTCGTTGACGGATCGATTTCTGCTACGCAATGGAAAGGACTGCACGAAGTAAATGAAACGGTTCATTTGTATAATCCAACAAACGGATGGCTTCAAAACTGTAATTCAACACCATACACCGCAGCGGGAGCTAATAGTCCAAAAAAGGAAGATTATCCTGCATATATGGCTCCTGATGGAGAAAATTTTAGAGGTATAAACGCTGTTCGTATTTTTAGTCAAGACAAAAAATATACTTTAGATGAAGTTATTACTGACGGTTACGATTCTAAACTATCTATTTTTGAAATCTTAATTCCTGCTTTGACAGAAATTTTCGAAAAAAACATAAAACCAACTGATGCCGCCTATATTGAACTTTCTGAACCAATTTCTATTTTAAAAAACTGGGATTATTATGCCAAAGAAAATTCTATAGCAACAACTCTAGCGGTCGAATGGGCATACAAACTAGATCCTATCATTCAAAAAGCTTATGTTAATGAAGGAGAAACTGATCAAGTAGAAAACACTAAAAAATTTGCTAAAAATGCAACTGCAGACCAATTGGTTCCACAACTGCAGGCAGTAGTAAAAGATTTAAACGCAAAATGGGGAACATGGCAGATTCCGTGGGGAGAAATTAATCGTTTTCAACGTTCTAATGGTGATATTAATTTAAAATATGACGATTCGAAACCAAGTTTACCAATTGCTTATGGCCCTGGTTCTTGGGGAAGTCTTCCCTCTTTTAAAAGCAGTTACCAAAATGGTTCTAAAAAACGTTACGGCTACAATGGCAATAGTTTTGTCTGCGTAGTTGAATTTGGATCAAAGATAAAAGCGAAATCAGTATTAGCAGGAGGAAATAGCGGAGACATAAACTCAAAACACTTTTTTGATCAAGCCCAAATGTATCAAAATGGGCAATTTAAAGATGTTTTATTTTATAAAGACGATGTCGAAAAAAATGCAGAACGTACTTATCATCCAGGAGAATAATCTTTAAAGCCTGCTTTAAATAAACAAACCTCAGAAGAAATGTCTTTTGAGGTTTTTTTTTATTGTAATATTCCTCATATTTGTCTTAAAAATATCATTTTATGAAAATCATACAGCTATTTGTTTTAGGAATTTTACTTAATACTACCCTAATGAATGCACAATTGAAACCAATAAAATATTCTGACGGCAAGCAGGTTTTAAATGGCTTATACATAAAAGCTGCTAAAAAAAGTACCGAAAACCCAAGCATTTTGCTACTTCCGGCATGGCTTGGAATTGATAGTGCTTCTAAAGGGATTGCCGAAAATTTAGCAAAACTGGGCTATAATGTTTTTATAGCAGATATTTATGGCGAAGGAAATGTTCCTAAAAATACTTCAGAAGCTGGAAAACAAGCCGGTTATTATAAAACAAATTACGAAGCGTACCAAAAAAGAATTGATATTGCACTTCATGAATTAATAAAATTAGGTGCAAATCAAGACAATATTGCCGCTATTGGGTATTGTTTTGGAGGAACGGGAGTTTTAGAAGCCGCACGCGGAGGTCTAAAACTTAAAGGAGTTGCTTCCTTTCATGGAGGTTTAGGAAAAGATACTTCTAGAAAAACCGAACCTATTACTACAAAAGTTCTTATTTGTCATGGCGCCGATGATCCGTTTGTATCAAAAGATGAAGTGGCGTCGTTTCAGCAGGAAATGCGCGATTCTAAAGCCGATTGGCAGATGATTTATTATGCAAATGCAGTACACTCGTTTACAAATCCTGAAGCTGGAAATGACAATTCAAAAGGTGCAGCATACAATCCCGTTGCAGCAAAAAGAGCGTTTGAGCATTTACAGCTTTTTCTAAATGAAGTGCTCAAAAAGTAAATCTTAAAATACCAATCAAAAAACCAAAATCAAAACAATTAATACACCAATGTCACACAACAAAATTAGAGAAGACAAAACCTGCTTGAACTGCAGACATGTTGTTGAACAAAAGTTCTGTCCAAACTGCGGACAAGAAAACAGTGATTCCCGTAAAACTTTTCATCATTTATTTATTCATTTCATTGAAGATCTAACACACTATGAAAATGCATTTTGGAAAACCATAAAAAACCTTCTTTTAAAACCTTCAACTTTAACTAAAGAATATCTTTCAGGAAGACGATTATCTTATTTGGCTCCGGTTAGGCTTTATATTTTTATAAGTTTTATAACCTTTTTGTTAATAGCTATGTTTCCTATTCATGTAGAAGAAGACACAAACGAATCTGTAAAAACAGAAAAGGTTCAAAAAGAAATTTCAAAGCAGACAAATTCATTAAAAGAAAATGAAAACGTAAAAGCCTTATTAAGCTCTGATTCAGTATCACCAGAAGACAAAAAGGCGATTCAGAATATGTTAGATAATCCAAAATCAAGTGACAATAGTCTAATAAATTTAGGATATAAATCTGTTAAACAAATTGACTCCATTCAAAAATATGGTTCAAAATCTGAGAAACTTTCCGATTTTAGTTATTGGATAAATAGAAAAATACAAATCATAAAAGATAAAAACACCAATCAAGAACTTTTCAATAAATTCATAGAATCTTTTATACACAACTTACCCAAAGTTTTATTTATCATCATGCCATTCTTCGCTTTCTTTTTATGGATTTTTCATAGTAAAAAGCGTTGGTATTATTTTGACCATGGTATATTTACATTGCATTATTTTTCGTTTTTACTGCTGATTTTTCTAGTACTTTTCTCCATTGGAAAAATAGGAAACGCAATAAACAATTCTTTTCTTTCTATCGTAATTGACTGTTTCACATTTGCAGGAGTCGTGTGGGCATTTTATTATTTTTTCCCGGCGCATCATAGATTTTACGGAGAATCAAGAATTGTATCCTTTACGAAAAGCGTAGTATTATTTTTCATAAATTCATTTTTTATTCTATTTTTACTAATTGCTTTTGCTTTTTACACATTTATCAATTTACACTAATACCAAATGAAAAAAATTGTAGTTTTATTATTAATTGCCTCAGCGTTTTCGTGTAAAAACACCCAGTCCGCTGTATCAAAAGACAACTCAGATCCAACGAAATACTTAAACTCGATTTCTGAAAAAGACCTAAAAAAAATGTTGTACGTTGTTGCATCAGATGAAATGCAAGGCCGCGAAACGGGCTCTCCCGGACAAAAAAAGGCTGGATTGTATATGATAGAGCAATACAAAAAAAGCGGTGTTTCATTCCCAAAAGGAGCAAAAGATTATTATCAACATATCCCTGCATCTTTCCTAAATGCAAGACGTAACGAAAACTTACCAGACTCTGAAAACATTTGGGCATATATCGAAGGATCTGAAAAACCAAATGAAGTTTTAGTAATTTCAGCTCATTACGACCACGTAGGCGTTAAAGGTGAAGACATATATAACGGTGCCGATGATGACGGTTCTGGAACTGTTGCGGTTATTGAAATGGCTAAAGCATTTGCAAAAGCAAAAAAACAAGGACATGGACCAAAACGTTCAATTTTATTCCTTCACGTAACTGGCGAAGAACATGGTTTACATGGTTCGCGTTATTACTCTGAAAATCCTTTATTTCCACTTGCCAATACTGTTGCCGATATCAATATTGATATGATTGGCCGTCGTGACGTAGAACATACTAAAACAAACAATTATGTTTATGTAATTGGTGCTGATCGACTATCATCTGATTTACACAATGCTGTGGTATCTCAAAATGAAAAATACACTAAAGTAGATTTAGATTTTAAATTCAATGATCCAAAAGATCCAAATCATTTTTACGAGCGTTCTGATCATTATAACTTTGCTAAACATGGTATTCCTTCTGTTTTCTTCTTCAACGGAGTTCACGAAGATTATCACGGAAAAGACGACAATCCTGAAAAAATTGAATACGATGCTTTAACCAAAAGAACAAAACTTGCTTTTGTTGTTGCCTGGGATTTAGCCAATAGAGAAAATAGACCTGTAGTTGATAAGAAATAAGGTTCTTATTTTTAGGCACAAAGGTTCAAAGTTGCAAAGGTTCAGAGTTTTTTTTAACTTAAATCATAAAAAAAAGGNTAAGACT
>NZ_NRQV01000036.1:0-36427 GCF_004119505.1 Flavobacterium sp. YO64 | reverse complement strand
CTTTTTTTTGCTTTTAGTTAGGTCTAAGTTTATTCATTTTCGCTAAAACTCATATTGTCTCGAGTGTTTTTTTGAACAGAGATTGCTCCAAACAATGCTAATAAGAAGGCAAATGCATAGAAACCTTTTTCGCTTGGTAAAATTGTCGCGTTCCATAAACCAACGGCTAAAAGAACGATTGATAAAAGAGTTCCAAACCAGCAGATTCCATAATAGATATCGGTTACAGGAAGTTTTTCAAGTCTGTCTCTAACACTTTTTTGTAGTGAAACAACAGCAAAAAGTCCAAACATTAGAACTGTAAAATAATAACCCTTTTCGTTTAGCAGCATTTCAGCTCTTGCTAGTCCAACAATATATCCAATCATTCCAGCTCCAAGAGCTACCCAAGATGCCGCTATAAAGGCATTCGATGTTTTTTGTACCATGTTTGTTTTAATTTATTAAATGTATTGGTTAGTAGCAAATGTAATTAAATTCGTATAATATATGTAAAAATGTATATAAAGATTATTCAGTTTTATCTTCATAATTGTTAAAAATAAAAAAGCCCCATAATGGAGCTTTTTATTTTTAAAGTAAGATGTATTTATTATTTAACCAACTGCTGTAAAGGTTTTAATTGTTCCATATCGATATTTGATTGTTTTAAAACAGTCATTAAAGTCATGATGTTATTTGGATTCATGTTTTTTCCTAGAACACGAACTACAGCAAAACCATTTTCTTTTCGATTAGCGAAAACAACAAACTCTTCGATGTTTTCATCCGTGCCAACATAACTTATAGAAGCGCCGTCTTTACCTGAGCCAAACGTCATTAACTGCTGATATTTTGGATCCTTTAAAATAGCTTTGACTTTTGCTCTTTCTGTTTCAAATTGAGCTTGATTTTTGTCGTTTGCTTTAAAAGCTAGAATATTCATCTTGTCAAATGACTTTAAAGCTTCATTTTGCTCGGCGGATAATTTTGCTTTTTCTAAATTTAAAATAGTAGGAGAAACATCAAGAGCAATGAAATCTTTATTGTCTGTATTTTGTACAAAATACTTTTGCAATGAAGGTTCAGAATTACAACTTACTAAAGTTAGTAATACTAAAAGGGCTGAGGTAAAAACGTTTGTTTTCATGATTATTTTTTGCCTTTAGAAGCTTTTTTTAAGTCTGAACCGCCTGGAAGCTGCATTTTGTCTGTAAGTACTGAAATTTCGTTTAAATCAAAATTTCCAGTTAAAGAAAGTAAAACAGTTTCGTCATTTTTTGCCCCGTCAACAAACATAAGTAATTCTCTAATTTGCGTATCGCTGGCACCTGATTTTACCATTATGCGTACATTTTTTCCGCTGTCGTTTACTCTCATAAGTTCTTCCAGACCTGCTGTTTTAATATATTTATCAGCAGAAGCTTTCATGTCAGCCTCGATTTTAGGATTTTTTGTTGTAAACACTTTCAAATAATCTAATTTTTTAATCAGATTAATGTATTGTTGTGTTTGTTTGTCAGTTGGGTCAGCTTTTACTTTGCTCATTAAATCGAACATTTTTTTGTTTACGATTACTGACGTAACATCGTCCTGACCATCAAATTTGTCAAAAGCGCCTTGAGCATAAAATACATTTGTTACAAAGGCGAATACTAGTGTTATGATAAGATTTTTCATTTTTGATTGAATTTAATTACTGTTTAAAAATTTTGTTTTTTGATTGTTCGTATTCGTTAATGTATTGTACGCTTTCGATACCTACATTAACATTGTTTGATAATAATGCCAAAGCTTTTTGAGTCGCTTTCAGCGCTTCTTCCGGATTATCATAGGTTCCTAATTCTGATTGTGCTGCAACTACTGGAGCTGCATTGTTTTCACTTACAAAAAAATAGGTTCCAATTCCGAGTAAAACAACAGCTGAAGCAGCAATCGATAACCACGCAACATTTCGTTTTTTAGTTTGTAGTGGGATCTCTTGTGTTGATTTTTGCTGTTTTACCTGAGAGAAATAACCAAAAAGTGGTTTGTATTGCTCCAAATGCTGCGCAACATTTGATGATGAAAAGTATTCTTTTAACTGATTTTCTTCGGCAATAGTTGTCTCTCCCTCGAAGTATTTTTCTAATATATGTTCTATTTTATCTGATTCCATAACTGTGTGTGTTAATCATTTCTTCTCTAATTTTTTTTCTTGCTCTTGAAAGTGCTACCCGAATCGCCGTTTCATTCATGTTGACAATTTTTGCAATTTCTTCAAATTCATATTGCTCGACATCTCGCAATTGAATTAGTATTTGCAATTGTTCAGGGAGCTGATTTACTATCTTTTCAACCCATTCTAAACTGTCTGAATCTTCCAGTTTTTTATCCAATTGCGGCTCACGATCGGTAAAATTATTATGAACAATTTTTAGATTTCCAGCTCTTTTTGATTTTAACTGATCAAGACAATAATTTTTAGTCATTGTCATTGCCAACGCTTCAACATTATTATAAGCACTTAAATCGTCTTTTTTATTCCATAATTTGACCAATACCTCCTGAGCAGCATCTTCTGCTTCTTCGGTGCTGGTAAGCAATCGTTTTGCCAGACGAAAAACTTTGTCTTTAAAAGGATTTACTAATTCTATAAACACATTCTGGTTCATAAATTAAAGGTTATTCGTTAGCTTATATAATCAAGACGAGACACAATTATTTTTGTTACAATGACTTTGTATTTTTTTTATAAAAAAAGAATACTACTTAAAACTAAAGATAGTATTTTTACGTTAGTATTCTATAATGATGCCGAAACCAAAATTTATGAAAACAATTCTAAGGTCAGCACTTCTCTTGTGTATGTTAGCATTTTCTTTGCAGTCTTGTGAAGATCAGGACGATGTTATGTCTCCATCTCATTTACAAGTTAATGATTTTGTATGGAGAGGACTGAATGAAGTTTATTTATGGCAGGCTGATGTGCCAAATTTAGCTGATGACCGTTTTTCCACAAAAGCAGACTTAGAGAATTATTTAGCGGGGTATCCAAGACCTGAAGATTTATTTCAGGATTTACTGAATAAACCAATTAGCAAATACCCAAATGGTAATGCAATAGATCGTTTTAGCTGGATTGTTGATGATTATACTGTTTTAGAACAGGAGCTTAACGGGATTTCAAAAAATAATGGTTTAGATTTTAAGCTTACTAGAATTGCTCAGGGATCGAATGATTTAGTAGGCTATGTTCGTTATGTTATTCCTAATTCTAATGCATCGACTAAAGATATCAAAAGAGGAGATTTGTTTACGAGTATAAACGGAACAAAACTTACGATTTCAAATTACCAATCGTTATTAAATACTGATAATTATACTTTAGATCTTGCTGATTTTAATGGAACTGCATTTGTATTGAATGGAAAAACGGTTTCCTTATCTAAGACTACTTTAGAAGAAAATCCTATTCTTATTAATAAGGTGATTGAGTCTGGAGAGCACAAAATAGGATATTTAATGTATAATGGTTTTTATGCAGGGTATGATGCCAGGTTAAATCAAGCTTTTGGGGATTTAAAAGGAAAAGGAATTACTGATTTAGTTTTGGATTTAAGATATAACGGCGGAGGTTCTGTAAGATCGTCTACACGTTTAGCCAGCATGATTACCGGACAGTTTGAAGGGAAAATATTTTCGAAAAGACAATATAATTTTAAATTGATGGCTGGAATGACAGCCGATGATTTAGAGTTGTTGAATGAAAGATTTGTAAAAAGTATTGACGGTGCCGCAATAAATAGTTTAAACTTGGCGAGAGTATTTATTATCACTACCGCAAATACAGCATCTGCAAGTGAATTGGTTATAAACGGACTAAAGCCCTATATTGAAGTTATTCAAGTTGGTGAAATTACTACAGGTAAAAATGTGGGTTCGTTTACAGTTTATGATTCTCCAACTTTAACAAAGGCAAAGGTGAATCCAAATCATAGATATGCTATGCAGCCATTGGTTTTTAAAATTGCTAATGCTGCTGATTTTGGAGATTATACACAAGGATTACCTCCAACATATGAACAACGTGAGTCTTTTAAAACATATGGTGTTTTGGGAGAAAGCAGCGAACCGCTTTTGAATCTGGCGATTTCTAAAATAACAGGAGCAACTGCCAAAAAAGTTCAAACAGAACAAGATGTTGTTTTACCTGAAATCAGTAATTCTAAAAAAATAAATGGACTTCGAAATGAAATGTATTTAGAGAATGTTCCAAAAGAATTTATGAGGACTTTAAAATAATAGAAGAAAAAAAATAGGCTTTCAGAGATGAAAGCCTATTTTTTTCCAAAAACTAATAACAAATTCTAAAAGAATTAATCATTAAAATAGAAACCATTTGGAGCAATACCAACTGTTAATTCTTTTAGTAAATTTCCGCTCAAGTTATAGATGTATGCTTTACTGTCTACTTTGTAGTTACCGCTGTCAGCCAAATAAACTTTACCATCTTTAACTGCAAAACCGTATAAGTTAGCAACTGAAGGAGCATTGAAAATTGGAGTTGAAGAAACTGCAGTTGCAGAAGCGTTTATAACATAAACTGAGCTTTTTACAGTATAATAAATTTTGTCGTCAGAAATATCTAAATATCCAGCTTTTTCTAAGCTTGCAGGAAATGGAAGTTTAGTAACAGATTTGTCTGCTAATTTTACTTTTACAATTTCGCTGCTTGCTCCACCCCAAGGTGCTCTTAAGATGTACAGGATACCATTTTCCTCTTCAATTGAATCAGCGCTTGTTCCAATTACTATTGGAGCTTCTACAGTTTTAGTAGCAATATTAACAATCAAAAGTTTGTCGCTTGCGTCTGGTTCAGTAATGTACAATTTACCATTTTCAAGAATAAGTCTGTTTGCAGTAGCATTCAATTCGATTTTTGATTCTACCTTATTTGTTGCTAAATCAATTACAGCAACATAATCGTCAGTATCACCTGTAGCTGGATTAATGTACGAGTAAGTGTTTGCATTAGTAACGTAAGCCTTTCCGTCTTTCACAACACCGTATCTTGGATTAGCAAGTCCGCTGTCGATTTTAGCGATCAATTTAAAAGTATATCTGTTTACTACATTTATAACATTTGAACCACCAGCAATGATGTAAGCTCTGTCTCCGTTAAAGAAAATGTTTTGAGCATATTTTCCAAGTAAATCTGAACCGTTTGCTGCAGTATAAGCGTCTTTTGTAAAAAGGCTAAAATTATCGCTAGAAAAAGAAACAGTTCCTTGTCCTGTACTTCCTTCATTTAAAATGAAAAATCCGTTGTCGTATTCTCCTTTTGGCTGGTCATCATCGTCATTAGAACAAGACACAAATAAGGATACACTTAGTGCTATTAAAAGTAATTTGCTAAGTTTCATAAATATTAAAATTTTAGAGTTAAATACATGTTGAAATTTCGACCCGGCATAGGTCTGTCTTCAAGACTTTCATAATTTTCGTTGAAGATATTTAATACTTGAACGCCAAGTTTAAAGGAGTCAAGAAATTTAAAATCATAATCGATTCCGATATTGGATAACGTATAATCTTTTATGATTTCGTCTGGATTGTTATCTGCTCTGGTATAAACAAATCCATTATATAAAAATTGATAATAAGCAGAGATTCTATTTCTAGAATAAGAAACGGAACCTGTAACTTTATTAAACGGAACAAAGAAAAGCTGTTTTTTTGTTTCTTCGTCTTTAGAAACAGTGTAAGCATAAGAAGCATTTGCACCAAAAATATTTTTGCCATACTGTTTTTTCCAGCTCAACAAAGTTTCGGCACCATAACTATTAACCTTATCTCTATTTTGAGGTGTCCAAATACCATTTGAACCCGGAACCCATTGCAGTAAATCTTTAATTTTGATGTAATAAAAAGTCTGTGTCAACGAAATGTTTTTAAAGGTAAAAACGTTTCCAATTTCTGCCTGATAAGAGCTTTCTGGTTTTAAATCGGGATTTCCGCCTTCTTCCCAATATAAATCATTAAAAGTTGGGATTCTGAAGTTTCGAGATAAATTCAGTTTTAAATTGTACAATTTGTTAAACTGATAAGAAGATCCAAGATTAAACAAAACAGGTGATTTGTAATTGTCTGTAAATTCTTTTCGAATCCCAAATTCATTTTTCCAGTCAGTCGAGAAATCTTGTTTTATAAGTAAAGCAGCCGAACCAATTTCTCTAGTGTTATCTCCAAAACCACTTCCGAAACCTTTTGTTCGGTTATAATCTATGATTCCATTTATCTGAGTCGACTTAAATAAAGTGTAACCTAAATCAGCTTTAGAAATAAAACTTTCCGTTTTTCCGTATGTATATTGATTTTTTGAATTATCAGCATAATACTGATAGTTTTCAAAAATATACGCCGTTTTGAAATTTGCAGTTAGTTTTCCAAAATTACCGTCGTATTCTAATAAGTTTCTATTGAAACCATTTACATACTTGCTTTTAGTTTCCGTTTCAGTAATTAAAGAAGTATTTCGATCAGTATTTGAAGTTTGAGTATATAATTTTAAGCTGTTTTTAGCATTAATTTTATATCCCAAATTAGCATTCATTGTAATAACGTCGTATTGTCCGTTTTGGTTCCAGCGCTGTTCACCTCTCCAAGTATATCGATTTAAATATTTATAATCGTTTGTCGAGCTGTTTTTAGAAAAACCAATTTGAGCGCTCCATTTTTCGTTAGAAATATTAGTTTTATAATTGATTCCAATCGTGTTGAAGCTTCCATAATCTAGTCTTAGATTATTTTCAAAAAGCTTATAAAAACTCATGTCATTATTTAAATGCACCGTTCCTCCAATTGCGCCGCTGCCGTAAATAACACTTCCTCCGCCTGCTTTTACGCTGACAGAATTATAATCGGAACCAGAAATGGTGTTGAAATCAGTACTTCCGTTCATTTGAGAATTAATATTAATTCCGTTCCAGATTACTGCAGTCTGCGAAGAAGTAGTGCCTCGAAAAGAAACTGTCGAAAGCATTCCACGTCCATATTCTTTAAAATAAAGAGTAGAATTAAAATTTAATAAATCAGTAAGTAAAGCTTCATTTTTACTTATAATGGAATCATTAAGTTTTAAAACCGATTGGGAGTTGGAGTATTTTTTTAGATTAGCATCAGAAACCAGAACCTCTTTCAGGTTGTTAATAGAATCTTTTTGCGCCAAAATACTTTGACACAACAATAAGAAAAGGCAAGCAAAACGTATTTTTAAAGTCATAATTTCTACACTCTTTTTCCCGAGAGCTCGATATTTTGTTATAAAGGCAGGTCTCCTGGCTTGCGTCTTGTTGTTTACCTTCCCATTCGCCGGGGCGAGCAGTGGTTTTGTAGTTTACAACAAGCATTCTTTTTAGAACAAAGCTTACAGTTGCGGGTACAGCTCAAGAATTTTTACTTGATTCCCTTTTAATGTGTTAGAATAAAAACACAACCTTAATTTGCTGCAAATATAAAGTTAAAAATAATGATAATTCAAATTTGTTTTAGTTTTCGGGGTAAACTGCAAACAAAAGGACTTTAAAATTCGATTTTTATAACCTCTCCAAAGTCAACTTTGTTTTGAAAAGCATCCTTTAGCGGTAGTGAAGTCTGGTGGCATAAGATACTTCTAATTACACCGGCATGTGCCGTAATAATAATTGGAGAATTTATTTTTTTTGATGTAAGTGTGGCTATAAAATCTCCAACTCTTTCGTGTAATGCTGTAAATGACTCACCATTTTGAGCTTTAACGTTTACAAAATCTTCCATCCAGGGATTTAGTTGTTTTGGTGGAATTTCATTCCAGTTTTTCAATTCCCAATCCCCAAAATTCATTTCCATTAAACGCACGTCTTCTTGATATGAAATGGCGTTGATTTTTGTTTGAATGTATTTTGCTAAAGTAACACAGCGTTTTAATGGACTTGTAAAAATCACAGCTTCTGAGGGTAATTTTGAAACAATGTTTTCGAATATTGTTTCAAAAGGTGCTGCAATATCTACATCAGATTGCCCGTAGCAGATTCCTTTTTCGCAGACCGTTTCTGTATGACGAACTAAATAAATTTCCATATCAAAAGAAAGCTTAAGTAATAAACAACTTCACAAACTTGCTGCGTTGCGCCAAGACAGTCCCCCGTATAGCCGTCTATCCATTTTTGGAAATATTTCGCAAGGAAATAACGCATAATAAAAACAGGAATTAAGGCAAGCAGAAATTTAAAGTTGAAATAGGAGAGTATCAATAAAGGAAGCAATCCGAAGAAAAAAGACCCGAAAATTTCTTTCCAGCTATGATTTTTTGCAATTGGTTTACTTTTGCTTGAAGCATCGTCTCGAGAATATTCATGCGTGAAAATAATACTAATCGCGGCCAAACGACTTACAGAATGAGCGGAAATAAACAACAGAAAAACTAATAAATAAGAATTGCTGTTTGTAAAAAGTGAAATTGATTCCGTCAGTAATTTATATTTTGCTAGAAAAAGCAAAACCAAGCCAATTGCTCCGTAAGCTCCAATTGCGCTGTCTTTCATAATCATTAGGATTTTTTCTTTAGTCCATCCTCCGCCAAATCCATCGCAGACATCAGCAAATCCATCTTCGTGAAAAGCTCCAGTTGTCAGTACAGAAGTTATGATGGCAAAAATAACTGCCGTTTCTGTTGATAGGAAAAGAGAAAAAATATAGAAAGCAGTAAATGAAATTGTTCCTACAATCCAACCGATAAATGGAAAATATCGAGTTGCTTTATTTAAATAATCTGGATCATGATTGATGTTTTTTGGACAAGGAATTCTAGTATAAAACATTAAACAGGTAAAGAAAATATGTAATTCTTTTTTCATTTAGATTGTAGATTTTTGGCTAAAGCCCATTTAGACTGCAAATATATACCAACATCTAAAGATGTTGGCTATTCAAATTTATATTGAGAGTATTTTGTATCGTTGAGTTTAACCAGTCCATTTGAATAGCCTCCAGATTTATCTGGGGGTAAAAAATTAAAGTTACAAGGGCTTTAGCCAAACGCTATTTACTTATTGCTTTTTGAAATCCAAATTTCATCATCATTTCATCATATTCTTCTTGAAATGTTTTCTTTTTGTGATGCTCTTCTTGATTTTTAATGTAATCTCTCACTTTATCAACAATAGACTCTGATACCGAAACTGCAAAATATTCGTCTTGCCATTCAAATTTACAGCTCGTTAATTGGTTTTTATTAATCCAATATGAAGATTCGCCTTTTAATAATTGTATTGTTTTCTGAATTGTTTGATCATTTCCTAATGAAATTAGGCAGTGACAATGATCTGAATATCCGCTAATAAAGTCAAGATATATTTCTTTTTTTAATGCATTCTCTTTTATGTGCTGCCAGATTTTTTGGCGTAGATCAACTGAGTTTAAAAAAGGAAACCTATTTTTAGTACTCCAAACACAATGAACATAAATTTTAGTAAAAGGCATGTATGATTTTTTAAA
Organism: Flavobacterium sp. YO64; assembly: GCF_004119505.1. Lineage (NCBI taxonomy): Bacteria > Pseudomonadati > Bacteroidota > Flavobacteriia > Flavobacteriales > Flavobacteriaceae > Flavobacterium > Flavobacterium sp. YO64. The sequence goes on along the minus strand of NZ_NRQV01000036.1, from coordinate 26,932 downwards.
TAATTTCAATCTGTAACTCAAAGATATAAACTATGATTTAAAATTGAAAGCTATTTCTTACGATTTATTGCTGATCCCTGCACTTTCAAAACTAGCCATTTCATTTAAAAATGCTTCCGCCGATTTTAAAATCGGAAAAGCAACAGCGCAGCCGGTTCCTTCGCCCAAGCGCAAATCTAGATTTAAAATAGGTTTTGCATTAAGGTAATCTAGTAATTTTATATGTGCTTTTTCGGCAGAGCAGTGGCAGAAAACAGCATTGTGTTTGATGTCAGGATTTATTTTTGAAGCTATTAAAAAAGCCATGCTGCAAATAAAGCCATCAACCAGAATAAGCATTTTGTTTTTATAAGCAGCGAGCATTCCGCCGGCAATTTGTAAAATTTCAAAACCGCCAAAATAAGCCAGCTGCTGTTTTAAATCGGCTTGACCAGAATAATTTTGAATGGCGCTTTTGAGCAAATTTTGTTTTTGAATTAGCTTTTCGTCTTCAACACCAGTTCCTTTTCCAACACAATCTTCAATTGGTAAATTAGTTAAAAGGCTCATTAATACAGATGCAGTCGAAGTGTTTCCAATTCCCATTTCACCAAAACCTATACAATTTGTACCTGTTTTGGCAATCGTATCAACAATCGATTTTCCTTTTTCAAGACACAATTGTAGTTCGGTTTCACTCATCGCTGGAACATGAAGAAAAGATTGAGTTCCTTTTGTAATTTTAGCATTTATCAATTTAGCATTTGTGGGAAAATCATAATTTACACCTGAATCTACAATAGACAAATCAATATTATTTTGACTGCAGAAAACATTGATTGCGGCTCCGCCTTCCAGAAAATTAGTAACCATTTGGCGAGTAACATCTTGCGGATAAGCGCTGACACCATGATTTGCAATGCCGTGATCAGCTGCAAAAACCACTATAGCAGGATTTGTTATTTTTGGATTTAAGGTTTCATAAACAGTTGCCATTTGAAAAGCTAAGGTTTCTAAAGTTCCTAAAGCGCCAATAGGTTTTGTTTTTGAATCTATTTTATCTTGAAGAAGTGAGCTGAAATCCTTGTTAATCTCAGTATCACTTTGTTGTTTTAAATCTAAATCAATAAAATTTGATTTCTGTATTTTATCGATTTCAGTACAAAACGGGGTTTCAGATTTTTGTTTCCAATGTAATTGCTGCAACATTGGCTGATTGTTATAATTTGTTGCTGGTTTGCCGATACAGAAATACCCAAGCGGTTCTATATTCTCTGGTAAATCAAGGATTTTTTTAAATTGATAATAATTGATAATTGAAACCCAGCCCATTCCATAGCCTTGTTCAGTAAGTGAAAGCCAAATGTTCTGGGCAGCACAAACTGAGCTGAATTTTACAGCTTCGTTACTTCCAATTGTTCCAATCGTAAATTGATTAAGAACAGAACGATCATAAGCAATAATAAGTCCTAAAGGAGCTTCTTCAATTGCTTCTAGTTTTAAGGATCTGTAAAGTTCTTTTTGCTCAGGATTATCAGTTAGTTCTTCGGCTTTTTTGTTATAATCTAAAAAAAGTTCTTTTATTGCGGTTTTAACTTCTTTAGATTTAATGATATAATATCTTGTTGCATCAGTCAGCCCAACAGAAGGCGCCCAATGTCCAGCTTGCAAAGCTTTCTGAATTACTTCATCGGGAACTTCGTCTGTCGTAAAATGCCTTGTGTCACGACGTGATTTTAAAATATCATCTAAATAACTCATTTTCTAATTCCAATTTTTTAACTCCAAATTTCAATGCAACTGAAATTTGAATATGTAAGTAAAGGTAGGGCATAGTGTTGGAATTTGGAATTTTAATTTTAGAATTTCCTTTTAAAGAATAGAATTTTATCCTTTGATTTTGACAGGAATCCCAGAAACCATTAAAACAACTTCATCAGCTTTTGATGCCAAAAATTGATTCATCCAGCCTTGCAGTTCAGTAAACTTTCGTCCAATTTCGGTAGAAGCATGAACGCCCATTCCAATCTCGTTTGTAACAATAATAAGTGATGTGTTTTTTTGTTCGGCCAACAAAAGAAACTCTTTTTTAGCTTCTTCTAAACTTAAATTGACATCATTTTTATGATCTACAAAAAAATTGGTCAACCAAAGTGTTACGCAGTCGATTAGAGCAACTTTGCCCGAAAAATCAATTTTACTTAAGTATTTTTCTTCTTCAATATTAGTCCAACGTTCGTCACGATCTTTTTGATGACGGTCTATCCGATTTTGAAAATCGGAATCCCATTTTCGAGCTGTAGCCACATAAATAGGATTGTTTGTAAGTTGTAAAGCCAGAGATTGGGCATATCCGCTTTTTCCTGAGCGTTCGCCGCCGGTTATCAAGTAAATCATTTTTTGTTAGTTTGGAGTTATGTGTTGTGAGTTATGGCTATAAGTTACTTAGCGATTCATAATTCAAAACTTTTAATAAGGGCAATGTCTGCAGTCGTTTCCGCAACAGCTTCCTCTTTTGAGATGAAACCAAGACTTGAAAACATAATTGCCATTTTCAATATAATAATCGATGCCTTCAATTAAGTTTTCTGTTTTAGGAAGGGTTGCGGCTTTATTTTTAAGTGCTTTTTCGGGAGTCAATGTTTCTATGTAAGCGTCGATTTTGTCTTCGCAAGCTTCTTTAAAACAAACTGGGCATAAACAATCGCCTCCTTCAGAAAGATTAAAAATAGGCGGAAAATCATTGCACCAGCATTTGTTTTCAACCGAAATATCTCCACAGCTGAATTGAGTTTCACAGCTCGAGCAAACTTTTGTTTTTGTGGTATTCATAGTGTAAAGATACAGTTTGTTGAATTTTGTAGGAATAAAAATAAACAAAAAAAATAGAAAATGGTTTACCTTTGTCCCTATCCAAAACGTAAAACATGAAATATTTATTCCCTAAGTTAATTTTTATTTTCTCTTTTTTTATTCTAACAGGATGTAAGAAGACTGAAACAGTTGAGATTGCAAAATCTGAAAGTGCAAAAAAATAGTATTGAGTTTGCTTCAGGTCTTTCGATTGTTAAATATGATGGATATTCGGTTGTTACGGTTATGGAACCGTGGCCTAACGCTAATAAAAATTTCAAATACATTTTAAAAGAAAAAGATGCAAAGGTTCCAGATAGTTTGGCAACTTACACAACTATAAAAGTGCCCTTAGAGTCCATTGTGGTTACTTCAACTACTAATGTACCATTTTTAGAAATGCTTGAAGTCGAAAATAAACTGGTTGGTTTTCCACACACAGATTATGTTTCATCAGAAAAAACAAGAGCCTTAATTGATAAAGGTTCGGTAAAAAATGTAGGTCAGAATGAAAAATTAAATATTGAACAATTAATCGAATTAGCACCGGATTTGATCGTAACGTTTGGGGTAGACAACAATAATCCGATGTTAGATAATTTAAAGAAAAGCGGTCTAAATGTTTTTATTCAAGCAGATTGGATGGAACAGTCTCCACTTGGAAAAGCAGAATGGATTAAGTTGTACGGAGCTTTATTTGGTAAAGAAGAAAAAGCCAAAGAATTGTTTGATAAAATTGTAGAGAGCTATAATCAAGCTAAAAAATTGGTGGCAGATAAACCTGCATCTTCAACAGTTTTATATGGTTCGATGTACGAGGATGTTTGGTATGTGGCCAAAGGAAACAGCTGGGTTGCTCAATTTATGAAAGATGCTCATGCCAATTATTTATGGTCAGATCTAAAAGGAACCGGAAGCGAAGGTTTGTCTTTTGAAAAGATATTAGTAAAAGCTAAAAGGGCTGATTTTTGGATAGCTTCAGGATCTTTTAAAAGCTTAGATGAAATAGCAAAAACAAATCCGCATTACAGTCAGTTTGATGCTTTTAAAAATAAAAATGTGTACACATTTGAAGGTAAATTTGGAGCAACAGGAGGTACTGTTTATTATGAATTGGCTCCAAGTCGTCCAGATTTAGTCTTAAAAGACTATATCAAAATTTTTCATCCTGATTTATTGCCAAGTTACGAGTTTACTTTTGCATCTAAATTAAACTAAGATCAATTGATAAATAAAACGCGAAATATAACTCTGTTTTCCATACTTGGTTTAGCACTTTTGTTTATGTTTTTCCTTGACATTAGTTTAGGATCTGTTACAATTCCGTTCAAAGAAGTCTGCAGCAGTTTAACAGGAGGACAGGCAAGTAAATCAACTTGGGAATATATTATTATCAATTACCGTCTGCCAAAAGCAATTACAGCTATTTTGGTTGGAGTAGGTTTGTCTATAAGCGGTTTACTGATGCAGACATTATTTCGGAATCCATTAGCAGGACCGGATGTATTAGGATTGAGTTCTGGAGCAATTTTGGCAGTAGCAATTGTAATTTTGGGAGCTGGGATATTACCAACTTTTTTAAGCTCAGTTTTATTGTCTCCATATGGAATTGTACTAGCATCAACTTTAGGTAGTATTTCTGTTTTGCTTTTAGTTTTGCTGGTTGCACAAAGATTGCGAAATACAATGGCGATTTTAATTGTTGGACTTATGTTTGCCAGTTTTACAAGTGCCATTGTTGGGGTTTTAACCTATTTTAGTTCAGCTGAACAATTGCAGAAGTTTACCTTTTGGTCTTTAGGAAGTCTCGGAAATCTTTCTTGGACATCGATCGTTATTCTGGCGGTTTGTATAAGTTTTGGTTTACTCTTAAGTGCAGGCAGTATTAAGCCTTTAAATGCCTTGCTTTTAGGAGAGAATTATGCTAAAAGTATGGGTTTAAATTATAAGAGAGCACGATTAATAATTATTCTTGCAACAAGTATTTTAGCAGGAAGTGTTACTGCTTTTGCAGGACCTATTGCCTTTATAGGTTTGGCTGTTCCGCATATTGCAAAACTGACATTTCAAACTAGTAATCATACTGTTTTATATTGGAGTACGTTTTTTTTTGGCGGCATAATTATGCTGTTTTGCGACATGGCATCGCAGATGCCGGGATTAGAGGTAACATTACCGATTAATGCAATTACCTCAATTATTGGTGCGCCGGTTGTAATTTGGCTGCTAATGCGAAAAAGAAATTTTCAGTAAATTGTATTAGCCACAGATTATATGGATTAAAAGGATTATCTCCTGCTATTAAAATAAATTAATCTTTAGACAAAGAAAAAACTTAGATACTTAGAACCTTAGCAACTCAGAACCTTAAAATAGATGAAATCAATTTTAAATACATCAAATTTAAGTATTGGATATAAGACCAAGAAGACAGCTGTGACTATTGCTGAAAATTTAAATTTGAATTTAACTTCTGGGAAACTCATTTCGTTGATTGGTGCTAACGGAATTGGGAAATCGACTTTGCTGCGAACTATTACAGGTATTCAGCAGCCTTTGTCAGGAACAGTTTTTTTGAATGATAAGAATATCAATACCTATAAGCCGTTAGACTTAGCTCAAAATCTAAGTTTGGTTTTAACCGAAAAACTGCCGCCAAGTAATCTTACTGTTTTTGAATTGGTTGCATTAGGCCGACAACCGTATACTAATTGGGTTGATTCTTTAACTCAAACGGATATTGAAAAGGTTCAAGAAGCAATGGCGTTGACACAAATCGAACATTTGGCTCAAAAAAAACACTTTGAAATAAGCGATGGTCAATTGCAAAAGGTTTTAATAGCCAGGGCTTTGGCTCAAGATACGGCACTGATTATTTTAGATGAACCTACAACACATCTTGATTTATTGCACAAAGTTTCTTTATTTAAATTGCTGAAAAAACTAACGCAGGAAACTCAAAAATGCATTTTATTTTCGACTCACGATATTGATTTGGCAATTCAATTAAGTGACGAAATGATTATTATGACTCCAGAAAGTGTTGTTCAAGATGAACCTTGTAATTTAATTTCAAACGGAAACTTTGCCACTTTGTTTAAAGATGAACATATTGTTTTTGATGCCGAAAAAGGGAAGTTTATTGTGACTTAGAGATATTTTTAGAAGTTTTGTTGTACGAAATTCAAGCCCCAGAGGGACGTTATATTTATAGAAATATTAATCACATTTAGTAGAACGAGCCCCATAGGGGCGAAATATATCGCTCCGCTGGAGCTTCCATGATGGTTTAATTTTAGGTTATAAATATTACGCTCCTCTGGAGCTTATGATGAAAATATTTAATTAATTTAAACTTTTTTAACTCCAATCTGTCTTTTAGCTTCACCAACAACAAAAGCGACAGAATTTGCGATGTTAAAGCTGCGAATTAGTTTTGACATTGGAATCGTTAAATGGTTTTCGAAACGAGCCAAAACTTCTTTGCTTAATCCAACGCTTTCTTTGCCAAAAACCAGCCAATCTCCATCTTGAAAATCTGTTTCTAAATACGATTTATCAGCATGAGAACTCATCAAAAAAACACGCGATTGATCTGGAATCTGCTTGATCCATTCCTCTATATTTTGGTATTCAGTTACATCAAGATGAACCCAATAATCCAAACCAGAACGTTTTAGATTTTTATCGTTTATTACAAATCCGAAAGGATGAATTAAGTGCAGTCGGCTTTCTGTTCCTACACACAATCTTCCAATATTTCCAGTGTTATTTGGTATTTCTGGTTCTACAAGAACTACGTTTAGCATTATCGTTTATTTGTTTATTCGGTTAATCGTTAATTTGAGAATTATCTGATTTTTAAATTGACTCATTTTCTAATTAAAGTTATCAACTTCGAGAACTTCTCCAGCTTTTAAGTTTTGCAAATATACATTTCCTATTCTAACGCGAACTAAACGTAAAGTCGGAAATCCAACGGCAGCAGTCATTTTTCTAACCTGACGAAATTTTCCTTCATTCACGGTAATTGATGCCCAAGAAGTTGGTCCATGACGTTCGTCTCGGATTTTTTTTGCTCTAGGGCCAAAATCAGGTATTTCGGTCACGATAAAAGCAGTACAAGGTTTTGTTTTGTATTTTCCACCTTCAAAACCTATTTCGACACCTTTTTGTAATTGTTCGATTGCTTCTGGCGTAATAATACCGTCGACTTGGACATAATATTCTTTATCGACTTTTTTACTCCTTATCTGCTCACTTACTTTTCCGTCTGTTGTTAGCAGCAATAAACCTTCAGAATCTTCATCAAGTCTTCCAATTGCCATAGTTCCTTCAGGAAAGTCATGCAGTTCGCCTAAAAGTTTTTTCTTTCTTTTCAGTTCATAGATAAATTGACTTAAATAACCATAAGGCTTAAAAAGAATGAAGTGTCGATGCATGTTTTATTTTTTTGCAAAGATAGCTTTGTTTTTACAAGTAATTCGAGTTTATACTTACTCCTTGTTCCTGTTTTTCATTTTACTCAGCCATAAATAAACAGACCAAATTACTGTAATGCTAAATAAGAGAATTAAAGGAGTGTAGTAATTGCTGAAAAAATCATGAAAATAAGTGCCTATTAAAATATAAGCCGAGGCAATGCAAAGTTTCAAGACAATGAATTCAGCATTTGACCAGCTGGTTTTGATTTTGAAAAAGTTCATTTAGTATCTTTTAAATTAATAGTTTAGAAACAGCATATTATTGCTGATAGTCTAAAGTTATAAAAAAAAGACTTGAAGAACTTGGAAACCAGATTAAGACTTATAATGCAAAAAGCTTTTTAAAAGTGTCTAAATCAGCATTTGGGCTTATTTCATAGAAATATTTCAATTGCCATTGCTGTGTTTTTTGGGCTTGTTTACTGGTAGTTTCATCCCAAGGCGGGTAAACTCTAGTGGCTCTTATTCCTTCTTTAGTTTCAGTAGAAAATATTCCTTTTTTAAGGAGAACATCTTTTGGGAAAACAAATTGTCCTAAAAAATTTTCTTTTTGAACGCTTACGATTACAAAATCAATAGAATCAGAATAATCAAAAGGTTCAATTATACCTGATTTATTGCGCTTCCATAAAGTTACAAACTGACCTGTTTTGGTTGGAGTAATTTTAGCCGATCTAAATTTAACAGTCCGATTATTGATTTTAAAATCAAAAGCTTCATAATCTTTGCTCTCAGTTTCTGGCTGAAGTTCAGAAAAGGTAAAGCCACAGATATCATAAACTAATTCTTTGGCAATACTTAAATTTTTAGGAAGAAAAATAGAATCTTCGAGCTTCTTATTTAAAGACATTAATTTCTTTTTTGTGCGAAATTACAACAAATTGTCACTATTAAAAAGAAACATTAAGTCCGAAATTTAATCCCCATTGAAACTGATTGAAAGACTGACTGTTTAATGGATTTACATAATAATTCACAGCCGGCTCAACAAAAACATTTGTTTTTTTGTAAACACGATATTGAATTGTACTGCTCAAAGTAGAACCATATACATAATCATTTGCATTTACATTTTCCCCCATAGAGCTTCCATCAATAGAAACACTATTTGAGATCAATTTACCAACAAATCCACCAGTATTTAAATTAATACTTGCTTTGTTTTTACTGAAAATAGAATAAGAAACTTCTAACGGCATTTCGACATAGCGTAGATTTTGATCTAAATTTCCAGTTTGTATATTCTCACTTTTCATAGCCTCTTTTGTACTGTTTGAAACTAGTACATAACTAGCATCACTCGCAATATGAGGAGCTGATGCATTTTGAGCAAAATAGTCGCTTGCGCTAAAAAACGCATTGTTTTTGGCACTTAAATAAGAAACATTTGCAACGCTCTGACCAAGCTCATTAATTTTAACTCCAGAAGCGACTGCCCATTTTTTATTGATTTTATATTGCGTTTTTACTCCGTACGAATTACTTTGTTTAGAGTCGTTTACGTTTCCTAAAGTTTTATTGTTTTTATAGTTTTCAGAGCTGCCTACACCTGCAAAAAGCTGAAGCGCCCATTTGTCTTGTTTTGAAAGCAGTTTGTCCTCTTTTTCTTTTTTAGTTTCAGCTGCAACAACACCTTTTTCTAAATTCTGAAGCTCTTTAAGTTGTAGAGAATCTTTTTTAGACAATCCATTTTTGATATTCGAATTGTTTTTCAAATTATCATTTTGAATGTTTGCAACAGATCTGTTTTCTTGAATTGCTTTATCTGTTTTTTGCTTGTATTCAGTATCGTTTACGGCAGTTCCAGAAAGAATGAAAGCTGTTTTGCTTTGTGTTTTTGAAGATGAATTTCCTTCGAAAATAGAACTTGCAAGTGCTTTATTTAAACCTGTATTGAATTGATTTCTTTTACCCGAAGTAAAGGTTTTTTCAGCTAAAACCTTATCAGCTTTTCTTTTTTCAATATCTGATATTTGATTTTTTGAGGACGTGTTAAAGCTGTTTGCTTTTGCAGGAACATAATTTTCCTGAACAGCAACATTGTTTAGCGTATTTTTTGAGGCATTTGTTTTTGGTGCTGCCTCATTTTTATCATAGTTATATTGTGTATTTGCTCTAGTATTTACTGATTCTTGATCTTGGTTGGATTGATTATGTTCGTTTTCTGATGATGAAATTTGATTGTTTATTGATTTGTTCTCTGTACTGTTTTCTTTGTTGTTGGTATTTTTATTGCCTTTTGGCTCAAGTACAACTTTGTTATTTTCTAAAGCATCATTATCGATAGTTTTGATTCCAGAGTTAGAAGTAAAATTCAAAACAGAAGGGAGCAATAAGCCTAATAATAAGCATGCTGCCGCCGACCACCAAAGAATTACTTTTTTCTTCTTTTTAGGTTTATCAAGTTTTTCTTCAATTTGTCCCCACAATTCAGGAGGCGGAACACTAGAAAAGTCTTCCATTGATGAAAAAATATCTTCTATATCCTGCTTTTTCATGCTATTTTAAAATTTTTTATGCTCAGTATTCTTTTTTGCAAAATGTGCTTTGCCCGGTTTAAATTTGATTTTGATGTACCTTCAGAAATATTTAATAAGTCGGCAATTTCTCGGTGTTTTAGTTTCTCAAAGACATAGAGATTAAAAACCGTTCGATATTGATCTGGCAAATCTCTAATATATTCGAGCAGTTTCTCTTGTTCTATTGGTTGAATGTCTAAATCCTCTTCTTCGACAAAATCAGTATCAGGATCAAAAACATCTAGAAAGAAACTCTCTTTTTTCTTTTTGTTTAAAGTCTCGATCAGCTTATTGATAAAAATTCGTTTCAGCCAGCCTTCGAAACTTCCTTCAAATTTATATTGGTTCATTTTTTGAAAAACAATGACAAATGCTTCCTGAAAAACATCTTTGGCGTCATCTTCATTTTTCATATATTTAAGACATATACCATATAAAACAGGAGAGAACAACTGATAAATTTTCAGTTGTGCCTCTCTGTCATTTTTAATACATTTCTTAATATATTTTTCTAAATCGTCTTTCAAAAAAAGTGGTATTGTTTGGTTTTGCAAAAATAGTTTTTAAAAGCTTATAAAACTATCTTTTAAAGATAGATCGGGAAGCATCTTTGTTATTACTTACAATTGTTAGGTTTTGACTGTCAAGCTTTTCTATGATATATGTCTTGCCTTCAAAAGTAATAAGATCGTGCTCTGCCGAATCGAAATAGCCAATCCCTTTTTCTATTTGATAGGTACTGTTTCTAATCTCTACATTGTTCTTATAAGTGATCACTCTTCCATTTGAAGTGAAAACTATTTTTTTTGTAAACCCAATGGTTTTTGGCGTCGCTGTATAAGGATTATCTGCTCCTCCAATTGACTTTTCCCAAATCCAGGTGTTTACTATAGAACCCGTGTTTACGACCATCGATTCTAACGAATAAGCCGAAGAGAAAATACACAATACAGCAAAAAATAGAAAATGTTTTTTCATGTAACTGGATTTAGTTTAAACTGATGATTTTTTGTTGAATAGCTTTTTTAAACAATATTATTTCAGTGTTTTGATCTGGAGTATCATTGTTGTCAATATAAACTTTCGTAGTAACAGTTCCTTGAGTGAACTGAAAGTAAACTCCGCCTTTATCTCCTGGATCTGGAGTTCCGTAAGTTTTTGTTCCGCCTTTAAGTGCAAGAATTTCTGCTGGAACATTCTTTAAGAATTCAGTATATTCACTTTTTTTCGTTTTTGCAGTGTATTTGTATTGCTCAAAATCATATTTTCCATCCTCAACATTTGAGAATTTCAAAATGTTAAAATCGTTTAATTGAAAGAAATTATGATGACTTAAAAGACCAAAATCTCCCATAACAATATTATCAGAGCTTTCGTTTGTTCTGTTAAATAAAATTGTTTTTGTTGTTTTTGGAATCAATATAAAATCTGATGGATAAGTTGGAGTCTGTGCAATAGTTTCGCCAGCTAAAGGACCTTTTTCATAAAAATTAATAATAATCTGACATTTGTTTTCTACAATAGTTGTTATTTTTATGTCATAACCGCTTGTAGGTTTTGCTCCCGCAAAAATCCCAACCAAAAAGTCTTTTGTAAAATCAATATTAGGATCATTGGCAACTGGACATGTGTTTTCGCGTTTTTCGAAGTAAGCTTCTAATTTCTCTTGAGAATTTAAAACAAGTGCAGTAGGGTTGTTAGGCAGGGTTTTTACACTATAAGAACATAAAAGTGGAAATCCTGTAAAAGGAAGTTCTTGAACTGGTCCGCAATCTACTGTTATATCTTCATTTCCTAATGAGCAAGCACTCAATCCAAAAGCTACAAATAAGCTCAGCATTATTTTTTTCATGATAAATTTTAATATAGGTTATATTCTCATAGATGAGCGTGTTTAAAAATGGTTGCGTCTTTTTTTTATTTTTTTTGCAGTAGAAATAGAAATTAATTTCAAATTGTTTTTTTATTTGCGAATGAATACTAATTCGTGAAATTTTACTTTATAAACCTTAGCACTACGTATTATTGCGTACTTTTACTTAAAAAAAATTAGACATGTTTGATTTTCTTCCGTATTTATTGGCTTTTGTTATTGCTTTATTTCTAGGTATATACTTAGGTAAAGTACTGTCTTCGGCTAAATTTCAGTCAGAAAAAGTTGGTTTAGAAGAAAGGCTGCATGCAAATACAAATCAGCTGCAAGCACAAAAAGAACAGCAGGAAAATGAAAAACTTGCTTTTCAAAAACAGCTTCAATTAAGCAATCAAGAAAAAGAGAGTATTCGAACTGAAAAAGACAGTCTTGCGATTCAGCTTTCTAAAAAAGAAGTCGATTTTGAGAATTTATGGGAACGTCATAAAGAGCAAAAAAATGAAATAACGGAGCTTCAGGATAAATTTACCAAGGAGTTTGAAAACTTAGCAAATAAGATTCTCGAAGAAAAATCGGTTAAATTTACAGAACAGAACAATGTGAATATGAAAAATATCTTGCTGCCGCTGCAAGATAAGATTCAAGGATTTGAGAAAAAGGTAGAACAAACCCATAAAGAAAGTATCGACTATCATGCAGCACTTCGTCAGCAGATTATTGGCCTAAGCGAAATGAATGTTCAAATGAGCAAAGAAACCCTAAATCTTACTAAAGCTTTAAAAGGCGATAGTAAAATGCAGGGAAATTGGGGCGAATTGGTTTTAGAACGTGTGTTGGAAAAATCAGGATTAGAAAAAGGCCGCGAGTACGAAGTGCAACAAAGTTTTGTTACCAGCGAAGGCAATCGTGTTTTTCCTGATGTTGTAATAAATCTGCCCGATGGTAAAAAAATGATTGTCGATTCTAAAGTATCTTTATCAGCTTATGAAAAGTACATTAATGAAGAATCAGACATTCTTAAAAACGAATATTTAAAAGAGCATTTAAATTCGATAAAAAGGCACGTTGAACAGCTTGGTAATAAAAATTATCACGAACTGTATCAAATAGAAAGTCCCGATTTTGTATTGCTTTTTATTCCGATAGAACCTGCTTTTGCAATTGCCTTAAACGAAGATTCAACATTATACAATAAAGCTTTTGATAAAAATATTGTAATTGTTACTCCAACAACATTGTTAGCAACATTGCGAACTATTGACAGTATGTGGACAAATCAAAAACAACAGGAAAATGCGTTTGAAATTGCTAGGCAGGCAGGAGCGCTGTATGATAAATTTGAAGGTTTTGTAACTGATTTAGTCCGAATAGGGAATAAAATAAAAGATACGAAAAGGGAATACGAAAGTGCCATGAATAAACTAGTCGACGGCAAAGGAAATTTGATTTCGAGTGTTGAAAGACTAAAAAAAATGGGCGCTAAAGCAAAAAAATCACTTCCAGATAATATTGTAGCGAGAGCTTCAAATACGGATGAAAGTGAGTTACTAAATTAAAACTAACCAATAATACCACAAACATAAAAACATGACTGCAGATTTTAAACCCGTTTCTTCATCAAAAATTAGTATTTCAGAATTAATGCTTCCATCGCATACCAACTTTAGCGGTAAAATTCATGGAGGATATATACTGCAATTACTAGATCAAATTGCTTTTGCGGCCGCATCAAAGTTTTGCGGTAATTATTGTGTAACAGCTTCTGTTGATACTGTCAATTTTTTAAAACCAATTGAAGTTGGTGAACTTGTTACAATGAAAGCCTCTGTAAATTATGTTGGGCGAAGTTCAATGGTTGTTGGCATTCGCGTTGAAGCAGAACATATTCAAACAGGTGTTGTAAAACATTGCAATTCTTCATATTTTACAATGGTAGCCAAAGATAAAGATGGAAAGAGTGTTCAGGTTCCAGGACTTATTTTGTCTAATTTAGAAGAAGTTCGACGTTTTAGAAAAGCAATTAAACATATCGAAGTGAAAAAAGAGATCGAAGAACATGAAAAAGTCACTACGGTAAGTTCTATCGAAGATTTGGCCAGCTTAGAAAAGTATAATGTACTTTTAGAAATTAGTTAGTTTTTTTATTAAGGTTAAAAATAAGAGAAAATGGTAAAGTTTGGTTACACAATTTTATATGTCGAGAATGTAGAAAAAGCAATTGCGTTTTATGAAAATGCATTTGGTTTTTCAAGAAAATTTGTAAGTCCAGAAAATGATTACGGAGAATTGCTTACGGGAGAGACTACAATCTCATTTGCTTCAAAAAAACTTGCAGTTCAAAATTTAAAAGAAGGTTTTATCGAAAGCGATTTAAATAATAAACCTTTTGCTTTTGAACTTGGTTTCATAACAGATAATGTTGCCGAATTGGTTGAGAAAGCCATTTCTTTTGGAGCCGTTTTAGAAACAAGTCCAAAGGAAAAACCTTGGGGACAAGTTGTTGCTTATGTACGAGATTTAGATGGTTTTTTACTTGAAATTTGTACACCAGTCGAAATGTAAATGAGAAGCTGTTTTAAAGGGATTACTACATTTTAAAAAGAAAAAATATTCACAAATATTTAGCATTAGTTCCAGAACTATACGACGGAAAATTTCGTAACTTTAAAATAGAAAGTTAGTTGCGATTTTTTCACGGAGTACTGCCATTTCTTTTTTAACTTACTGTAAGTTTGTTTTTTTTATTTTAAAAAATGAAATGACATAATTGTTTAATTGCTGACGATTATGAAAAGAACTACATTATTATTTTTACTTTTTACCGCATTTTCGATAACAGCTCAGGAAAAATTTAAAACCACTTCGGCGATTATAAATTTTGAAGCTTCAGTTCCATTCTTCGAAGAGGTAAAAGCGGTAAATAAGCTCGGAACTATTGTTCTTGAACCTCAAACAAGTACTTTAATTTGTACTGTAATAATAAAAGATTTTCGTTTTAAAATGGATTTAATGGAAGAACATTTTAACGACAATTATATCGAAAGTCATCGTTATCCTAAAGCTTATTTTAAAGGCAAAATACAAAAATTTGACATCGCACAAATAGATGAAACCTCAAGAGAGTATGATGTCAAGGGGAAATTATATATTCACGGGAAATGGAAAATGATTACGGTAAAAGCGTTGTTGAAAAGAGTTCCGGAAGGTATTCAAATTGTTTCTGCTTTTCCAATATCAATTTCTGACTTTAATATAGAAATTCCTTATGTTGTGGCTAATAAAATTTCAAAAACGGTTCAGACAGATTTAAGCGGAATAATGAAGTAATGTTTAATTCGTAGTGCTGATTAGTGCTTTTTCTAAATCGGTAAATTGAAATTCAAATCCAGTTTTTTGTATTTTTTCAGATGACACCCTTTGCCCTTTTAAGATAGCTTCGCTCATTTTTCCTAAACTTATTTTAAGAATAAAAGATGGAATTTTAGGAAGCCATATTGCATATCCGTATAATGCAGCTAGTATTTTAGAGAATCTCAAGTTTGTAGTATTATCAGTAACAGCAGCATTGTACGAGCCATGCATATGTTCGTCTAGAAGAGCTTTTAAGTAAATCTGACACAAATCGTCAATATGAATCCAGGGTAAATATTGTTTTCCAGTTCCTATAACCGCACCAAAACCAGATTTAAAAGTAGGTCCGAGTTTTTTTAAAAAACCTTCATCTCTGCCCAGTACAATTCCAGTTCTAATTTTTACGGTTCTAATGCCTAAAACCTCCAGTTTGTTTGATGCATTTTCCCATTTCTGACAAATAGTACCTAAAAAGTCATTTGCAGGCTCAGTAGTTTCAGTACAAATTTTATGGCTTGTAAAAGCACCATAAATGCCAATTGCCGAAGCCGAAACAAAAGCATTTAATTTTTTATCGTTTTTTTCTAAAATAGAAAATATCAAATCAATTGGTTTAACCCGACTTTCCAGAAGTTTTCTTTTTCTTCTGCGCGTCCATCTTTTTTCAACAATTCCTTCGCCGGCAAGATGAATAATATAATCCGCATTTAAAACAGCATTTTCGTCAATATAATTGCTGTTTAAATTCCATTTATAGTAAGTGATTTCAGGAGTGTTTTCTTTGTCGGTACGGCTTAAAACAGACACAGTAAAGCCAGCTTCAATTAGAGCATTTGTCAAATGCCTGCCAATGAATCCGCTTCCACCTGTTATTAGAACATTTTCAACCATGATAGTTTATCATATATTTAACAGCGCATTCTGTTTAGGGACATGTAAAGGTACTTAAACAATGCTTACCTTTAAGGCAAATTCTAAATTTAATGAAATGGCGACTAAAAAAAAGACTATCACAAAAGAGGATATCGTTTCAAAATACATGAATGAAGTTTTAGAAAAAGGAACAAAACCAAAATCAGTTTATCATTTTACCAAAGAAAATGATTTTACAGAAGCTGAATTTTATTCTTTTTTTGGAACGTTAGAAGGTTTAGAAAAGGAAATATTTCGACTGTTTTTTGAGAATACAGTCAACTTGCTGCATAAAAATGAAGACTACCTTGAGTACGACATGAAGAATAAAATGTTAAGTTTCTATTTTACATTTTTCGAAATGTTGACTGCAAATAGAAGTTATGTACTGCAAGTACTTAAAATGGATAAAAACCCGCTCAAAAATTTAGTACAGCTTACTTTGCTTAGAGATAATTTTAGAAGTTATGTTTCAGAAATCTTAACTGATGATTATAGAC
The DNA here is from genome assembly GCF_004119505.1 of Flavobacterium sp. YO64. Taxonomy (NCBI): domain Bacteria; kingdom Pseudomonadati; phylum Bacteroidota; class Flavobacteriia; order Flavobacteriales; family Flavobacteriaceae; genus Flavobacterium; species Flavobacterium sp. YO64. The sequence goes on along the minus strand of NZ_NRQV01000036.1, from coordinate 10,461 downwards.
TTGAACAAGAAAAACTGCAAAAATTTCAAGAAAAGGCAATTCAAGAATCCGCTTGGTTACAATTAATGCTCACCATAAAATTCTGGATGGAAGATGAATCTGCTGCTTTTGAGAAAACAGATATTTTTATCGAAAAATCAGTTAATGCATCATTTGAATTGATGAATGTTGCGCCAATGAATCATTTGATCGATTTTGGAAAATTTCTATTCAAAGAAAAAATATACAGCAAGCAATGAAAACGATCGATTATATTCCAACCTCGAAAATAGAAAGAGCCGGAAAATTGGTTCAAACTGGAGCAAAAATTGGTGTAAACTACGTTAAGCATTATGCCGAGAAAATGGTTAATCCTGATTTAACTCGAGATAAACTGAACGAGAATAATGCCGAAGATATTTATGACGGATTAAAAAGCTTAAAAGGCAGTGCGCTCAAAGTGGCTCAAATGTTAAGCATGGACAAGAATTTTTTGCCTCAAGCTTACGTCGAGAAATTTTCATTATCGCAATTTTCAGTTCCGCCGCTTTCAGCACCATTAGTTTTAAAAACATTCAAAAGTAATTTTGGCAAAACGCCTTACGAGATTTTTGATGAATTCAATGCAAATTCTGTAAACGCAGCAAGTATTGGTCAAGTGCATTTGGCTAAAAAGAACAATAAAAAACTGGCAGTTAAAATTCAATATCCGGGAGTAGCCAATAGTATTTCTTCGGATTTGGCTTTGGTTAAACCTATTGCAATTAGAATGTTTAATCTGCAGGGAAAAGATTCAGATAAATATTTTAAAGAGGTTGAAGATAAACTTATCGAAGAAACCAACTATTTGTTAGAATTAAAACAAAGTCAAGAAGTCGTAGAAGCCTGCAGTAAAATCGAAAATATTATTTTTCCTAATTACTATCCAGAGTTCTCGTCAGAGAAAATTATCACGATGGATTGGATGACGGGAATTCATCTTTCAGAATTTACCGCAAAAAATAAGGATCAGAAAGTTGGCGATGAAATTGGACAGGCGCTTTGGGATTTTTATATGTACCAAATTCATGTTTTAAGAAAAGTACACGCAGATCCTCATCCTGGAAACTTTTTGGTTGACGATCAAAATCAGTTAATTGCTCTAGACTTTGGTTGTATGAAACAAATTCCAGAAGAATTTTATACGCCTTATTTTGAGTTGATTAATAAAAATGTGATTACAGATCAAGCGCTGTTTAATAAAAAGTTGTTTGAATTAGAAATTCTTCGTCAAGATGATACACCGGCAGAGGTTGAATATTTTACAAGTATGTTTCATGATCTATTGTCGCTTTTCACCAAACCATTTCAAAATGAAACTTTCGATTTTGCCGACGAAACTTTCTTTAACGCCATTGCTGAATTAGGGAAACGTTTTTCTGAAGATACAAATCTGAAAAAAATGAACGGAAATCGTGGTTCTAAACACTTTATTTATATGAACCGTACTTTCTTTGGCTTGTACAATTTAATGTTTGATTTGAAAGCGAAAATTGTTGTTGAGAATTATTTGAAATACTAAGTTTTTGTTTCAGGTTTTAAGTTTCAAGTTGGCATAAACTATGTGTAAAGATTTTTGACAAAGTTTTTTTTAATCTGTTAGATATGCTAAATCTGTTGAAACAAAATTAAGCGTCTAGTAAAAACCTGAAACAAAATAAACTATTTCAAAATTCCAGCTTTATAAGTTGCAATGGCTCGATCTCTTGCAAAGGCGTGATCGATCATTGGTTCAGTATAACCAAAATCAAATTCGGGAATCCACTTGCGGATGTATTCACCTTTAGCATCAAATTTCTTTTGTTGAATTTCAGGATTGAATACTCTAAAATAAGGCGCAGCATCACAGCCAGTTCCTGCTGCCCATTGCCAGTTTCCTACATTTGAAGCTAATTCGAAATCTAAAAGTTTTTCGGCAAAATAAGCTTCTCCCCACTGCCAGTTGATTAATAAATGTTTGCATAAAAAACTCGCCACAACCATGCGAACACGATTGTGCATATACCCTGTTTCGTTTAGCTGACGCATTCCTGCATCGACCATTGGGTAACCCGTTGTTCCAGAGCACCAACGCTTAAAATCATCATCATTATTGCGCCATTGAATTCCGTCGTAAGCTGATTTGAAATTACTGCTTACACAATTGGGAAAGCTAAAGAGAATTTGAATAAAGAATTCGCGCCAAATTAATTCGCTTAAGAAAGTTTGATTCTTTCTATTTGCCCAATTCACTAATTTCCGAATACTCACCGTACCAAATCGTAAATGCGGCGAAAGGTAAGATGTACTGTCCAGAGCAGGATAATCTCTAGTTTCTTTGTAATTGGCAATTTGAGTTAAGTTATGCGGAAGCACTTTTATTGTACTTCGGTCAAAACCAATTTCGGATAATTCTGGAAATGTAAATTGACTTTTTATAAAATTAGATTGAAATGAACTGGAATCATATTCAATCGCAGCTCCTGAAAAATGATATTTTTCGAGCCATTTGTTTTTATAAGGAGTGTAAATGGTATACGGAAGCCCGTCAGATTTTGTGATTTCTTTCTCTTCAAAAATCACATGATCTTTGTATGGAAAACACTCAATACTGTTTTCCTTCAATAAAGAGCAAATAGCAATATCACGTCTGATCGCAAAAGGCTCATAATCTTTATTGAAGAAAAGGTTTTGAATGTCAAACTCTTCTAAAAGTGATTTCCAAACTTCGGTAGTTTTACCTTTTTTGACTAATAGTGAAGAATCTAAAGTATTTAATTCTGAATTTATCTTTTGAAGTGAATCATAAATAAAACTTACTCTGGCATCATTTGCAGGAAGATTTTCCAATATATCGTCATCAAAAATAAATAACGGAACTACAGGAAAATTTGATTGCAAAGCATGAAATAAACCTGTATTGTCTTCCAAACGTAAATCACGTCTGAACCAGAAAAAAGAAACTTTTTGTTTTGTCATTGTTTTGAGAATCTATTTTGATGCTTTAAAAAGGGTTTTACATTTTGTAATATTTAAACGGAACAAACAACATTCCGAAACATTCTCCTTTTTCTTTGTTTAAGTGTTTATGGTGTATTTTATGCGCCTTTCGTAATCCGATGAGGTATTTGTTTTTAGTGTTTTTAAACCATTTAAAACGCTGATGAATTAAAACGTCGTGAATTAAAAAGTAACAGGCTCCATAAAGTGTGACGCCGCAGGCAATGAAAAACAAATAATTGAAACCGCCCTGAACGCCAAAATAGAATAAGAGAATACTTGGTATTGCAAACAGAACAAAGAAAATGTCATTGCGCTCAAAAGGATGCTCATATTTTGGCTGATGATGATCTGCATGAAAATACCACATGAAACCGTGCATTACATATTTGTGAGTAAGCCATGTTACGCATTCCATGAATAAAAAAACGCCTAAAAAGATTAAAAAGGAAACCATTTTTTGTGTTTTAAATTTGTTCTAATAATTGTTTGATTTTATCATTTACTTGTTCTTGTCATTTCGACCGAAAGGAGAAATGACAAACGGAACGAAATTATACTAGTTTCAGTTTATATGTTACAAATGACTGGGCCAAAAGTCCTGCTTTTGTATAATTAGAAACTCGAATCCTTGAGTTTCCAATTTCATGATAAGGTGTATTTTTTAATTTAGTAAGCAGTTTTTTGTAGTAAACATAAGCAGTGTAAACCCCAAATTTTGCTTCAATTGGCAATTTTACAATTCCTTGATAAGCAATATTAAAATCGTCTTCGATTTCGCTGATAATTTGTGTTTTTGCGGCTTCAGTAAAATTATTCAAATTGATGCCAGGAAAATAAGTTCTGTTTAAAATCAAATTATCATCTTTTAAATCTCTGAGGAAATTTACCTTCTGAAAAGCCGATCCTAGTCGCATTGCTTCATTTTTAAGCTGTTCGTATTTTGTATTATTCCCTTTTGTAAAAACCTTTAAGCACATTAAACCAACAACATCGGCAGAACCGAAAATATAGTCGGCATATTCAGTTTGTGTGTTATAACTTGATTTTGTGAGATCTTGTTTCATGCTTTTTAAGAATGCCTGAACTAAATCGTCGGTAATATTATATTCTTTTACAGTATGTTGAAAAGAGTTTAGAATTGGGTTAAGGCTTATTCCTAGATTAACAGCTTTATAATATTCTTTTTCAAAATCGTCAATAAGACTTTCTTTTTCATAATCATGAAAAGAATCAACAATTTCATCAGCAAAACGAACAAAGCCATAAATGCTGTATATCGCATCACGAATACTTGGCGAGAGCATTTTTACAGCTATCGAAAAAGAGGAACTGTAGTTTTTAGTAACCAGTTTACTGCACTTGAAAGAAACGTCGTCGAATAGTGATTTCATTTTTTTACGATCTAAAAGATTTTTGAATTAATTCAGCTGCAAGTTTTCCTGATATTAAAGCAGGCGGAACTCCTGGGCCAGGAACTGTTAGTTGTCCTGTGAAATATAAATTTTTAACTTTCTTACTTTTTAATTTTGGACGCAGGAAAGCTGTTTGCAATAACGTATTAGCCATTCCGTAAGCATTTCCTTTGTACGCATTATAATCTGTAACAAAATCATTTTTGCAAAATGATCTTTTAAATATAATGTTATTTCTGATCTCTTGCTGTGTAAGATTTTCAAAACGACTGATTATTTTTTCGAAATATTCTTCTCTTAATGCTTCACTATCTTCAATTCCGGGTGCAAGCGGAATCAGGAAAAAACCGCTTTCCATTCCATTAGGAGCTGCTGTTAGATCTGTTTTAGATGGAAAATTGGCATAGAATAAAGGTTCTTCGGGCCAATTTGGAGTATCGTAAATAGCATTTGCATGTTTATCGAAATCAACATCAAAAAATAAAGCATGATGTGAGATGTTTTCTATTTTTTTATTAAAACCAACAAAAAACAGGAGTGAGGAAGGAGCGAAAATTCGGTTTTCCCAATACGTCTCAGAATAAACGCGATGCTCTTTTTCGAGCAAAGTTTCAGTATGCTGATAATCGGCACCGCTCAATACAACATCAGATTTTATAAATTCTCCGTTAATCACAATTCCTGCTGCGGTTTTGTTTTTAATGATTATTTTCTCAACAGAAGCATTTGTTTTAATTATTACGCCAAGTTCTAGAGCAAGACTTTCGAGACTTTGAACTACATCAAACATTCCCGTTTTAGGATGCCATGTTCCAAGACCAAAATCAGCATAATTCATAAAATTATAGAAAGAAGGCGTTTTCGTTGGTTTTGCTCCAAGAAATAAAACAGGAAATTCTAAAATTTGAATTAGCCTTTCGTTTTTAAATTCTTTACGAATGTCAATACTTATAGAACCAAAAAACTGATTAAGTTTTAAAGCTGTTTTGGCAGTAATTAATTCAAGAGGAGAAACTCCCGGGCGATAAACCAACTCTTTTATGGCAATGTCATAATTACTTTTGGCTTGGTCAATAAAGTTCTCTAATTTCTTTGAACTGCCTTTTTCAATGTTTTCAAAAGCGTTTTTTATTTCTTCTAAATTATCGCAAATAGTAATAAAATCGTTAACTCCAAAATAAACTCGATAAGCAGGATTTAGTTTTATGAGTTCATAATAATCCGATGGTTTTTTATTGAAATCCTGAAAAAAACGTTCAAAAACATCTGGCATCCAATACCAGCTTGGTCCCATATCAAAAGTAAAGCCATCTTTTTTAAACTGTCGTGCCCGCCCGCCTATAGAATGGTTTTTTTCGTATACAGTAACTTGATTTCCCTGCTGAGCCAAGTAACATGAAGCAGCCAAGGAAGAAAATCCTGATCCTATGATTGTTATTGTTTTCTTCATTTGTTTAACAAATGTACAGAAAAGTTAAACAATAGAATTAAATTCTTTCAATTGTTTCTTGCATCGAATCAAAAATTTGAATTCTTTCGGGTAAAACTTTTTTATCAATATACTCAACCATATTGCCTATCAACCATATTTCGTTGTTTTTTAGCAATAGTTTTTGTCCCATAGACTTTACATATTGGTTGATAACGATGCGGTCTGGCTGAATGGTCATCATAGAGACAAAAGTGATGTTTTCAAAATGTTTGGTTAAATCCTGCAGGTTTTCTATCGGCATACTTTCGCCAAGATAAATGGTTTTATATCCTTTTGATAAAATTTCGTACTGAAGATAAAGTAATCCTATGTTGTGCACTTCATTTAAAGGCAGCGAAAGCACAAAGATTCTATCTGTTTTTGTTGGTTTTCGAATTTGAAGACTTTCTGTGTATATCAATATTTTCTGCTTGATCAAATGACTCATAAAATGTTCATTTGCCGGCGTGATGGTTTCTGACTGCCACAATAATCCAAGTTCTTTCAGTAAAGGAAGAAAATGTTCTTTGAAAACTTCCTTGAATGTTTTTTCGGCAATAAGCCAATCGAAAGTATTGAAGAATAATTCCTGATCAAAATTCATCATAGCCATTTTAAAAGAAGTTATGGCATAGTTTTGAGAATTTTTCTTCGATATGATTTCGCGAACTAGTTCTGGTATTCTTTCTTCAGGATAAGTTGCAATTTTAGAGATTTTATAGCCATACTCATGCAGTAAAGTTATGTTTAATAGTTTTTGCAGATTCTGCAGATTGTAAAACCTTATATTAGTATCTGTACGCATTGGTTCTAGGATATTGTATCTCTTTTCCCAAATACGAATCGTATGCGCTTTTATTCCAGATAAATTCTCTAGATCTTTAATACTGAAAACAGTTTTTATGTTGTTTACCATTTTTTACAATTAGATAAACAAAAATAGAAGAAAATCTTAGAAAATCTCTTAGCTGATAATGAAAATCATAGATTATTAGTGCTTTACGTGTGTTTTTGTCTAAATAAAAAAGCAATCTGTAAATATTTTTTTACAGATTGCTTTTTTTGCTTTTCAAAGCTTGTTTTTTATTTACAAAATGTAGCTTTATTTTTTATAGCACTTTGACTTCCAAGTTCTATGGCTTTTGAGAAATCTTTACAAGCATTTTTTTTATCGTCAATTTTATTATAAGCCAAACCTCGAAGATTGTATGCAATGTAATCTTTTGGGTTTAGACCAAGAGATGAGGTGCAGTCTTCGATTGTGCCTTTAAAATTCATTAACTTGTAGTTTACGTTTGCTCTGCCGGTAAAAGCATCTGCATTCATGCTGTCAAGTTCAATTGTTTTGCTAAAATCGGCAAGCGCTCCTTTTAGGTCATTAAGTTTGAGTTTTGCTACACCTCGGTTTTGGTAAGCTTCGGCAAATTTCGAATTCATGCTGATTGCTTTAGTGTAGTCAGCGATCGCACCTTTTGTGTTGCCGGCTTCGGCTTTTTTCATGGCTTTGTCAAAATAACTGGTTGCCGATTGTGCCGATAATGAGCAGGTAATCATAATAAAGAATAATACTAATAGGTTTTTCATAAACTAATTTGGGATTAGCGGTTAATTATTTTGAAACGAATTTAAGAAAGTTTTGTTTTGTAAGAGAAGTTCTTTTTATTAAATAACGATTATTTTTCTTTTTTAAGTGTAGTATTATAGCGTACATGGTAAAGTGTTTGAAATTAAGTTCTTAACTTAGCGTAAATTCCTATAATTAGTATTACAAAGAATTTATTATCTCCCATTTTAATCTTTTAGTGCTCATTCCTAATAAATTAGAAAATATGAAACCAATTCATTTTTGTTCTCAGTTATTGTTTTTCGTTTTGATGTTTTTCTGTATGAGTATTTCAACAGCTCAAGAAAAAACGAAATATTTAGATGCGCTGCAAAGTGATCCTGCAAGAATGGGATGGATGATTGGTTCGCCGCCGCCGGCTGACCGTATTCCTCGATTTGATGATGGGAGTTTTTTTCAGTTTCCGGCACTTAGGTGGAGTGTTGCGCATATGCGTCAGTTTATGCCGACTATAAATGTTTCTCGCGGATTAGGAACTTCAATTCCTATAATAACAAATTTTAATAGAGATATTGATAAAGTAAAGTTCGTTCCTCTTGGAGAAACTAAGTCGATGACATGGGAAGAGTCGCTGGAAAAGGTTTATGCAGATGGAGTGATTATTATGCATCACGGCAAAATTGTTTATGAAAAGTATTTTGGTGCTCTGACGATTGACGGACAGCATGCAGCAATGTCGGTTACCAAATCGTTTACAGGAACTCTTGGAATTATATTGGCTAAAGAGGGTTTGATAGATCCTGAAAAAATGGTTTCTTTTTATGTTCCAGAGCTTAAAAATTCTGCTTTTGGAGATGCAACTGTAAGACAGGTTATGGATATGACAACGGCGCTGCAGTTTAGTGAAGACTACGCAGATCCTAATGCTGAAATTTGGAAATTCTCTGCGGCAGGGAATCCACTTCCAAAACCTAAAGATTATGATGGGCCAAGAACTTATTATGAATATTTGCCTACAGTGAAGAAAAATGGTATTCACGGAGATGCTTTTGGGTATAAAACGGTTAATTCAGATGTTTTGGGCTGGATTATAGCCCGAGTGACTGGTAAATCTGTTGCTGAGGTTTTATCTGAGCGAATATGGAGAAAAATTGGGGCTGAACAAGACGGGTATTTTTCGGTAGATGCAATAGGAACACCTTTTGCGGGTGGTGGTTTTAATCTTGGTTTGCGAGATATGGCTCGCTTTGGACAGTTGATTTTAAATGATGGTAAAGTAGGGCAGGAGCAAATTATTCCTAAAGCTGCTATTGATGATATTAAAAAAGGCGGTGATAAAAAAGCATTTGAAAAAGCTGGATATTCGCTCTTGAAAGGTTGGAGTTATAGAAATATGTGGTGGATAACCAATAATGATCATGGCGCATTTTGTGCTCGAGGTGTGCATGGGCAGGTAATTTACGTTGATCCAAAAGCAGATATGGTTATTGTGCGTTTTGCATCAAATCCTATAGCGGGAAATGTAGCAAACGATCCATATTCTCTGCCTGCTTATGATGCTGTTGCAAAATATCTTCTTAAGAAGTAAAAAAGCAGTTACTTGTTTTGTTCTAGTTTTTTTGTGAAGAAAGGATTTGTATCTAATCTCCAGATATATCCAATTTGAAAATTTCCTGAAGATAAGCCAATGTTGTTGTTGTTATTGTCTGAGAAAGAAGAAAAGATAAAATTATTAACGTATGATAATCCAAGTGACCATTTCTCTTTGTTGTATCCAACGGATATTCGCGGGAAAAATGTAGGGTAGATTTCTATTTTTTGTTTGCCAAAATCATTTATTCTTTCAGTGCCAAAGTTAACTCCTGTTGTTGCAGAACCACTGGCGAACCATCTTTTATTGATTGCCCAAGTATAAGCGTAACCGCCGCTGAATCCAAATTGAAAATTACGCAGTGAATTTTTTGATTTGTGTACAAAGGAACTGTCTGAGTTTATTTTTGAGAAGTAAATTCCTCCGCCTGCTAAAAAGCTTCCTGCTGATTTTAATTGTTTTTCATTTTGATTGAAAGCGGCTTTATAAGAGAATTTCTTGTTGTTAAAAACATATTGTCCGAAAGCGCCATATTGTTGGATTTTTAAATCAGGATACAGCTGTATATTTTTATCTGTATTGTCTGAGGTGTAAAAACCATGATATTTTTGAACAAAAAGATCTATTATGAATTTTCTTCCGTAGTTATGAATTTGAAAGTCTAGTGCTTTCGTTCTTCCTTTTTTGTCGTCTTTCATGAAGTTTAATCCGTAACCATAATTTAGATTGATTATCGTGTTGTTTATAGAAACTCCCGCGCCTAAACTCATGGGGCTATTTGGCATAAATTTTTTAATCTCACCATCTACTTCTTGTTCCATTGATATAAACTTCATGGATAAATAAGTTCTCAGGGAAAGTTTATTGTCAAAAGGTTTAATATATGTTGTGTCAATCTGTGCTTTGCAGAAATAAGGAAGTGCTAAAAGAAGTAAAAAAGAAAAATATGCTTTCATTGAGTTGTAAAACGAATTATAATTATTCTTAGTACGTACGGAAAAGGTTAACAAGGAAAAATATAAAGCATAAAAAAAGGAAAAACATAAAAATATACTTTTCCTTATTTAGTGACCATGGAGGGATTTGAACCCTCACGCCCTTGCGAGCACCACCCCCTCAAGATGGCGAGTCTACCGTTTCTCCACATGGCCTAAAATGAAAAAAGGTCAAGTAAATTAATACTCGACCTTTTTGTGACCCGACTGGGGCTCGAACCCAGGACCCCATCATTAAAAGTGATGTGCTCTACCGACTGAGCTATCGAGTCATTGCATTCCTTGAACGCGGGTGCAAATATAAGAAGTTATTTTTGATATAGCAATACCTTTTCGTAAGTAAATTTAATAAATAATTAAAGCAGGCTGTGTAAACAAAAAATAAGGAAAAATGTGTAAAATTATGCTCTTTCCTTTTTTGTGACCAT
>NZ_NRQV01000035.1:0-38662 GCF_004119505.1 Flavobacterium sp. YO64 | reverse complement strand
GAATTTTAAAAGATATTATCTGCTCCACTCAGCGATACTGTCTTTGTTCATTTTTACATAATCTTGGTTGTTTGCAGCCTCAGCAGCAGCCAATGAAACTTTAGCCGTTTCAACAGCACCTTTTTTATCTCCTTGTTTTGCTTGAATTAATGATTTCAATCTAGAAACATAGTATGGCTTATCAGTACTCATATCAAGAGCTTTATCAATGTAAGTTCTTGCAGTTTCGATGTTTCCATTTGATTGAAACAAATATTGCGCAGCAGCAAAATAGTCATTCCAAGTTGGTCCAGCCAATGTTTTTTCGATACTTGCAGTTGCAATTTTTGCAGTAGGAACTTCAAATTTTAAAGCAACGTGTGAGTTTTCCCAAGCCATCTCTAAATAACCAAAATTAGGATCTAAACCATTAATTCCAATTGTAAAAGTTTCTACTGGTGTTGGCAGTGCGTTTTCTTTTACTGTTGTTCTTAATGCTACATAAGCATCACTCCAATTTTCTGGCAATCCCCAGTTGTCTGTAGAAAGGTAAAAAATAACTTCCCAGCTTTCGATTTTAGGAATAGTGTAAATTGCATATTTCCCTTTTTTCAAAGTTTTTCCGTCAATTACAACATCATCACTAAAATTAATAATTGTATTTTCGTTTGCTCCTGTTCTCCATAACTTTCCAAACGGAACTAAATTACCAAAAACTGCTCTGCCTCTCGCACCTGGACGCGAGTAAGTAACCTCAACATCTGTTAACCCAACTGTTTGTTTAATATAAGCTTTTGGACTCGCTTGTGGTGTTTTCACCTGAGCTTCAGACGCAAAAGGAGCCATTATTATAGCTAATGCGATAAGTAGTTTTTTCATTATTAAAAGTTTTTTTTGTTTGTTCAAATTTACAAATTCAATTACCGAACAAATGTTAAAATTTACATAATTCAAGATCGAAGAACTGCTATTTTTTTGGCGTTTAATTCGTTGAAATTATTAATGATTAAATCCGCTTCATCTAAGTCCTGCATGTTCGAATGAAGACTGTTATATCCTACACAAAAAATCCCAGCACCTTTAGCCGCTTTTACACCATTTGTACTGTCTTCAATAATAATGCAATTCTCTTTTGGCGCTATTGATAAGGAAGCTGCGTGAATAAAAATAGCAGGATTTGGTTTTGACTGCGGAAAATCTTCGCCGCTCACAATATGAGAAAAATACTGGTGCAGATTAAATCTGGTAAAAACTCTTTCTATTGTAACCTTTGACGCCGAAGAAGCTAAAATTAGCTGAATTCCGCTTGCGTGTAAATCTTTAATTAAATCCTCAACACCTTCAAGCAGATACAAATCTTCCTTTGTATCAAAAGCATCATTAAAAATACTTCTTTTTCTCTGAATTAAATCTTCAACTTCATGTACTATCGAAGGAAAATGTCCTTTTAAAGTTTGAAATGTATTTCGAGTTGAAAATCCAGTAAATGATGTGTACATTTCTTCTGAAACTTCGATATTTAATTCTGAAAACTGCTTGTAATAAGCATAACGATGAACGGGTTCTGTATCCACAATTACGCCGTCCATATCAAAAATTACTGTTTTAATCATTTTTTTTAGGTTCTGAGGTTCTGAGAGGCTAAGGTTCTAAGTTTTTTTTCTGCACTAAAGTCAGTACCTTAGCATCTTAGCACCTTATTTTTTAAGTAAATAACGAATTACAGTTTCAGCGGCATGAAGTCCAAACAAACCAGGCATGTAGCTGTTAGTTCCGTAAAACGATTTTTTAAAATTTTTCCCATCAGTTAATTTTAAGCTGTTTTCATCTTGAATTTCTGATGAAAAAACTACTTTTAATTTATTGATTTTTACGGCTTTTAATCGCTTACGAATTGCTTTTGAGAAATAACAGTTTATTGTTTTAGAAATATCAGCCACTTTTACTTTAGAAGCCAGCATCTTTCCTCCTGCTCCCATACTGCTGATGATTTTTACTCTTTTACGTTTTGCTGCAATAATCAAATTTAATTTTGGCGTAATACTGTCAATACAATCCAAAACATAATCAAACTCAGAAGAAACGATTTCAAAAGCACGCTCTGGCGACAAAAATTCCTGAACACGAGTTAGTTTTAATTCTGGATTAATATCCATCAAACGATCGCCTACAATATTAATTTTAGGCTGACCAACTGTTGAATGCAAAGCTGGTAATTGTCGGTTTATATTAGTAATATCTACAACATCGCCATCAACAATTGTCATATTTCCTACTCCTGCTCTAGCCAAAAATTCAGCTGCAAATGATCCTACTCCGCCTAAACCCACTACTAAAACATTTGCTTTTTTTAGATTTTCTAATCCTTCTTTGGTAAATAAAAGCTCAGCTCTTTCCGTCCACTCTGCCATATTATATTTTTTGTTGTTTTTGTTTTTTTTATTTGTTTCAAGTTTCAGGTTCACTGCCTGTCAGACTAAACGAAGTCGAAGTCCAATTTGAGCGCCCCCTTCGACTTCGCTCAGGGTGCCAAACTCATTTTACTTTTTACTAATTACTATTTACTTCTCACCAAAAACTCTTTCAAAATTTCTTGTAATAATTTCTTGTAATTCTTTAAGTGTCCTCTTTTTATATATTGCTGCCAAATCGTAAACCTGCTGAATACCTTCTTCAATTGTATCTGTTTCTAAAAAGAATCGATCGTCAGGGATATTTAGAAACACATCTTTCAAACTCGGATTCTGCAATAAATATTTCCCGAATGAAATATAAAATCCTGCTGTAATAAGCTGTTCGGCAACTTGACTATTTTTAGAAAAACCGTGAACAATCATTGGAACTGAAATTTTCATTTTCTTTTTGATTGCAATAATTTCCTGAAATGCAGCAACACAATGAATAACAACTGGTTTTTGGTATTTCTGGGCTAAAATCAATTGTTTTTCAAAAACCTGAATTTGAAGTTCAAGCGGAATTTCAACACGTTTATCCAAACCACATTCTCCAAGTGCTAAACAATTTTTGGTCTGCAGTTTCTCTTCAATAATTCTCAAATCATTTTCTAAACGATCTTCTTTAATATACCAAGGATGAATTCCAATTGAATAATAAGGAATTGATGCATCAAACTCCTGCGGGTATTGATTTACCAATTCTAAAATATTAGACTGATTCGTAAATTGATGTGTATGAAAATTAAAAAAGTCCATTAATGAAACGTTTTTACACCAGCTTTAATTTCTATTTTTAAATCATTTTCTAACGGAACAATTGGGCAGGAATATTTATGGTTGTAAGCACAATACGGATTGTAAGCTTGATTAAAATCGATTGCAATTGTATTTCCCTTTGGAATTTTTAGATCAATATATCTTCCGCCTATATAACTTTCTTTCCCACAGGTTAAATCTGAAAAAGGAAGAAACAAATGATCTTTATATTTTTCTTGTTTAGACAGTTCAATATTTCTATACACATTCAACTGCATTTCAACACCATCAATTGTAAAATAAATAGTTCCGTATTTTACGTATTTTGGCGTTCTTGTCCCAGTAGTTTTCATTTCAAAAACCTTTTCATTCTCTGCTTTTTCAAATCTTGCATTAACAAAATACTTTTCATTAATGGGATAAAAATCCAATGTTTTAAAAGATTTTAAATCCTCTTCCATCAACGGACTTGTCTTAGCATCAGCATATTCTGAGTTTATTTGCTTCTGAAATTTTTCGGCATCAACACTCTTAAATTTCTTTTGGCCGAAACCAAAACTAAAAGTTAAAAGCAAGCTTAGGATAATGTAGTTTTTCATCGTAGAAATTTAGTGCAAAAATAGTTTAAAAGTAACAAAATGACAACGGCAGAACGTGACAAAGTTTTCTAACTTTGTTGCAAATTTTAATCATCGCAATGCTCAAAACTGCTTTTAGTCACTATATAAACAACTTTAAAGGATTTTCTAGAGAAATCTGGATACTTACAATTATCACTTTTATCAATCGTGCCGGAACAATGGTACTACCTTTTTTGTCTAAGTATTTAAAAGAAGATCTTCATTTTACGTATAATCAAGTTGGCTGGATTATGGTTGCGTTTGGTTTAGGCTCTATGCTTGGTTCTTGGCTGGGCGGCAAATTATCTGATAAAATTGGGTTTTATAAAATCATGATTTTTAGTTTGTTTACGACAGGAATTTCAATGTTCCTAGTACAATTTGTTACCACTTTTTGGGGCTTATGTATTGCGATGTTTGTTTTAATGACTATTGCTGATATGTTTCGACCTGCAATGTTTGTATCTCTGGGAGCATATGCAAAACCCGAAAATAGAACTCGTGCATTAACACTGGTTCGTCTTGCTGTAAATTTAGGTTTTGCAGCCGGACCTGCACTTGGCGGTTTAATAATTATGGGAATGGGTTATTCTGGATTGTTTTGGGTTGATGGTGCCTCTTGTATTATTTCAATTCTAATTTTTGCATTATTAGTTAAGGAAAAGAAAAAAGTAGATCATGGTGACAAAACTGAAAGTGCTGCTGAAGTGAAATCTGTATTTCATGATGGAATATTCTGGGTTTTCTTATTTGTAAGTTTCATAACGGCTATGATTTTCTTTCAATTATTTACAACACTACCTATATATCATTTTAAAAAATTTGATTTAAGTCCATTTCAAACTGGATTATTAATGACTTTAAACGGACTTTTAATTTTTGCATTTGAAGTTCCGACGGTTGGTTTTATAGAGAGACGAGGATTTGCTAAAATTAAAATAATAATTCTAGGATCCTTTGTAATGGCTTCGAGCTTCTTTCTTTTATTAATTAATTTTTGGGCTGGAATGTTAGTAATCAGCATGATCTGTATTTCGATTGGCGAAATCTTAACTTTTCCGTTCTCAAATGCGTTTGCCTTAAGCCGTGCTCCACGAGGTCAAGAAGGGCGTTATATGGCACTTTATACCATGAGTTTTAGTCTCGCACATATTGTGAGTTCTAAAGTTGGATTTGAAATTATCTCTGATTTTGGCTATCAAATAAATTGGTTATTTATGGCTTCTATTGGGATAATTGCAACTCTTTGCTGCCTTTGGATTAAAAAAGTTTTACTACAGGAAAAAAAATAAACAAATCCTTTATCCGAAACTAAATCATTAAAATTCAATTCATTAACTTTGAACTTGAATAATTTTTCTATGCCTTTTAATCTCGAATAACGTCTTTTTTAGTTAAATAACTATTTTTATAGTTGCGTAACTAAAAAAATAGTTATAGCTTTGAATTAAAATTAAAGACATGCAAAAGTTAACCAACAAAGAAGAAGAGATAATGCAAATTTTATGGAAGTTGAAAAAAGCTTTTGTAAAAGAAATTCAGGCAGAAATTACTGAAGACCAACCGCATTACAATACCCTTTCGACAATAGTTCGAAATCTGGAGGAAAAAGGTTTTGTAGCGCATAATGCATTTGGAAATACACATCAATATTATCCTGCTGTAACTCTTGAAGCCTACAGCAAGAAATACATGAAAACGGCAATTGACAACTATTTTAATAGTTCTTATAAAAATATGGTTTCGTTTTTTGCCAAAGAAGAGAAAATCTCTGCAGATGAATTACGCGAGATATTAGCTATGATCGAAACTCCAAAAGAAGAAAAATAATGGTTATGGAAGCACTTTTCATTTATATTGCAAAATCTACAGGTTTAATCGCACTATTTTACGGTGCTTATCAAGCTTTACTTCGCAAGGAGACATTTTTTAACAGCAACAGGTGGTTTTTATTGACTGGTTTAATAACAGCTGTAGTTTTACCTTTAGTAGTTTACACTAAAGTTATTTGGGTTGATCCTGCTCCATCACTTAATATTGACTATTCGCAGCTTGGGCCATCACAAATTACCCAAGAGACTTTTGAAATTAATTGGAACTATATCTTAATAGCGGTTTATGCTGTCGTTTTTTTGGCATTGATTGTAAAATTTGCTTTTGATTTTTATAGTTTAAACACGATTTTAAAAGGTCGAAAAGTAAAACAACAAGCCGATTTTAAATTTGTTGATATTGCCGAAAATATCGCCCCTTTCTCCTACTTTGATTACATCGTATACAATTCATCAATGTATAACGAACAAGAATTAGAAAATATCATTGAACATGAAAAAGTACACAGCGAACAAAATCATACTATCGATGTTTTAATTACTCGTGTTTTTTGCATTATCTTTTGGTTTAACCCAATAATGTGGCTTTATAAAAAAGCAATAGTTCAAAACTTAGAGTTTATTGCTGATAAGGAAGCAGCTAAAAAATTATCTGACAAAAAAGCCTATCAATACACGCTTTTAAAAATAACAACGCACGAAACCTGCGTTGCAATCACCAATCATTTTTATCAATCATTAATCAAAAAACGAATCGTTATGTTAAACAAAAATCAATCAAAAAAACGAAATTCTTGGAAATACTACACTGTAATTCCAGCTCTTGCCGCTTTTGTATTCTTATTTCAAATTGAAGTAATTGCAAAAGAAAAACAACTCGTTTTAAAAGGAGTTTCTGAAAAAACTGTATCAGAGGATATTTACAAAATCAAGAAAAATTCTACTGATAAAGAATTAAACGAAATCAAAGAAAACTTAAAGAAAAAATACAACATTGATTTCGAAACTTCTGAAATACGAAGAAATGCAGAAAATGACTTAACATCAATTAAAATTGATATTAAAAACGGAACTCAGCAGGTACAATCTATTCAAACAAAAGGCGATCAACCTATTAAGAGTTTTGGAATAGTTGTTACGACAGATAAAGAAGGCAGTAAAAAAGTTGGTATTCAAACTTCTGATGAAACCAATGATTCTAAAACTGGCAAAAAAGCAAAATTTGTAAGCAGCACAAAAACAATAACTAAATCAAATACTAATGATAGCAATAATTCTGATGTTAGTGCAAAAACTGACACTAATATTAATACAAATATTAGCACTACTGTAACGACAAATTCTGATAATAATATTACTACAAAAGTAATTACGACAGATGGAAATTCTTCTTCAATAACGATTTCGAATTCTACTAGAAGTAATATGAAAAAAGGCAATCAATTAGTAGTTGTAAATGGAACTGTAATGTCAAGCGATTATAACCTTGAAGAGCTTAAACCAAATGAGATTAAAACCATTGTTATATCTAAAGGAACTCAAGCAAAAGCTAAATATGGAGAGAGCGGATCGAATGGTGTAATTGAGGTTGAAACATATAAATAGCCTAAAAATGCAAAAGTTAACCAACAAAGAAGAGGAAATCATGCATATTTTATGGAAGCTTAAAAAAGCTTTTGTAAAAGAAATTCAGGCGGAAATTACTGAAGATCAACCGCATTATAACACACTTTCGACTATTGTTCGCAATCTTGAAGAAAAAGGCTTTGTGGCACACAATGCATTTGGAAACACTCATCAATATTATCCTGCAATTAGTTTAGAGGTTTACAGCAAAAAGTACATGAATACTGCGATTGACAACTATTTTAATAGTTCATACAAAAATATGGTTTCCTTTTTTGCCAAAGAAGAGAAAATCTCTGCAGATGAATTACGCGAAATCTTAGCTATGATCGAAACTCCAAAAGAAGAAAAATAATCGATATGGAAGCACTTTTTATTTTTATTACAAAATCAAGCGGTTTATTAGTACTGTTTTATTGTGCTTATTTCTTTTTACTTCGTAAAGAAACTTTTTTCAATAGCAACAGATGGTTTTTACTAGCTGGATTATTCACCTCTATTATTTTGCCATTTTTGGTGTACACCAAAATCGTTTGGGTCGACCCGGCGCCAATAATTGAAAACTTTAATTATACTCGAGGCTATTATCCGCAGACTATCGAAAAAGAATCTTTTGAAATTAACTGGAATTATGTTGCAATTGCCGTTTATGCTCTTGGATTTCTGGCTTTAATTATAAAATTCGGAATGGATTTTTATAGTTTAAATTCCGTTTTAAAAGGCAAAAAAGTACAACAGCAAGCTGATTTTAAATTTATAGATGTAAATGAAAACATTGCTCCTTTCTCCTATTTTGATTATATCGTATACAACTCATCAATGTATACAGAGGCTGAATTAGAGAATATTATTGAGCATGAAAAAGTGCACAGCGATCAAAATCACACAATGGATGTTTTGATTTCTAGAGTATTTTGTGTGCTGTTTTGGTTCAATCCAATTATCTGGCTGTACAAAAAAGCAATTCTGCAAAATCTCGAGTTTATTGCCGATAGCGAAGCTGCCAAAAAAATTTCAGACAAAAAAGCGTATCAATACACGCTTTTAAAAATCACGACACATGAAAGCTGTGTCGCAATCACCAATCATTTTTATCAATCATTAATCAAAAAACGAATTGTCATGTTAAACAAAAATCAATCAAAAAAATGGAATTATTGGAAGTATTACGCCATACTTCCCGCTCTTGTCGCTTTTGTGCTTTTATTCCAAATTAAAACTATAGCGCAAGAAAAAGAACGAAAAGAAGCTCAAGAAATTACTTCAAAAACAGATCCGATTATTGTATTCAAAATCAAGAAAACAACAACTGATCAGGAACTAAAAGAAATGACGGCTAAACTTAAAAAGGAGCATGATGTAAATGTTGTTGTTTCTAATGTTATTAGAAATTCTAATAATGAATTAACAGCGATTAAAATTGATATCGACAAAGGAACTGGAAAAGCACAAACTTTAGAGATTGAAGGCAATAATCCTATTAATGAAAGCGGTATTGTAATTACAACGAACAGCAATGGCACTAAAAAAGCCGGCATTCTTACTGGTGAAGAAATTAACGAACCAATAACAACTGGAAATCGTGTTGTAGAAATTAAGCATTTTAACGGTAAAGATATGCCTGAACCGCCAGTTCCTCCTGCTGCACCAATAACTTCAGCTCTACCTCCGCCGCCTGCTCCTCCTGCACTGCCTGAGTTACCTAAAAACTTAGAGCTTCCGGCTCCGCCAAATATGTCTAAAATGCCAAAAGCACCAATACCTCCAAGAAATTTTGAGGATAAAGTTGCAGTGAAAAATTTCGAAAAAAAGATGGCGGAATTTGAAAGAAAAATGGAAGCTTTTCAACCGCAATTATCAGCTTACGAAAAACAAGTAGATGAAATCATGGCTAAACGTGAAGGCGGCTATGATAAAGAAATGGAAAAATTCGAAATTGCGATGGATAAATTTAACGCAGAAATGGACAAATACAACGCTCAAATTGACCAGCAATTTGGAGGCGATTTTGAAAAAAAGATGGAGCAATTTGAAAAAGAAATGAAAGTATACGAACAGAAGATGAAAGTGTACGAAAAAAACATTCAGAAATTTGAAAAAGAAAATAAACGTTCTTAATCTTAAATTTAAGAATACGTTACAAAAAAGACTTTGCCTGACCGCAAAGTCTTTTTTTTGTATCTTTGCGCAAAATTAACCTGCGATGTACAAAATTTTAGCCAAATTAAATAAAATACTCTTACCAAGTTTTACCAAACAAGGTTTAGATATTTCTAAAGCCAAAAAATGGCAAATGGCAATTATTGGTTACAGAGCTTTTATTACTAAACGTGCTTTAGAATAATTGAGTTTAGAATAAAAAACGTCTTTGAATATTGATATTAAAAAATCGAATTCAAAACAGCAGCATAACGTAAATGAACCGCAATGAGATAAAATTTGCATTCACTTTACATGAATTTCTCCATGAAAAATAAAGAATTAAATATCCCTCCCGTTCCTGCAGTACTTTTAGCAATTCTAAGCGTTCAATGCGGTGCTGCAATTGCAAAAACTCTTTTTCCTGCTATTGGAGCAGCTGGAACAGCCTCTATCCGAATTGGTGTTTCGGCATTGATTTTACTTTTAGCATACAGACCTAATTTAAAGCAAATCAAACCTAACCAATGGAAAATTGTAGTGCCTTATGGTTTGTGTTTAGGAGCTATGAACTTAACTTTTTATTTGGCTATTGAACGAATCCCAATTGGATTAGCCGTTACTTTAGAGTTTATTGGTCCGTTGTTACTTGCTATAATTGGCTCAAAACGCTTAATTGACTATTGCTGGGTATTATTGGCCGCAGCCGGAATTGTTTTAATAGCACCGTGGTCAAATGACGCCATAGATACAGTAGGAGTTTTGTTTGCACTTTTGGCTGCAGCGTTATGGGCGACTTACATTATTCTGGGCGGGAAAGTTTCAAAAATAATGCATGGTGGTCAAGCGGTTGCAACTGGCATGCTGTTTGCCTCGCTGCTAATTTTACCTTTTGGTTTTTATGAAAACGGATTACTTAACCTTACTCCTAAACTTTTTGGTTATGGCGTTGCCCTTGCCCTTTTGTCAAGTGCAATTCCATTTACTTTAGAGATGAAAGCACTAGGACAGCTTCCTCCCCGCACATTTAGCATTTTAATGAGTTTAGAACCGGCCGCCGCTGCAATTTGTGCGTTTCTATTTCTTCAAGAAAAACTAAACTTTTACGAGATTCTAGCAGTCGTTTGTGTCGTATCTGCCTCTGTCGGCGCTACATTAACAGCAAAACGATAAAAAAACAAAAGCCTTGCAAATACAAGGCTTTCATAAACGTAGGTATTGTTTTGGAGATTGTAAATTATTTCTTTGGCAATAATACTGTGTCAACAACATGAATTACCCCATTTGATTGATTGACATCGGCAATTATAACTTTAGATTTATTTCCGCTTTCATCGCTTATATATAAATCTTTTCCTTTCATCCAAGCTGTCAATGTTCCGCCATTTACTGCTTTTATAGTCGCTTTTCCTTTTCCTTCTTTTATTGCTTTTGCAATGTCTGATGCATTCCATTTTCCTGAAACAACATGATAAGTCAAAATATTTTGAAGCATTTTTTTATTCTCTGGTTTTAGCAATGTTTCAACAGTTCCTTTTGGCAGTTTATCAAAAGCTGCATTCGTTGGAGCAAAAACAGTAAATGGTCCTTTTCCTTGAAGTGTTTCTACTAAATCAGCAGCCTTAACAGCAGCAACCAATGTTGTATGATCTTTTGAATTAACGGCATTTTCAATAATATTTTTGTTCGGATACATTGCAGCGCCGCCTACCATTACTGTTTTTTGAGCAAAAGATGTAAACCCTAATGCTAATGTCAAAATTGCTGCAGCTAAAAATTTTCTAGTTTTCATAATTAATGTTTTAAGTTATATCTTCATTTACGGAGAACTTTTTCTTTTGGTTTTAAAGAAATCTGAAATAATCTCAAATAATACCGAAACATTCTCAAAATCGATTATAAAACAAGCTTTTAGCTATTCAAAACTTTTTTAATTATTTTTAACGAGGCGATGATTTTTGTCTCTATTTTATTATTAACTTTAAATTCAAAACCAATTCATTATGCAAAATCTTCCCAAAAAAGTCAGAAGTAAAAAGTTAAACACAAGAGTTGATTTAACCGCAATGGTCAGCGTTTCGTTTTTGCTGATTATATTTTTTATGGTTGTTGGGGAATTGTCTAAGCCAAAAATTATGGATTTGAGTTTACCCAATTATGACTACGAAGAGCGTTTTATGGGGTGCAGACTTCATGATGAAAGACGTACTCTAACACTTTTACTTGATGATGATAACCAAATAATTACTTATTCTGGATTATTATTTTATCCTATTGAAGGCCCAAAAAAGTTGCATTATGGGAAAAGCGGAATTAGAAAAGAGTTATTAGAAAAAAATAAAGAAGTCTTAGAATATTCAGCTCAAAGAGGAAAACCTGGTCGTGGTATTACTGTTATTATTAAACCAAGCAAAAAATCTAATTATGGTAATTTAATAGATATTTTAGACGAAATAGAAATTGCTGAAATTAATACTTATGTAATCGTACCTGAATTTACTCCTGAAGAATCAAAATTATTAGCTTCAAAATAATTCAGATTAACCAAAAATCAAAGTTATGAATAATTTACCTCAAAGAGTTCGTAGTAAAAAATTAAACACAAGAGTTGATTTAACCGCGATGGTCAGCGTTTCGTTTTTGCTGATTATATTTTTTATGGTTGTTGGAGAATTGTCTAAGCCAAAAATTATGGATTTGAGTTTACCTGATTATGATTGTGACGATTGCCTACCGGGTTGTGTTGACGAAACAAGGATTTACACCATTTTATTAGATAAAAATGATAGAATAGTGACCTATTCAGGTCTTTTATATTATCCATTGGAAAAACCAAAAGAAATAAATTATGGCAAGAATGGAATTCGTAAAGAATTATTAAAAAAAACAGTAAAATTATAGAATATTCCACAGCACTTGGAAAACCAAAAAATGGCGCGATTGTAATTATAAAACCAAGCAAAAAATCAAACTTTAAAAATTTGATAGATATTTTAGATGAAATGGCAATTGCAAAAATTGACACTTATGCAATAGTCAACGAATTCACACCAGAAGAATCAAAATTACTAGCTTCAAAATAAAGCTTCTTGCGAAAACGACTGCCCTAGCCCTGATCGAAGCGGCATCCTTTTTCTGGCTTCTTTAGCCAGGAAAAGATATAGCGGAGAGCAGGAATAGCTCCCAAAAATACTAATTCTTTAAATTCCAAAATCTAATTGGGATGCGCTTCGACTTCTCTCAGCGCGATAACTTGAAACTTGAAACAAAAAAAACTTGAAACAATAAGATAAAAAAAAAAGTCCCACATTACTGTGGGACTTTCTATTTAGAGGAAACTAAGAATTATTTTTTCTCAGTTTTTTCCATTTTAGCTTTTAATGCAGCTAATACATCATTATTATCTCCTAAAGTTGCAGCTGGTGCATTAGTAGTAGAGTTAGATGAAGTATTTTCAGTTGCAGCTTTCACGTTTTTCTCTTCTTCTTCTCTGAAGATAGCAGTGTGAGAAGCAACTACTCTTTTGAATTCTTTGTTGAATTCGATTACTTTGAAATCAGCAGTATCGCCTTTTTTCAATTTCTTTCCGTCTTCTTTTTCAAGGTGACGAGTTGGAATGAAAGCAACGATATCATCTCCGAATTCTACAGTAGCTCCTTTGTCAACGATTTCAGAAATCTCACCATTGTGGATAGTTCCTACAGCGAAAGAATCTTCGTATTGATCCCAAGGATTAGCAGTAGTTTGTTTGTGACCTAAAGATAATTTACGTCCTTCAACATCTAATTCTAATACAACTACATCAAGTTTTTCACCAACATTTACAAATTCAGATGGGTGTTTGATTTTCTTAGTCCAAGAAAGGTCAGAAATGTAGATTAATCCATCAATTCCTTCTTCTAATTCTACGAAAATACCAAAGTTTGTAAAGTTTCTAACGATACCTGTATGTTTAGAACCCACTGGGTATTTAGAAGTAATGTCAGTCCATGGATCTTGAGTTAATTGTTTGATACCTAATGACATCTTACGATCATCTCTGTCAAGAGTTAAGATAACTGCCTCAACAACATCTCCAACTTTCACGAAGTCCTGAGCAGAACGTAAGTGAGTTGACCATGACATTTCAGAAACGTGGATTAAACCTTCAACACCTTCAGCAACTTCAATAAATGCACCGTAATCAGCGATTACAACTACTTTACCTTTTACTTTATCACCAATTGTTAAATTAGCATCTAAAGCATCCCATGGGTGAGCGTTTAATTGTTTCAATCCTAATTGAATTCTTGTTTTCTCATCATCGAAATCAAGGATTACAACGTTTAATTTTTGGTCTAATTCAAGAACTTCACTTGGGTGGTTGATTCTGCTCCAAGAAAGGTCAGTAATGTGAATTAATCCGTCAACACCACCTAAGTCAATGAACACACCATAAGAAGTAATGTTTTTAACAACACCTTCTAATACTTGTCCTTTTTGTAATTGACCGATGATCTCTTTTTTCTGTACTTCAATATCAGCCTCGATAAGCGCTTTGTGAGATACAACAACGTTTTTGAATTCGTGGTTGATTTTTACCACTTTGAATTCCATCATTTTGTTTACATATACATCGTAGTCTCTAATTGGCTTAACGTCAATTTGAGATCCTGGTAAGAACGCCTCGATACCGAATACGTCAACGATCATACCTCCTTTAGTTCTACATTTAACAAAACCGTTAACGATTTCTCCAGTTTCATTAGCTGCAATAACTCTATCCCAAGATTTGATAGTACGTGCTTTTCTGTGAGATAATACTAATTGACCTGTTTTGTCCTCACGGATGTCGATTAATACTTCAACTTTGTCACCTACTTTTAAGTTTGGGTTGTAACGGAATTCATTTAAAGAAATAACACCTTCAGATTTAGCATTGATATCAACGATAACGTCTCTATCTGTAATTCTAACAACAACTCCTTCAACTACTTCTTCTTGATCTGTAGCGATGAAAGTTTTTGATACTAGTTCTTCAAACTCTTGTAAGTTTTTCTCATCTACTGCATCAATTCCTTCTTGGAAGTTATGCCAGTTAAAATTTGCTAAAAACTCTTCTTGTGATTTTAATTGTTCAGACATGCTGATAAAAAATTTGTATTCTGTTTTTCTTGAGTTTCTCAAAGCGATAGAAAAAACAGAAGTTGTTTTACATAAATGGTTGATACCTAATGGAAACTCTTCTCTGCCAAAAGGTTTGCAAAATTACTACAAATTTCTGTACTTACAAAATAAATTCAAATGATTATCAGTCAATTGCTCTGAAGCAGACGTTTTTGGGTTTTTCAAAGTGTAAAGTCCCGCTATCCGTTACAAACGAAGTTCACTGAACTCCGATTAAAATAAAAGTTAAGTGAAGTAATCTTTTATAACAAACACCGCTACAAAAGGATTTCCACTTCTATGGGGGCTAGATTAGAATATTTAATAGTTTCTAAAAAGTCTTTTCTATTGATTTCCAACAAACTTATCCATAACTACCTTTGTCAAAGTTCGAAACTTTGACAAAGGTTTAAAATCAGACTTCTAACGATAATTTTACTTACTTTTACTTTATGACCATAACACTCGACGAAGTAAAACAAAAAATAGAAACATTCCATAAAAATGAACAAGTTATCACTGCTGTTTATTGGCTTTTAAAAAAGTACAATCTCAAAAACAAGAATTTAAAAGGGTTTGAATTTAGAGAAAAAGCAAAACCTGATTTTATTTTAATGACTACTGAAGGTGAATTTGGAGAACCACAAATTATAAGAATTCCAGAAAACACTTTTGAATTTCCATTAGAATTAATGCTCATCCTTATTGCTCACGAATTAGTTCATGTCAATCAAAAAACAGTAAAACCTTATATTCTGGATAAAAACGAACGGGAATGGCAGGCTTATTACGAAATGAATTTTCACAATCTATTTCCACAAGTTCCTGAAATATCCAATTTTCATAAAAAGTTTTTCGCGCAAAAAGGTTTAGAATATTATAACCGAATGGGAGAAGGCTCGGAACTGCAGCAAAAATATGCTCAACAAAAAAAGCAAGTCGATGATTTGATTATCTCATTAGAATAAACTCTTAAAACAACAAATCCGACAGATTTTAAAATCTGTCGGATTTGTTGTTTATGATACAAACATTTATTCTTAATGACTCAAATTCTCTATCTCTTTCGGGTCATGTTTATGTTTAAATAAAACAGCAAACGCAATCGCAATAACTAAAGCATAAGCCGCAAACGAAAGCCAGATTGTATGCCAGTCTTTCATCAAAATTGGATTAGCAAAAATACCATCAGTAGAAATTGAATTTCCTTGACCTTTTACAAATTCTAACATCTTAGAATTTGTTGTATCAGTTTGTAAAAATCCAGCTAATTCAGATGTATTCGTAAATGATTTTGTAAAGAAACGGTCAATAGCCCAGCCAGAAGTTAAACTTCCTAAAACTGCTCCTACTCCATTGGTCATCATCATAAACAAACCTTGTGCAGAAGAACGTATTTTAGAATCGGTATTACTTTCTACGAATAAAGAACCAGAAATATTAAAGAAATCAAATGCCATTCCGTAAACGATACAAGACAAAATAATCATCCATAATCCGCCAACAGGATCTCCAAAAGCAAATAATCCAAAACGTAAAACCCAAGCCAGCATACTAATAAGCATAACTTGTTTTATCCCAAAACGTCTTAAGAAAAACGGAATTGCCAAGATAAACAACGTTTCAGAAACTTGAGAAATCGACATAATAATAGTCGAATACTGGATCACAAAAGAATCAGCATACTTTGGAAAATGTTTAAATTCATCTAAAAACACATCACCATAAGCATTTGTTAACTGCAAAGCTCCACCTAAAAACATAGAAAAAACAAAAAACAAAGCCATTTTGTAATTTCCAAATAATTTAAAAGCTTCTAAGCCCAAAGTTTCGGTTAACGAAGCATCTTCTTTAGTTAAACGCTGTGGTTCACATTTTGGCAATGTAAAAGCATAAATTCCTAAAATTAAAGCCCCAATTCCAGCAATATAAAACTGATATTCAGTTGCTTTACTTCCGCTTAAATTAGTAATCCACATTGCAGCAATAAAACCAATTGTTCCCCAAACACGAATTGGCGGAAAGTCTTTCACAATGTTTTTATTATTCAACTTCAGTGAAGTGTAAGAAATTGAATTACTTAATGCAATTGTCGGCATATAACAACACATTGCCGCAAACATTACATAAATAAAATTATCTGGAGTAGTCACATGAGCAATTCCAAATAAAACTGCCGCATAAGCAATATGCAAAACACCGTATAACTTTTCGGCATTTACCCATCTATCAGCAATAATTCCGGTTAAGGTTGGCATAAACAAAGAAGCAATTCCCATGGTTCCAAATACTAAACCAAATTGTGTTCCTTCCCAATTTTTGGTTCCAAACCAGTAATTTCCAATTGTAATAAGCCAAGCTCCCCAAACAAAAAACTGAAGAAAACTCATTACAATTAATCTATTTTTAATTCCCATATATTGAAATTGTCTTTTTAGTAAAAATGAAGCGGTAAAACTACCATTAAAAATAATATCTACAAAAAATTAAATGGTTTTTAAAGCATCATTTACCAATTCTAAAACTGCTTCAAACTGCTCTTTTTTATTTAAGTAAGAATTATCTATTTCTATTGCATCATCAGCTATCACTAAAGGCGAATCTTCGCGATGTGTATCAATATAATCTCTTTCCACTACATTCTTTAAAACGTCTTCATACGAAACATTATCTCCTTTTTGCTGTAATTCATCAAAACGTCTTTGTGCACGAGTTTCAGCGCTGGCAGTCATAAATATTTTAAGTTCTGCATTTGGAAAAACAACGGTTCCTATATCTCTTCCATCCATTACTATTGCTTTGTTTTTTCCCATTTCTTGTTGCTGCTCTACTAATTTAGCACGTACTTCAGAAACTTCTGCCACTTTACTCACAAAATTAGAAACCTCAATAGTTCTAATTTGTTTTTCGACATTTTCGCTATTCAAATACATTTCGGCAAAACCCAATTCAGTATTAAATTTAAATTCTAACTGAATCTTTGACAAAGCATTTATCAGAGCACTTTTATCAAAAAAATCAACTCCAATAAATTTATTCTGCATGGCAAAAAGCGCCACTGCGCGATACATTGCTCCTGTATCGACATATACATATTCAAGTTCTTTTGCCAATTGTTTTGCTAATGTACTTTTTCCTGTTGATGAAAATCCGTCGATAGCAATTGTAATTTTTCTCAATTTTTTATGTTTTAATTTTTAATCTTAAAAGCCTCTAGTAATAAATACTCATCAAAATATCAGATTCTGAGTTATCTATGATTTTAGCCATTCTTTCAAAATACTTTTTGTTGACCATTGGACAGCCAAAACTGTTACAAATGTAACCATCTTTCTCTTTATACGGAACATCATAATAGTAATGAAAAACAATATCTCGCTTAGAAGCATTACTATTGGTTGTGTCCAAACCATGCAGTCTATATGCCTTTCCGAACTTACCAACATAAGAATTCCCGATCGAATATCTGCCTAATGAAGTACTTAACGAATTTGGTACATTGCTAAATTTAAGCTTTCCCTTAGTTGTTGTTTCAGAACCTGAACCATGAGCAACCAAACCTTGATCTATAATTTTATTTGTTTTTAAATCATAAACAAAGAATCGATTTTTTCCAGACGGTATTTTCATGTCAATTAAAAACACAATATCCTGATTGTATTTCGAATCTTTCTTAATCAACTTTTTCACTTCATTTACTTGAGAACTAAATCTTTCTTCTGTTTTTTCTTTCTCTTTCGAGTTTTCATTTCTGTAAACAAATTTATAAACTGCAAATGCTAAAAGAATAAAAGCTGCGGCAAATAATATCTTTTTCATAAATAACTAAGGCAAAAAAAATCCTTTTAAAATCGGAAACACTATTGTTTACAATTATAAAAGGACTATACTTTTTAAAGTACTGACAACTATTATTTTAATAATAAATATCTAAGATAATATTCGACTTAGAACTATCAATTATTTTTTCAATTCGTTTAAAGAACTGCTCGTTCACCATTGGACAACCGTGACTATTACTTATGTAATAATCTTGTTCGTCATAAGGAACCGCAGAATAGTAATGCAAAACAATTGCTCTTTTTAAAGCATTATTGTTAGATTCTTCTAATCCGTTTAGTCGATATGCTTTTCCAAAAATCCCTTTATAGCATTTTTCAATAACATATCTGCCTAACGCAGTACAATTGGAGTTTGGTGTATTGCTAAATCTAAGCAACCCTTTTATTCCAGTTTCTGAACCAGAACCATGTGCAACAAGCCCTTGATCTAAAACCTTGTTGTTTTCTAAATCGTACACAAAAAAGCGATTTTTCCCAGAAGGCACTTTCATATCAATCAAAAAAGCAATTTTTGTATTGTATTTTTTATCGATAGTAATCATGTTTCTTATGTCGCCTATTCTGCTGTTGATTCTTTCAATTTCTAAACTGGTAATAGATTCTTCTTTGAAGTAATGGTTTGTGCCCGTAAATAACCCCACAGTCATAAACAAAAATAAACTAAATATTTTCATACAAATTATTGAAAATTTAAAATTAGACCAAAAAGACTTGTATTCGCCGCCAATGTGTATCTCGAATATGAATAATTAAATTTTAATTTATTCATTTTCAGACCAAATCCTAATGAAACTCCTGAAAAATTACGCTTTTCTTCTACTCGTAATTCTTCCCCTCTTCTAAAATTATATCCTAAACGCAGATTTATTGCTTTTTTAGGAAATAACTCCACACCAAAAACAACATGCCTTAAAGCGTTGTTAACAAACGAAACTTTCTCGCTGCTTGTCGATCCATCGATATTAGTTTCACTTCGAACGGGATTCGAAAATGAAATATTCCATTGTTGCAAATTCTCTAATGTAAGATGCCAGCGAATAGGAATATGTTCTAATTCTTGCGATGCTCCTGCAGTAATTTCAAAGGGCAAATTTTCCTGTATTCCTGAGTAGGTTGTAAATTGTGTACCAATATTACGGATTACTAAAGCCAAATTTACGTTATTTTTTTCAAATATATACAAAAATCCTAAATCAATAGCACCTCCAATAGAATTATAACTCTCTAAATTTGAAGTTATTAACTTAGCATTAGCTCCAATATGAAGATCCGTATACGGAACATTGTAGGCATATCCCAGCGATAATGCACCTTCACTTCCTCTAAAATCTGATGTTGACTGCCCATTTTCATCATAACCTTCAAATGATCCGTAGTTTATATAATTAACTCCAGCATAAAATGTTTGCACGTGTCGATCATAGGTATAGGCATACGAAGCACTTCCATAAGAAGCTTGTCCGTAGTAATTTCCATAATTTAAAGCCAAGTGATTGTCCATTTCGTCATTTAAAACTGCTGGATTAGACATTGCCTGATTAACATCTTCATCATAAATAGTAATCGTTTTACCTCCTAAAGCTGCCTGTCTTGGCGATGCTGTCAAATTTAAAAATTGATAGGTGTAACGCCCGCCAACTTGTCCGAATGAAACCGAACAAATGAATATTATAAAAAATAAAACATAATGTTTTAACATTCTTTTCTTGGCGTTCCTATATGGGAATAACGCAGTTGCGAAGGTAAAATTATAAACCTAAAAAAATAAATTACAGTAAAAAAAAATCCAAATCCCAATCTTAATTAAAAATTGGAATTTGGATTTTAAATAGTTTGTACTTCAAATAGAAGTTCTTATTTCAATACTTTAGCATTTTTCACATTTTGATCTGTAAGTGCTAAAACCAATACTTCGCTCATTTCTTTTACATAATGAAAAGTAAGCCCCTCTAAGTATTCCGCTTTAATTTCATCAATATCACTTTTATTCTCGTGACACAAAATAATTTCTTTAATACCGGCTCTTTTTGCTGCTAAGATTTTTTCTTTAATTCCACCAACTGGCAATACTTTGCCGCGAAGCGTAATTTCTCCAGTCATAGCAAGATTTTTCTTCACTTTCTTTTGTGTCAATAACGAAACTAATGAAGTCAGCATTGCAATACCAGCACTTGGGCCATCTTTTGGAGTTGCTCCTTCTGGCACATGCAAGTGAATATTGTATTTTTGAAATAGCTCAATTCCTAAACCTAACTTTTTAGCATTGGCTTTAATGTATTCAAGGGCAATTGTAGCCGATTCTTTCATTACATTTCCAAGGTTTCCTGTAATGGTTAAGGCACCTTTCCCTTCAGAAATTAAGGATTCTATAAATAAAATATCTCCTCCAACACTTGTCCAAGCTAAACCCGTTACGACTCCTGCAACATCATTATTCTCGTATTTATCACGCTCTAATCTTGGTACTCCCAAAACTTTTACGATATCTTCGTCTGTAACTTTTTTGTTATACTCCTCTTCCATCGCAACAGCTTTTGCAGCGTTACGAATTACTTGAGCAATTTTAGTTTCTAAATTACGAACACCTGATTCTCTTGTATAACCTTCAACAATTTTTTCTAATTGTTTTTTTCCAATAGTTAAATCTTTAGACGTTAGTCCATGTGCTTCTAATTGTTTTGGAAAAAGATGCCTTTTAGCAATTTCTACTTTTTCTTCAATTGTATAACCAGACATTTTTATAACTTCCATTCTATCACGCAATGCAGGCTGAATTGCCGCCATATTGTTTGAAGTTGCAATAAACATAACTTTAGATAAATCATACCCCATTTCTAGGAAATTATCATAAAAAGCACTGTTTTGCTCTGGATCTAAAACTTCTAATAATGCAGATGATGGATCACCGCTGTTACCGTTTGACAACTTATCGATTTCGTCTAAAATGAAAACTGGATTTGATGTTCCTGCTTTTTTCAAACTCTGAATAATTCGTCCCGGCATTGCACCGATATACGTTTTTCTATGTCCGCGAATCTCCGCTTCGTCACGTAAACCACCTAACGAAATACGAACATATTCACGACCTAGAGCTTCGGCAACTGAACGTCCGATAGAAGTTTTTCCAACTCCCGGAGGTCCTGTTAAACATATAATTGGCGATTTCATGTCATTTCGCAATTTTAAAACTGCCAAATGTTCAATCATTCTTTTCTTAACTTCATCAAGACCAAAATGATCTTTGTCTAATATTTTTTGAGCATGTTTTAAATCAAATTTGTCTTTAGAATATTCACCCCAAGGCAATTCTAAAAACAACTCTAAATAATTGCGTTGAATTCCAAAATCAGGCGATTGCGGATTCATACGGCGCATTTTAGATAATTCTTTCTCGAAATGCTTCTGCGTTTTTTCGTCCCATTTTTTGGTTTTCGCTTTCTGCCCCATTTCGTCCATTTCTTCCTCTTGTGAAACGCCTCCCAATTCTTCCTGAATGGTTTTCATTTGTTGGTGCAAGAAATATTCGCGCTGCTGCTGATCTAAGTCGAAACGAACTTTTGACTGAATGTCGTTTTTCAATTCCAGCTTTTGCAGTTCTACGTTCATATAACGCAAAGTCTCAAGAGCTCTGTCTTTTAATCCGTTTATAGATAACAAACCTTGTTTTTCTTTTACGGATAAATTCATATTAGAAGAAACAAAATTGATCAAAAACGACTGGCTTTCAATGTTTTTTATCGCAAATGTAGCTTCTGATGGAATGTTTGGACTTTCTTTTATAATTTGAATTGCCAATTCTTTTACAGAATCTAAAATAGCGGTAAACTCAGTATCATTTTCGTCTGGACGCTCTTCTGAAACTTCTTTTATTGTAGCAGTTATATAAGGTTCTTCTGAAACAACTTCGTCAATTTCAAAACGTTTCTTTCCTTGTAAAATAACCGTCACGTTTCCGTCAGGCATCTTTAAAACACGTAAAATTCGTGCTACAGTTCCTATTTTATGAATATCATCTTTTGATGGATCTTCGTCTTCTTCGTTAATTTGAGAAACTACTCCAATAATTTTTCCACCTGCATTAGCATCATTTATCAGTTTAATTGATTTGTCTCTTCCTGCAGAAATTGGAATTACAACTCCTGGAAATAAAACGGTATTACGTAATGGTAAAATTGGAAGCGAACCAGGAAGTTCTTCATTGTTCATTTCCTCCTCATCCTCTGGAGTTAATAATGGAATTAATTCTGCTTCTGAATCAAATTCTTGAAGTGACAGATTGTCAATAGTAAGTATTTTATGATTTGACATAATAATATATAAGTCGTTTTGTCATTAAAAGTTTAATCCAAATTGCAAATGGAGCATAAAAGATTATAATTTCTATTAAGTACTGCAATTACAAGATAGGCCATAAAATTAGACAATCATTATGCCAAATCCAAAATAGTCAGTTTTGAATTTTATATTTTAACTAGTATTTGCATTTATTTCTAAAAAAAATAAAATTATTTTTATAAAACTGTAACAAACAAAAAAAAGCACCGTCCTTATAAAAAACTAGCAACCATTACTTGAGTATAACTAATCAAAATATCGAAGAATTAATTGCACTTTGTAAAAACAATAATCAAAAGGCTCAATTCGAAATTTACAATCGCTATTCTAAAGCTATGTACAATATCGCTTATAGAATTGTAAAGGACGAACATTTTGCACAAGACGTCATGCAGGAAGGTTTTTTGAAAGCTTTTACAAAGATTAACGATTACAAACAGGAAGTAGCGTTTGGAGCTTGGCTCAAAAAAATTGTAATTAATTACAGTATTGATTTTTATAAAAAAAACAATGCTTTCCAAATGGAAGACCTGAATAAAACGCTTTATAAGATTGAGGAAGATAATTCTATTTTATCCGAAAATATTGATCTCAATTCACTTAAAGTACAGCAGGTTCTGGACACAATTTCAGGTTTAAAAGACAACTACCGAATGGTTTTGACCTTATTTTATATTGAGGGTTACGATCAGGAAGAAATCTGTGAAATCTTGAATATTAGTTATGCGAATTGCAGAACTACGCTGAGCAGGGCTAAAGAAAGTTTACGAAAAAAATTAGAGGATTTATGAGATCGCCAATTAAAAAAAGTTTGTGCGCACAAACGCCGGTAAATAAAAAGCAATATCATCTATCACCTCTACAAAATAAATTTTGGATATTATGAAAAAGGAAAATGACGAATTAGATCAATTGTTTAACAAGTTTGAAAACCAATGGGATGTTCGCGAAATGAGCTCAGATCATCAAGTTGACTTTTTAAATAAATTAAATAAAAAACAACCTAAGAGAAAAAACTATGCTGTGTGGGCAATTGCAGCTTCGATAGTTCTGCTTTTGGGAGTATCAATATTGTACAACAATAATGAGAAACCGAAAGAACTAAAATTTGCATCAACTGAAACGCAGCGTACGGATTCTATCTTTAGTATTTTGATTAAAAATGAGCTGGTTAAATTAAAAGAAAAAGATTCTCCAGAAAATGAGCAAATTATAAATGATGCTTTAAAACAAATGGAAGTCTTTGATGCTGACTATGAAAAAATCATCAAAGAGGTTCAGAAAAATGGAGAAAACAAACAAATTATCTATGCTATGATAAGCAACCTGCAGACTAGAATATCATTCTTGCAGACTGTTTTACAGCGAATTGAAGAAAACGAAAACTTAAAAAACACTTCTCATGAAAAAACAATATAACATACTTATTTTACTTCTTTTGATTCCTTTTTTAGGTTTTTCAAATGATGATGCATATATCTCAAAGCAAAAAAACATTAAAAAAACATATATCGTAAACTCAAATGCGGGTATCGATATTGATAACAAATATGGAAATATTTCTGTCTCAACTTGGGATGAAGATAAAATAGATCTTGATATAATCATAAAAGTTACTGGACCAAGTGAGAATTGGGTTAACGAAAAACTAAACAGTATTGATGTTAATATTACTGCACTTAAGTCGTTGGTTTCGGCCGTTACTACTATTGGTAATTCGTCGCTGAAAAGTAAAGGAAGTAATAATTTTTTTGAAATTAATTATGTTATCAAGATTCCAAAAAACGGCTCTGCAAAACTTCTTAATAAATACGGAGATATTACAACCGAAAATATTTATGGCCCTGCAGATATTGCCTGTAAATATGGTAAAATTTCCTTAGGAAAGTTAAACAATTCAAGCAATAACGTAAAAATAGAATATTGCCAAAATTCAGCTATTGATTATATTAAAAACGGAAATATTATAGCTAGGTACTCTGGATTAAAAATTAACGAATCTGGTAATCTGAATTTAGATACCAATTATACAGATTTAGTTATTCTAGAAGGACAAAACATAAAATACAATTGTAATTATGGGACTTTTAAATTTCAGAAAATAAACTCCTTTACAGGCTCAGGAAATTATCTTACCATTTCTATCGCTGAAATTTCGAACAGTGTAAATTTAGATACAAAATATAGTAAAATCAATATTTCTAACGTAACCAGTAAGGCTAATAACGTTAATATAAACTCTGGTTATTCTGATGTTTATATGGGTTATGATATGAATTATTCTTTTGATTTTGATATTAATACAAGATACGGAGGCATTAAAAGTGACAATTCTCTAGATGTTTTGATTAATGAAACTAAAAATACCAGTAAAAGAATCAGCGGATTTAATAAAAAGAAAGGTCAAAATAAGGTTACTATTAATTCTAATTACGGAAACGTAACATTAAACAAAAAACAATAATCATAAAAAATTTAAAGAAATGAAAAAATTATCTCTATTAGTAGTTTGTGGTGCATTCTTAATTGGTTTTATGGCTAATGCGCAATCAGAAAAAATAAACGGAAACGGTAAAGTTGTTACTGAAACAAGATCAACAGCCGGCTATGATGCAATAAAAATTGCAGGCTCTTTTGATGTTGATTTAGTTGCTGGAAAAGAAGGAAAAATTATCATTAAGGGTGAAGAAAATATTCTATCTGCAATCGTAGTTGAAGTTGAAGAAAATACTTTAAAAATTTATACAAAGAAAAATACTAACATCCGTTCAAGCATAGGTAAAAAAGTTGAAGTAACAATTCCGTTTGAAAAAATATCAGAGCTAACTCTTTCAGGTTCTGGAAATATTAAATCAAAAGATATCATCAAAAACGATTCGTTTTTAGCGAAACTTTCAGGATCAGGAAATTTTAGTTTAGCGGTTAATTCCAATTCTTTTGAATTGAACTTAAGCGGATCAGGAAATGTAAATTTAAAAGGAAATGCTGATAATTTTACTACAAAACTTTCGGGATCAGGCGACATCGACGCCAGTGCTTTAAAATCTAAAAATGTAGTGGTTAATGTTTCGGGTTCTGGAGACAGTAAAGTAAATTGCAGCGAAACTTTGACTGCTCGAGTTTCTGGTTCAGGTGATATTAAATACAGTGGAAATCCTGAAAAACGTGATGTAAAAGTTTCTGGATCAGGAAATATTTCAAAAGTCTAATACAATGAATGTCACGAATTTTTATTCATCATCAATCAATAACAAATTCTAATTCGTGACATTTAAAAATTTAAAAGGCGTTTTATTAATTTAAAACGTCTTTTTTATGCACTCTTCTTAATAAGAAAATCGATGTAACAAAGAAAACTGCCAAAATAACAATTGCCGCACGAGGGCTTCCTGTAATTTGATCGATAATTCCGTAAACACACATTCCTATTACAATTCCAATTTTTTCAGCAACATCATAAAAACTAAAAAACGAAGCTGTATCTTCTGTTTCCGGCAAGAGCTTTGAATAGGTAGAACGTGACAAAGCTTGAATTCCGCCCATAACAAATCCAGCAACTGTTGCCATAACATAAAAATGCATTGGCAATATTATGAAATATGCCAAAGCGCAAAAAGCTGCCCAAATGGCATTAATAAAAATCAGCGTTGGAATATTTCCAAATTTTTCTGAAGCTCTCGAAGTTAAAACTGCACCCACAACAGCTACCAGCTGAATTATCAAAATACAAATTATTAAACCAATAGTACTTTCTTCTTTTGACGACCATTGAATTTCCTGTGCTCCAAAATAAGTTGCAACCAGCATTACAGTCTGTACAGCCATACTTGAAACAAAAAAACCGCCTAAATAACGTCGTAAAGGAACATTTTCATTCAGTAAACCCCAAACCTTTTTCAATTCTTTGAAACCATTAAAAACAACAGATTTTGTTAGTTTCTCACCCTTTTCTTTTCTTCCTTTTGGCAAATAATAATACGTATATTGACTGAATAATATCCACCAAACTCCTACCATGATAAAAGAGTAACGCATTGCTTTCATTGCTGGTTCTGGTCCAGAAATATTAAACCATTCCGGCTTCATGATCATCGCTAAATTGATAACCAATAAAATAACGCTTCCTATATAACCTAAAGAATATCCTTTTGCACTGATTCTGTCTTGTTGTTCTTCAAAAGCAATATCTGGTAAATATGAAT
Source organism: Flavobacterium sp. YO64 (assembly GCF_004119505.1). NCBI lineage: Bacteria > Pseudomonadati > Bacteroidota > Flavobacteriia > Flavobacteriales > Flavobacteriaceae > Flavobacterium > Flavobacterium sp. YO64. The sequence goes on along the minus strand of NZ_NRQV01000035.1, from coordinate 11,730 downwards.
TGTAAAAAACTAAACTTCCCCAATATCCTAATAATCCAAAAAAGTAAAATGCTAATCCGATATAAATATCAGTCAATTCAAACCAATACAATCCCATGCAGGATAATGCTCCTAAATAACAGAAAAACTTCATAAAGGATTTTTTATTTCCTACATAATCTGCAATACCTGATAATAGAGGAGAAATAAAAGAAACAACTAAAAATGCTGCCGCGGTAATAAAACTAATTAATGCCGAATTCTTTAAATGAAGGCCAAAAACATCAATGTAATGATCTCGTTTTGAAAATAATGCTTCATAAAAAATAGGAAATACAGCCGAAGCAATTGTAAGCGTATAAACTGAATTTGCCCAATCGTAAAATGCCCAGGCGTTTAATAATTTTTTATCACCTTTTTTTAATTCTTTCATAGAAATGGTTTTGTTAACAGGCTACGAATTTATCTCTTTTTTATGATAATCAAATAGAAATTCAATAAATCATGTATTAATAAATTATAAACAAGGCTATTGTGTAATGTCATCTATAAAAACAAAAAAGCCGTCCAAAAATCTGGACAGCTTTCAAATTATCTTTGTATTTCTTTGTTTTTATTTTATAACTCCAACTTTCAATGCAGTCGCTTTTGCTTCTGGAATTAATGCTTTTAAGTTGGCAATTCGCGTAGCATCAGAAGGGTGTGTACTCATAAATTCTGGTGTTCCGGATGCGCCTGATTTTGCCGACATTCTACTCCAAAATTCAATAGCATCATCTGGATTGTAACCTGCAATTGCCATTAAAGTAAGTCCAATTTTATCTGCTTCACTTTCATTGCTTCTGCTAAACGGAAGCATTACTCCTACTTGCGAACCTACTCCATATGCTTGTGCAAAAATATCTCTTGTCGACTGCGATTTACCGCTTGTTGCTGCATCTAAAGCTGCTCCGCCTATTTGCTGCAATTGTGCCGCACTCATTCTCTGTGCTCCATGATTAGCCAAAGCATGTGAAACTTCATGTCCCATTACAGTTGCTAAACCAGATTCATTTTGTGTAACTGGCAAAATTCCTGAATAAACTACAATTTTTCCTCCCGGCATGCACCAAGCATTTACCTCTTTATTATCGACCAGTTTGTATTCCCATCGATAATCTTTTAAATATTGAGACTGTCCTAAAAAGGTTAAATACTTTTCAGCAGCTGCTTTTATTTTAATACCAACTTTCTCTACTAATTTTGCATCGGCTGTTCCTGTTATTACTTTATTTTCAGAAATAAACTGGCTGTATTGCTGAAATGAAGAGGGAAATAATTCGCTGTTTGAAACAAAATTTAAATTCTTTTTTCCTGTCACTGGATTGGTTGCACATCCAACAAAAAGAGCCACAGATAACCCTAGTAATAATTGCTTTTTCATGATTCTGATATTTTTCAACATACAAAAATACAATAATTATTAATTTTGCTTTTATATAATTATTTTCTAATTTATCAGAATTAACTTATTCTCCAATTATATGAAGTTCGCTAAAACCTTTTTCAACAATTAAAAACTGATTTACTTCAAAAGCAGTTTTATCAAATTGTATTTTTTCGTTGTCAATTTCAATTTCACTCACTTTAAATGGCAAACCAATCAAGTTAATTTTGTATTTGCTATAAGGTGTATCGTACTTACCTTCTTTATGAAGCTGAATAATTAATTCTTTTTCTTTTCCTATTGTTCTAAAAGACAAAAAACTGTAACGTCCTTTTTTATAATCATAACCATCTTGTGCATCTTCATAAACTACCGATTTTTCTTTGCCGTTCTTGTAATATACATCAAGTGTTAATTCATCAAATTCTAATTCTCCAACATATTGCTGCACTGGATATTTTGGAATTACGGCGCCTGCCTTTACAAAAACTGGAATTTCATCAAATTTAGTATCAATCCACACTTCACGTCCTCCAACTGAAAATTCATTTGTCCAGTAATTATACCACTCACCTCTTGGAATATACATACGTCTTCCTACTGCGTTTGGCTCAAGAATTGGGCAGACTAATATTTGATTTCCAAAGATGAATTCGTCGTTGCGATAATGCGTTTGTGTATCATCTTGATCAAAATAAACTAATGGCTTCAACATTGGAATTCCTTCTTCGATATACTGCCAAAACATGGTATATAAATACGGAAGTAATTGATAACGTAAGCTTACAAATTTTCTGGTAATATTAATCACTTCTTCATCAAAAGCCCAAGGTTCTTGATTACCGTGATCTCCTGAGGAATGTGTTCTGCAAAACGGATGAAATACACCTAACTGAATCCAGCGTGCATAAAGCTCACCTGTTGGCTGTTCCGCAAAACCACCAATATCAGAACCTGTAAATCCCATTCCTGAAATTGACATTCTTTGTACCTGAATATTAGCAATCCATAAATGTTCCCAAGTTGCGACGTTATCTCCTGTCCAAGATGATGTATAACGCTGTGCTCCTGAATAAGCTGATCTAGTTATTACAAAAGGACGTTTAGGGTAAGCAAAACGTTTTACACCATGATAAGTCGCTCTAGCCATTTGAGTTCCGTAAATATTATGTGCTTTTCTATGACTGCAAGGGTTTCCGTCGTAAACATGGCGAACATCCATTGGAAATGTTTTATTTGGAACTTCCATAACAGCTGGTTCGTTCATATCATTCCAAACTCCTTTTACTCCAATATCAGCCACTAATTCCTTAAATAATCCTGCCCACCATTCTCTAACTGCTGGGTTTGTATAATCTGGAAAATTACATTCGCCCGGCCATACTTTTCCTTTCATATAAGGTCCATCGGCTCTTTTACAGAAATAATCTTTCTCTAAAGCTTCTTTATAAACCCAATAATCTTGATCAATTTTAATTCCCGGATCTATAATTACTACCGTTTTAAAACCATCTTCGGCTAATTCGGCAACCATTCTTTTTGGATCAGGAAAGTAGTTTTTATTCCATGTAAAACATCGAAATCCTTCCATATAGTCAATATCCAGATAAATGGCATCGCATGGAATTTGAAGTTCTCTAAATTTAGAAGTGATTTCTTTTACTTTACTTTCAGGATAATAACTCCATTTACATTGATGATATCCTAAAACCCAAAGCGGCGGAAGTTCTGGTTTACCTGTTAAATCTGTATAATTGGTAACTACATCCTGCATTTGCGGCCCGTAAATGAAATAATAATTCATTTCACCTCCTTCTGCCCAGAAACTGGTTACATTTCGCCTTTCCTGACAAAAATCAAAGAAAGTTCTAAATGTATTGTCGAAGAAAATACCATAAGATTGTTTGTTATGTAATCCTATATAAAAAGGAACTACTTTGTAAAGCGGATCTTGTTCTTTTTGGTACGCATATTGGTCTGTTGCAAAATTCTCAACTCTTTTGCCTTTTAAATTCATTTGAGTTGCCTTATCACCAAGTCCGTAAAAACATTCACCATCTTTAGATGATTTACTCATTTTTACAATATTTCCTCCATATTCGTAGCTTTCTTCCCAATGAAAACCAAGCTCATCTTCAAGAATTAAAAAATCGTTTAAATCGTAAATCGATAAACGAAGATCTGATTTTTGAATTTTACATTTTACTTTACTGGTTTTAATTTGAAAATAAGTTTCTTCTTCTGTCAGTTCAAGAAAATTATAACCATGAAGCTGGGATTTATCAATTGCATACGAAAAATCATTGCTGAAATACCCTTTTGTTGTAAAGCGAAATCGAATTAAACTATCTCTAAGAATAGTAACTTTTAGGATTACTTTATTATCTGTATTAAAAAAAATGGAATCGCCTTCGTGTTGAAATGAGACAATTTTTGATGGATATAAATCGCCTTTATATTCTAATGCCGTGTTTGTAATCATATCTCCAAATGAATTAATTATAAAACGTTAACGCTCTTTCAAACTTACAAAAAAAGTTTATAAAGCCCTATGAATAAAAGGTTTATTCACGAAAACGTTTTTTCTGAATGGGTATTAGAATTCTCCTCAAAAAATCATCAATTTGATAATTTAAGAACGATATACTAATAAAATAGTTGTAAAAATTTATTTGTCTAATTTTTATACGAAAGAAAAAACAGTAATGCTTAAAGGAGGCAGAATTAATTCAACAGAAAATTCTCTTCCGTCATATGGCATTGCTTCTGCTTTTAATATTTCAGAATTTCCAACATCGCTTCCTCCATAGACTGCTGCATCGCTGTTAAAAATTTCTTGTAACTTTCCTTTCTTTGGCACTCCGATTCTGTAATTTTCTCTTACAATCTGTGTGAAATTAAGAACCACAATAACATTTTCATCAGGTTTATTACCTTTTCTGATATAAGATAAAACCGCATTTTGATGATCTGAGTAATTAATCCACTCAAAGCCTTCGCCTGTAAACTGCTTTTCGTATAAAGCAGGATATGATTTATAGAGTTTATTTAAATCTGTAATTAGCTTTTTTATTCCTGAATGAAAATCATATTGAAGCAGATGCCAATCTAAACTATTCTCAAAATTCCACTCGCTCGTTTGACCAAATTCTGCTCCCATAAACAATAATTTCGCTCCGGGATGCGTGAACATATATCCGTACAATAATCTTAAATTGGCAAATCGCTGCCATTCATCGCCGGGCATTTTATAGATAAGAGATTTTTTCCCGTAAACTACTTCGTCATGTGAAAACGGAAGCATGAAATTTTCGGTAAAAGCATACGTCATCGAGAAAGTTAAATCATTTTGATGGTATTTTCTGTAAACTGTTTCTTTTTGAAAATATTCTAAAGTGTCATGCATCCAGCCCATCATCCATTTCATTCCAAAACCTAAGCCACCTGTAAAAGTGGGCCTTGAAACCATCGGAAAGGAAGTACTTTCTTCGGCAATAGTTTGTACGCCATCAAAATTAGCATAAATTACTTCGTTGAACTCTTTTAGAAAACTAATCGTATCCAGGTTTTCTCTTCCACCAAAAATGTTAGGTTCCCACTCTCCTTCTTCTCTTGAATAATCAAGATACAACATCGAAGCAACGGCATCAACCCTTAAACCATCGGCGTGATAATTTTGAAGCCAAAAAACAGCATTACTAATCAAAAAAGCTCGAACTTCATTTCGTCCATAATTAAAAACCAAACTTTTCCAATCAGGATGGTATCCCTTTCGGCGATCTGGATGTTCGTACAAATGTGATCCGTCAAAAAAGCCTAAACCATGTGCATCATCTGGAAAATGTGAAGGAACCCAATCTAAAATTACTCCAATTCCTTCTTGATGCAGTTTATCAACTAAAACCATAAAATCCTGCGGTTTACCAAAACGTGATGTTGGCGCGAAATATCCCGTCAATTGATATCCCCAAGAAGGATCATAAGGATACTCCATTATAGGCATGAATTCAACATGGGTAAAACCCGTTTCTTTTACATATTTAACTAAATCATCAGCAAGCTCCAAATAAGTTAAAAAACGGTTATTCTCTGCACGTTTCCATGAACCCAAATGCACTTCGTAAACAGAATAAGGTTTGTCTAACGCATTATTATGCTTACGATTCTGCATCCAGTTTTCATCTTTCCATTTGTATTCCAAATCCCATACGACAGATGCCGTATGCGGTGGTTTCTCACAATACAGCGCAAATGGATCTGCTTTTTCAGTTACAATTCCGTCAATATTCGACTGGATTTTATATTTATAAAGAGCTCCTTTTGAAATCTCTGGAATAAATCCTTCCCAAATACCCGAGGAATCCCAACGTACATTTAAAACATGTTCTCCATGAGTCCAATAATTAAAATCACCTACCACCGAAACTGTTTGTGCAGTTGGAGCCCAAACGGCAAAGTAAACTCCTTTTACTCCATTAACTTCAATTAAGTGAGCTCCCAGCTTTTCATACAATTTGAAATGCTTTCCAGCTTTGAATAAATCAATATCAAAATCAGTAAATAGAGAATGTGTAATTACTTTTGTCATATTTGTTTTTTAAGGCAATTGGAATTTATTTTTATTGGAAACTTATTTTTAATTTATTCTATTCTGAAATTATCAGAAAGGACTGCCCCTTTTTTAATTACAACAATTCCGTCTTTTATGCTGTACAATTCATTAGTAAAATTGTCTAAATGTTTTCCGCCGCTAATATGAACATTGTTTCCAATTCTAACATTTTTATCGACTAAAGCATTCTTTATAAAACAGTTTTCACCAATTCCAACATGAATTTTATTAATTGTACTCTCATGATTTAGTTCGTCAAGATCCTGATAGAAATCATTCCCCATAACATAACAATTTTCAAGTACCGTTCCTACTCCAATTCTAGAACGAATACCAATTACAGAACTCTTAATCTCTTTTGCATTAATAATGCAGCCTTCAGAAATTAAGGATTGATCTACAATTGAATTTCTAAATTTAGAAGGTGGCAATAATCTAGGTCTCGTAAAAATTTTATTCTCATTATCGAATAAATTAAACTCTGGAATATCTGCAGTTAAACCAATATTTGCTTCAAAAAAGGATTCAATATTTCCAATATCAGTCCAATAACCCTCGTACTGATAACTTAAAATTTTATGCTTTCCAACGGCTTGCGGAATAATTTCTTTTCCAAAATCCTTTGTATCAGGATTTGCCATTAATTCTTCTAATAATGGTTTATTGAAAATGTAAATTCCCATTGAAGCTAGATATTTTTTGCCTTTTTCTTGCATTTGCTCACTTACTTCAGATTCCCAATCGGGCAGCAATGATGCGTCTGGTTTTTCAATAAAAGCTTCTATGCAGCTCTCATGATTCGTTTTTAAAATTCCAAACTCTGGTGCATCCTTAGCATTAACAGGAAGTGTTGCTATCGAAATAGCCGCATCGGCTGCAATATGAGCCTCCAGCATTTCATTAAAATCCATTTGATACAATTGATCGCCGGAAAGAATTAATGCGTGATCAAAATCGTGTTTTAAAAAATGAGACATACATTGTCTAACGGCATCTGCAGTTCCTTGAAACCACGTTGGGTTATCTGGTGTTTGTTCAGCTGCCAAAATATCTACAAACGACTGGCTGAAAATACTAAAATTGAAGGTATTCTTGATATGCGCATTTAAAGATGCAGAATTGAACTGTGTTAGAACAAATATTTTAAAAATATCCGAATTAATACAATTTGAAATAGGAATATCGACTAATCTATATTTTCCGCCAATTGGCACTGCAGGTTTTGATCTCGTTTCGGTTAATGGAAATAAACGTGATCCTTGTCCTCCTCCTAAAATAATAGCAACTACATTTTTCTTTTTAAATTTCATTTTTCTCAATTATTAGGTTGTATATCTCGATGTATTCTTGGCAAACTCTTTCCCAGGAATGGTCAGCAGCCATTCCTCTTTCTAAAACTTTATTGAAATTTAATTTATTATTGTACAGCTTTACAGCACGATTTATAGAATAACAGATATCTCCAACTGAAGCCTGATCATGACATATTCCGTTTCCTTCATCTCCAAAATCAATAACCGTATCTCTTAATCCTCCAGTTCTCCTAACTATCGGTATTGTTCCATAACGCATCGCATACATTTGATTTAAACCGCAAGGTTCAACTCTAGAGGGCATTAAAATATAATCTGACCCTGCGTAAATCAAATGCGCTAATTCTTCGTTATAACCAATAAAAACATTGTAATTACCATTATAATCATTTCTTAATTGCACTAATTGTTCTTCTATAACTGCATTTCCAGATCCTAAAATCAGAATATTGATATTTTCGAAATTTTCAGATAATGCTAAAGCAGATGCGTGAGGTAATAAATCTCCTCCTTTTTCCTCAAACAAACGGCCAATAAAACTAAACAGCGGTTTTTCGGGATCTAAATCAAACTGTTCGCAAAGTTTTTCTTTATTCTTTTGTTTTCCGGCTTCAGAAGTTTCTATTGAATAATTCGCGGCAATCATTTGATCTTTTAAAGGATCCCAAACTTCAATATCAATTCCATTTAAAATTCCTCTTGATTTATTACGAACTGATTTGAACAAAGGTTCCAAACCATTAGCTGCATTGTTAATTTCATTTAAATAACTTGGAGACACTGTCGTTACAGCATTTGCACATTTCACACCAACTGCTAATGAATTAATCGAATTATTCCATTCTAAAAATCCAACATGCTTTAAATCAAATTCCGGTAAATAATGCAGCTTATCAAATCCAAACCATCCTTGATACAAACCATTATGAATTGTAATTACCGTTTTTACATTCTTCAAACTATCATACTTGTAAGCAAATTGAAGTAAAAATGGAATTAATCCAGTGTGATGATCGTGACAATTTATAACATCTGGAATTGTATTTCGACAAATTATCCAATCTAAAACTGCTATCTGAAAAGCTAAAAAACGTTCTATATCGTCTTCATAGCCATAAACATTGGGACGGTCAAATAATTCTTTAATTTCTACAAGGTATAATTCATACCCTAATTTATTTGTAGTTTCTTTAAGGATGCTAAATGGAAAATTAAAGTTTCCAAGTTTAACTGTTCCCCAATGAACACATTCAAAGTCATTCTCTTTTCTAAACTTAGTATCATAACAAGGAACAATTACTCGTACCTGATGACCTGCATTAGTTTGATATTTTGGTAATGCACCAACAACATCAGCTAGACCGCCAACTTTTGCCATTGGATAACATTCGGCACTAATATGAAATATTTCCATGTTAAAAATTATAACAAATTGTGAATTATTTTTCAGCAGTCCTATATAAATAGCTACTTTTATGTTTTTTAAATTTAGCAAAAAATAAACAGAATTAAGCCCACAAGTAAAATTTATTGATATGTCAAAAAAGACAAACAATCCTACTAAATCATTAAAAATTCCACAGTTTATTATTGTATCATGTAAAATTTGTGCTTTAATTTCATCTAAACTAGTAACATCCTATGCAGCAAAACTATTTACGACGCCTATAAAACATAAAGTTCCAAAACGAGAATTCGAGATGGATAAAAAAAGCATCCAAAACTTAATCTATGTTCCAGAAATAAACAAAAGTGTTGTGACTTATGAGTATGGCAAAAGTGATCGTAAAATTTTATTAGTTCATGGATGGTCAGGACGAGGTACTCAATTGTTTAAAATAGCCGACGAGCTTTTAGATAATGGTTACTCTGTAGTGAGTTTTGATGCTCCCGCACATGGAAAATCAAAAGGAAATTCGACTATTATGTCTGAATTTATTTCTTCTATCCTAGAGATAGAAAAACAATATGGTCCATTTGAATTTGCAATTGGTCATTCTTTAGGAGGAATGTCAGTACTAAATGCAATTAAAGACGGCTTAAAAGTCAAAAAAGCAATTGTAATTGGAAGCGGAGATATTGTTCAGGATATTCTAAACGATTTTGTTGCTAAATTAGGTTTAAAACAAGCTATAAGCGAACGTCTGCGCGAGTTTTTCGAGAATAAATATCAAGTAAAAATGGATAATTTTTCAGCTTACAGAGCAGCTCAAAAAGTAAAAATACCCGTTTTGGTTATACATGATAATGATGATCCTGAAGTTCCCGCTAAAGCTGGAATTCATATTCATGAAAATCTAGAAAACGGAGAATTATTCTTAACAGAAGGCTTAGGACATAGAAAAATTCTAGGAAATCAAAATGTAATCAAAAAGGCTATAGAATTCATCAAAAACCCCTAACTTTATGATAATAAACATTTTACTTATTTAATTCAAAAAAAGAAAAAATGGATTTATTTGGAGAAACATCAAATTGGGAAACTAAATTAGAACCTATTTTAGAGAAATATAAAGGAAAGAAACATCCTTTAGAATATCAAAACATTTACCAATTATTGATTATGGTTGTTTTATCAGCACAAGATTCTGATGCAAATATCAATAAAATAGCACCTGCGATATTTGATAAATACCCAACCTTAAATAGTTTATCAAAAACAGATCTAGAAACATTCATTCCCTATATTAGTAAAGTTCGAAACTTCCAGACAAAAGCAAACTGGCTTTTAGAAATTGCAAAAACTATTCAAGAAGACAAAAATATTCCATTAACCATGAGCGGCTTAACAGCCCTAAAAGGAATTGGAAGAAAATCGGCAAATGTAATTTTAAGAGAAACTAATCAACCAGCCGAGGGTATTATTGCCGATTTACATGTAATACGAGTAGCTCCAAGAATTGGAATTATAAAAGAAAGCAAAGACGGGAATAAAGTAGAAAAAGATCTCATGCAAATACTTCCTAAAAATATTTGGTCCGAAATTGGTATGGCTATATCTTTTCTTGGCAGAGAAACCTGCAGACCAAAACCTAAATGTGAAGAGTGCCTTATAGCAGATATTTGCAACTATTATTTACACGAAATACTCTAAAAAACTACTTTCTTCTCGTATCAATCAAATAAACAATCTTCCAATTCTCTTTTTCTTTAAATAATGTAAAAGTATTTACGCCTGAATGACTTAATTTATCATTTAAATAAAATTCATAAGGTGCCCAAACATGTGCCATTGCTCCATCAAGTTGAATATTATAGCTCAATATTTTTTCCTGAAATTTAGTAGTCTTTGGAATTGAAGCAATAGATTTATAAAACTCTTCTGCGCTTTCATTTGACAATTTATTGCCTTTACTCTTACTTTCGCTTATCGATTGTAAAATAATTTTATCTCCACAAACTGATTTCAATTTAAGGGTGTCTTTTTCATGAAATCCTTCAAAAAACACATCAATACATTTTTGAACTTCTTGCTTCTGGGCATTAGATACTAACCCAAGGAATAAAAATAGTATAGTAATAAAACTTCTCATAAAATTTCAATTTTATTAAACTCCAAATTGTGAAAGATGATGCTCTAAATGTTTTACAAACATATTATTCCATTCTTGCGAAGTCAATTTTCCAAAAGAGTGCGATTCTTTACCTTCGAATTCATTTGATCCTAAAGTCTGAGTTCGAATTAAATAAGATATGAGCCTTTTCCTTTCCATTTCAAAATCACGATTCCCTTTAATTATAAATTGCGGTGCTGTTTGGTTGTTTTTAGGATAAGGTTTATCATCAACCACCTTATTTTTGACCAATAATTTTAGAATAAACTTCATAAAACCATTTGGTTTTGGATGAACATCTTCATAAACCATTTCGTATGACACATTGCAATGCGCGAGCATTTGATCGACAGACATTTTACCCCAAAGCCTTTGTGAATCGGACTTAAGCTGATTTATTCTATTAATAAACTGATCACAATCTTCTTTTAAAAAAATATTTTGCATGATTAAAAAACAGTATATAGTTAAATATGTAAAGTAAAAATATAAAATTTACGTACAAAATACTTACTTATTCTTTTATAATTTTAACTTTACCAATAGCAGTAATAAACTTTTGTTTTATATCCAAAAAAAAACTTCAACTAGCAAAAGCTAATTGAAGTTTTAGTACTCAGAGCGGGACTTGAACCCGCACGAACATTGCTGTTCACTGGATTTTAAGTCCAGCGTGTCTACCAATTTCACCATCCGAGCATTATGTGGTACCTCCAGGGATCGAACCAGGGACACATGGATTTTCAGTCCATTGCTCTACCATCTGAGCTAAGGTACCATTTTTACTTAAAAATTAAGTAAAATTTGAATAAAAAACCCCATTTCTATGAAACAGGGTTTTAAAAA